>NZ_OY787469.1:2161250-2470000 GCF_963678835.1 uncultured Desulfuromonas sp.
CGTGCGTTGTATAGGACTGTGATCAGGAAGGATCAGGCTTTGAGCAAAACAACGGTGCCCACGGTGAGAACCATGGCGGCCACACGGCGCCAAGTGACTGCCTCGCGGTAAATCAACACCGAAAGAACCATGGCAATGATGAAATGCATGCCGGTAATCAGAATAATGGCTGATAGCGGGCCGCGTTCCAGAGCATTGAGAAATGCATAAAATCCGAGAAAGTTGAGAACGCCCATTGCCCCGCCCAGAGCCACGGTTGGCCACCAGGATTGTCTGTGGGGGGTGTCTTTTTTTACCCGGCTGGTCAGACCGCTGAACAGGGTGCCCACCAGATAAGAGAGGGCCATAAAGGCGGCTTTATCCGTGGAGACCGCCGCCAGTTTGCTCGACACCGAGGCCACGGTTCCGCACAGAATGCACACCAGCACCAAACTCAGACCGCGGCGCAGTGCCTGAGGCGATGCCGCATCAAAGCGGGCTTCCTGGCTGAGCAGATAGATCACACTGAACGCCAGAATCATCCCCAGCCATTGACCGGTGGTCAATGTTTCATCGAACCAGATCAGCGAGACCACTACCACGCAGGCCAGACTCAAACGGGTCAGAGGAAAGATAATCCCGGCACTGAGGTGGCGCAACGCTTCAATGTTGGCTCTGGTCGACAATGTGAACGACAGGCTGTTGGCTAAAGAGAGGGTTACTAATGGATAAAGGGAGGGCTGAGCGTGGGGTTGGAAGAGGTACAGCCCGCAACTCAGCAGGGTGACCGTTGCCATGAATACCGTGGTTACACGTCCAGAGGCGAAGCCATGATGGGCGGCAACTTTATAAAGAAAACGCTGCGCCCCGAGCAGAAGAAGGGCGGTCAGACTGTAACCATACCAAGAGATCATGCCCCTATCTTAGCCTGTTTATCCTCTGGTGCCATGCAGATTTACGTTAAAAGTTGCCAAACCCTTTTGAATTAAGAGTTGTTGCTTCGAGACCTCCTTCATATAATGAGATTTTAGCGATATGATTTTTATATTGCGACCACCATGGAGCGTGTGTTGAAAAAAAACAGCATGGCAACACAGTGGAAAATCAGGAGAAAAGGCTTTTTGATCGCAGTCGTTTTGCTTGGTCTTGCCGGTTGTCAGCCCTTTGTCGGCGGGCGTTGTTGTTATGAACGTCAGATTGGAACGGCGGTTGTTCAAAACACACCTGAAGAGGGAGCGTGTGCCATCTTTTCGGCTGCCCGGCCCTGGAGCGAACTCAGCCAAGCATGGCAGGGGCGGTGCCTCCCCTTTACAAACCCCAATATCGTTCCTTCGCAGCGTCGTTATCCCGCACGTCTCTCTGTTATGACTGAAGGAAGTTGCGTTCCGGTACGTTTGCAGGTTCTCAGTGATGAACGGATGATGCAAGGGGTGAGCCTTGATCTTGACGAAGAGGGGCGCGAGTCGGAGGCGGCTCGACACGCTGTGTTGCAAATTGTCGCAACCTTCAACGCTTTGACCAGAGACTGGCCGCAAAGCTGTCTGTTGATAAGCGGGCAGGGCTCAGATAAGTACAGCGCCGAATATCGCTGGAATCTGGCGCGACGCTATGAACAGAAGTTCAGGAAAAAATTTATCGATCTGGGCCTCGAGCCGCAGCGCGTCAACGTTCTCTATGGTGCGCTGCCGGATAACAGGTGGCCTGCGATGCAGGACTCAGCGAATGGCGTGCAGGTGTTTTTTCAGTTGCAGCCGCCTTTGTTGCCTGCAAAAGACACACATTAACCGACCTGAGTCAAAGACCACCGAGGATGCCGTTCGTTATGGGGGATGCTGAAGACACACGACCATCATGGTTGCGTTATGCGGGATGGGCACTGGTTCCCCTGGTGCTGTTTCTGTTCGGCCAGTACCTGGAGGGGCCGCCGTATCGGGTCATTGTCCGCAGTGGTCCCTTTCTGATTGCGGTCGTTGGTGTGACGGCTTTGGCCAGTACGTTTGTCTGGCATTTGCGTCGTTATCCGCCATTGCTTGGCTTCATCTATGTGGTGACGGTTTCAATGGGGTTTATCTGGTCGGCTCAGCATTACTATGATGGTGGAAAACATAGCGATTATCTGGCCTTTTTGCTGCTGTGGGCCGTGCCGATGGGGATCAATTGTTCTCTGTTTCTCAACAGCCTGTTTGCGCCATTTAAACCGGTATCGCCTCAGGGTGAGGTCGCGGTCGAACACCGCGACGCTGAATGGCCTGTCGGACATTTCGATGTCCGGTTGTTTACCGTGTCTCAAGATGGCGGGCGCGAACACCTGTATTACGAGCTGCGTGGTGGGCCGCCGTTACCGGAAGGCTTTTTTCTCGATGGCTATTCCCATGATCACTTTGTGTCGCTCAAAGAGCATTGGGGTCTCATCATGGAACAACGGCTGCACCGTTTTACCACGCCGATCACCCTGTATGAAACCATGATCAAGTTTGGCGAAACCCGACAACTGGTGCAAAATTATGAATTGGAAATCGAGACCTTCTTTAACGGGTAATCCGTCGTTACTGTCTATTTTTTGATCATTTCCCCGCGATGATTGTCTTCTCGCCACCGATTTTAGCACCACAGCGCGCAAACTCTGCCTGGTCAATGTTTTCGCCAAAGCCGCATTGGTGGCTTTTCTTACAAAAACAGGATGCGTTCTTGGCTGATGGCATATCTTTTGCGTCACTCTGATACGATAAACGCGAAGTCTTTTCTCTTGTTTGCAGAAAGATCACCCTATGTACAGTGATACGATTCGACAGTGGGCCATGGATCTGAGTCGGTCCGGAACGTTGACAAACCCGGACGGGGTTGGTGAAATCGGTCTCAAGGACGGTCAGGCCGGAACCCGGCCCGCCGCACGTTTTGCCATCAAGGTTGACGATACCATTGTCACCACCATCCGTTTTCAAGTGTTTGGTTGTGGTTTTACCATTGCCGCCTGTGCTGCGGCAGCCGAGTTGGCTGAAGGGCTACCGGTTTCCGATGTTCTCCTTCTGACCCCGCAACGTGTTGATGAATGTCTCGACGGCTTGCCGGCTGAGCGTGATTATTGTGCTGACATTGCGGTTCAGGCGCTGCATGGCGCTGTACGTAGTGCCATGGGGGCCGGACAGGTGATGGAAAGCTACAGCCCGGTTGAAGAGGATCACGGCCCGCGTATTACGGCCGAAAATCCTTGTTACCAGGCATTGATGAACAGTCCTGCTGCGCAGGATGTCACAGGCGAAGATCGCCATCTGTTCGCCTGTCTGCTGACCATCGTCGCCGAGGAGCCCTGGGATACGGCACAGGCACTTGGCTTGTCTCAAAAAGAATTTACCCAGTTGTTAAACACCTGTTTCCCGGCCGTTGATCCCGAGTTGCTGTCCCATTGTCTGCCGGATGCTCCATCTCTACCGCAGCCAAACGATGAAATTCGTGCTATTGTGCAGTCGCACGTTCCCGACCAGGGCAGTGCGGTGCAGCGTTCCATGGCGAGCTGGCTGGCAACAATCATCCCGGCCAGAGCAGCTCATCCCGGCCATCTGTGGGTTTCGATGGGCCTGTTCAAACGCCCTGAGTTGACGGCCTCGATTCGGCGACTTTTGCCGACCATGGCGGCAGCCAATCATAAGGGCATGCGCTGGAAGCGCTATTTATTCAAAACCTTGTGTGACCAGAACGGTGCCCTACTGTGCAAGTCACCCAATTGTGGAGAATGCAGTGACTATGCACTGTGTTTTGCCCCTGAAGAGAGCTGATTTTTTACACGCCAATAATCGCCCCGAAGATGTGGCAAAACCTATATGTAACGAAAGGATAAGTTGATGACCGAACTGGATCAGGCCCTTGCTGATTATATTGAAGATGAACAAAAACAAGGCGCTTTTTATGACTTGGTGCTTAATACGAAATTCTACCTTCCGGTCTATGATGAGGATAAAGAGAATATCGGTAAAAAGGATATCCAGAAAGATGACAGTATTGAGCCGGTGATTCTCGAATCAGAAGGTAACCACTACCTGATGATGTTTGAAAATGAGGAACGTCTGTCTGGCTGGGCCAAAGAAAAGGTCAGTTATGTGGTCCTGCCCGGTTTTGTCATTGTGCAGATGACTCCGGAAAAGCTCTACTGGGCCATGAATATGGGCACCGATTACCAGAAACAGTTTGTGCCGGAAGAGATCTCCTGGCTTAAAGATGTGGTGCAGCAGAATCTGGATGAGCAGGAAGGATCGGGCGAAGAGTAACTCTTTGTATTTTCCGTTATAAAAGAAGGGGGGAGCGGCATGGCCGTTCCCCCCTTCTTTGTTGCTGGTCAGCTAGCAGGCTGTTGAAAAACAGCCTGTGGAGCCCATGGATGGGCGATCAAAATCAAGGACAGGTTTTCAAGCACTTGATTTTGTGAGCAAGACGGAAATCGCATTTTCGGCTTGCGTCGTTGGAAAGTCCCCGAACGGGACTTTTTTCAACATCCTGCTCGTACGTCAGCCTATTTGAAATTGTCCATTGTCGGAGCGGCTTCAGCCGCGAATTTCCATCATGAAAAGGATCAAAGAGCAGAACACTTCGCGAATAAATTCGCTCCTGCAGATGCCCTTTCCGATAACAAAATTGAGTGTGCCCGAGCACTGATATGGCTGACAGTTGTCAAGAAGAATATTCTTTGCCTGCCCAACTGATTCAGCGGTTTTATTCTGTTTATGTTCCATGGCACTTGCAGGGGCGGAACCGTTGTTGCGACGGCTCATCAGACTGATATTCGCGGGTTGGATACCGCCAGACTTGTCTTCGTCGCGGAGCTGCCTCTGTCTAGTATCGTGAGTTCGGCCAAAGGCCTTATCCAATAGTGCTCACGAGGATTCTCCTGACCGTGGTTGCGCCCCTTCAACTGCCATGGAATGTATGTTCTTGTGCGTTATGCTTTCTCCTGCCTATTTTGGAGTGTTTTTTCTGACCTTTGTTATACCACTTCCGGAATGTCAACCTCATGGGCGATGGCCCACATGAAGGCACAGAGTTCCCGGGCGATGGCCGTTACAATCACCTGCTTGCATTTTCCCCGTTCCAGCATGTATTTGTAGCGGGCACAGAGCCGGAGTTGGGCTTTCCAGGAAATAGCGCAAATCTCTTGTGATAAACCTTCTTGGCGTTTATGTAACACCCGACTGATGCGGGCAGGAAGGCGGTAAGCCCAGGCTGCTTCCACAAGAACCCGGCGCACATGGCCATTACCTGTCTTGGTGATGGCGCCTCGTTTCGTCTTCTCGCCACTGGAGTGTTCCGATGGAACCAGACCAAGATAGGACATCAGTTCAACGGGACTATCAAAACGTGTCAGGTCGCCGATTTCCGCAACTGTGGTCGCAGCAACAATTAAAGAGACACCGCGTAGTGACTGATAGGCCTTGGTGACCTCAAACATACGCCATTGCGGCAAAAGTTGCTGAATCTGATCCGTAAGGCGTTTCACCCGGCACGTGCTCTCAGTTAATGTGTCGACATATTCCTGAAGAGCGATTTGCTGAGCGGGATGGGGCATTTTAATCTCAGCGATCCACCGCATATGGGCCTGACTCCAAGGAGTTCGTCCGTTGTATCTGAACCCATGCCGAAGCAGGAAAGCCAGAATGCGCTGCTTGGCTTTTTTCTGCGTTATTTTGGCATCTTCTCTCGAGCGGGTGAGATCCCGCATCGCTTCATCTTCCGCCGCAGGGACAAAGACGCCGGACAGTTCACCGGCCCGATGCAGGCGGGCAAGCATCTGCGCATCCCGGCGGTCATTTTTTATCCGCTCGCCGCTTTTCCTTGGAATCTTTGAGGGGGCCACCACCTGGCAATCGAATCCCTGAGCTGTCAGGTGGCGGTAAATCTCATAGCCGCAAGGACCGGCTTCGTAGACAAAGTGCAGTTCAGCTCCTTTTGAAATAAGTTTCCTAACCACCTTGTCCAGAGCAGACAAGTCACCGGCAATTTCACCGTATCGGCGAACTTCGCCAGTGCGACCGTCCTCGGCAATGGCTATCTCAATAGATTTTTTATGGACGTCCAATCCGATAAACATGCTAGAATTTTTCAAGACCTGCCTCCTTGGTTTTGGCTCTGTGTTGGGGTTATTAAATTTTCAACATAACCCACGTTTGCAAGGGGCAGGTCCTTTTTTGTTTCTAACTGTCAGCCATTATGTCTAGAGATTGATGATGGCATCAGGCATACTGAAAAGTTAATCATACCTTGCACGACCATCAGAGAACAGAACGACCTCAAAATGGTACCGAATATCTGATCCTCATACAGGGTCATGTCAACCGTCCACTCGTCCTGCTGAAACATCAAGAATGCACGCACCATGATCATTTTTTTCGTAACGATTTAAAACGAGTTGGCTCATACGTGCGGCTCCTCGTTAAAAAGATATTCTGTTGTTATTGTCGCACGTAGCCACAGGGCGGAAAGACGAAGAGAAAAAAGGCGGAAAATCAAAAGCAAAGAGACGGGGAATTGCCTTGTGGACAACTCCCCGTGAAGAATCAGTTCTTTTTGACAAATTCCGATTTCAGCTTCATGGCGCCGATGCCGGGAATTTTACAGTCGATATCGTGATCGCCGTCTACCAGACGGATGTTTTTAACCTTGGTGCCGACTTTGACCACCAGAGAAGAACCTTTGACCTTGAGGTCTTTGATCACCGTAATGCTGTCGCCATCTTCCAGCACATTGCCATTGGCGTCGCGGATCTGTTTTTCCTGCGGTTCAGCCGATTCTTCACCTTGTTGCGGCCATTCATGGGCACACTCGGGGCAAACAAACATCAGACCGTCTTCGTAGGTGTATTCGGAATTACATTTCGGGCAGTTGGGTAAGCTCATAACGATATCCTGTTCTTTTGTGGGTATTTTAAGCAGAACGGATCATACGTTGTGCCGCAGGGACCCGCAAGGATTTTCTTGAACTCTGCCGCTGGTGTTTGTGTGAGAGCCGTTTCTTGAAAATCCGCAGTGTAAATTTTTGTAAGCACCATCAGAGAAACGTAAGAACGGCAGAACGTTCGACATTACAGATGCGTAAACCGGCCGTTATTCAACCGCAGAAAGCAGATGAGGGACGCTATAAGCGCGAGACTATTTTTAGCCGAGTTGGCGACGGACGCAGTGAACGCCAATCCCGCAGATTCTGATTACTGGAGAACGCAATTATCCCTTTCCCATCCCGCTGGTCCAGCAGGATGGCGGGTGGATTTTTGATACGGCTGCCGGTATGGATGAACTGCTCAACCGACGCATTGGTCGCAACGAATTGCATATTATTAAAGTGATGCGCGCTTATACCGAGGCACAACGGGAATCTGCCGCGATGACGCGTGAAGATGGAGTGGCCGTGTTTGCCCGCTATCTCGCCAGCCATGAAGGTGAAAAAGACGGGCTCTACTGGCCCCAACGGGAGAATGTGCCTGAAAGTCCATTTGGCCCATTAATCGCCAAGGCCGTGGCCAAAGGTTAGCATGCCGGGGAACAAGACGGTTTTGACGATCCGTTTTACGGCGATTATTACGCGATTCTTACCGCGCAGGGTAATCATGCGGATGGTGGCGTGTTTGACTATATCGTTGACGACAAGATGGTTCTGGGCTTTGCCTTGCTCGCCTATCCGGCCCGTTACGGAGCCTCCGGCATCATGACTTTTATAGTGAATCAGGAAGGGGTGATTTACGAAAAGGACCTCGGTGAAAACACCGCAGTGCTGACTTTTCAGATCAGCCTGTTTGATCCTGATCCCAGTTGGCAGAAGTGTCAGGACACCACTGAAAAATAACAGCATCAATCAGTCGTTCATTGGCGACTCGCCGCTTGTTACAAAAAAGGTCACCTGCGTATACCGCAAGTGACCTTTTTTAGCTTAACCGCATCCGTAAAACAGCATGTTCAACTTACAACTGGCTCAAACTTTTCGCGGCATAACTGCGGACTTTGCGATGATAGGCATCCTCTGATACGGCGTGCAGCGTTTTTGAAAAGCGGCTGTCATGGGTTTGCGCCAATGCTTTGCACAACCAGGCCAGGGCATCGATTTCATTGCGATCACTGGTTTCTTTCTGATACTCCCGCAGCAGAGTTTGCTCGGCAACCTGAGCCAGATAGGGACTGTTGGAGTGGTGATAATAAACATTTTTTGCACCGTTACGTACGTCGATGGCTGAATCACTTTGCAGCAGCTTGGCAATCCGTTTCTGTTCACCGCTGAGGTTAGCCGGGGCTTTAACGGGCTTGATGTGTACCGGTGCTGCGATGGCCTTTTGCGGCGCTTTTTTTACGGCTTTCGTGGCAGTCGTCTTGGTTTCTTGTGCCTTGAGGTTCACCGACATACTACGAATTTCACCCGCTTTTAAGGTGATCCATTTCGAGTAGCTCTCGTAACCTGCTGCCGAAACATCAATATGGTAACGCCCGGAGTTTAAAGTGATGCCCTGCTCGAACTTGGGTCGGATGTTCATAATGCGGATGCGGGCGTTGCTCGGTGTTGGCTTGACATACAATCGCGCTGTTTTAACAACGGCTTTGGCCGGTTGCTTCGTTTTAACCGCCGATTTGTCTGTCTGTGTTTGTGTGGTTGCCGGAGTACTCTGCGAGACCGGGTCGTCGAAAATGATCCGCGAGTCTTCGGCAAATTTGGGATCGATGCGATAACAGGTGGTCATATACGCTTTGGCCTTGTCGGGATCAGCCAGGGCGAATTGCAAATGGCCGATTTTTACCTGAAGTTCTACATAATAAACCTGTCCCGCCTTGGCATTGACGGTAACCGGTGTGGTTTTGTAAATGCCAATCAGCTTGGGGGTAAAGGTGTATTGGCCGGGCGTGACCGCGATAGGGAAGTAGCCGAGCTGAGGTAATGTATTGGCAATCACCTTGTCATTCATCTTAATACCGGGCATTTCATCGCCGGTGGTACCCCAGCGGGGACGATAGACGTAGATGACGGCCTGTTTAGCTGGCACCATGACGGGCTCAGTGAATTTAGGGCCGAGAGTTGCACAACCGGAGAGCAGGGACACTGAAACGACCGAAAGAGTCAGAATCAACAACAGAATAGATTTACGCATGGCTTCCTTCCTGGCGAAAGTAAAGGGTCAGTGGGGGCGCACCATTATGTGTGTAGAACCGATATTTTTTAACTATGCCTCGAAACACATTGAAATTCAAGGAACGGTAAGAATGTGGCAGAGACGTTGCTGTTGAAGTCAGGCTGACAACGTACGAGAAACATAAACAGGCCGGTTTTCTCAGAGGAAACCGGCCTGTCGATTTGGTTTTGGCGGGAAGACATCAGGCGGGTTATGCTGTTGCCAGCAGAGCTTGTCCTTCGTTGCGCAGCTCCTCCATCAAATTGGGATCACGTAACACGATGCTGAGCAGGTCTTTGCCGCGCTTCTCCCAGCCTAATGCCAGATAAGTTTGGGCGACGCGCAATTGCCAGCGCGGATTGTTCGGCTCCTGGCGACAGGCGCTATTGAATGTATCGAGAACCTTACGTAGATCGCGTTTCTGGCGCATCAGAAATTCAGCCAGATACAGGTTCATGCCCGCGCCTGAGCAGCAACCGCCGCCGCTCGCCGGGATTTTACGATACAGCGCTTCTGCCTCATCGAACTGTTGTTTTGCTTCAAGGAGCATGGCGCACATCAGCACAATGCGCGTGTCGCTGTGCCCGGCCTCCAGTGCCTTGAGTCCATGGCTCAAGGCGTTGTCCGCGTCATTTTTAACATGGTATACCGAGGCCAGTTGGGCCTGGCAGAAACCGGCATCCTGATTCTTCTCCATCATTTCGTGGATAAAATCGATGGCGGTCTGGTACTTTTTCAGGCTGACCAGAATCGAAACCATGCTTTCCGTGGCCAGCAACAGATTGGGATTCTGTTTTAATGCAGAGTACAGCGCATCACAGGCTTTGCCGCGTTCACCCAGGCGCGCCATGATGCAACCCACTTCAAAATCAAACAGATCATCCTGCTCACTGGCTGGCAACTTGCCGAATGCTTTCATTGCTTCAATCTCTTCACCCTCATGACCGAGAATAAAGGCTTTCTGAAAGTCCGCACATTTCTGCTGATAACGGCTGGCTAGTTCCTCCGGGTAACTGGTGAGGATTAATTCGAGCTGGGCGTCCATGTCCGGGTGGTCCTCATCGGCCAGTGGCGCTGCTTCAACATCGGTTGGGTCACAACTGCTGCAACTGGAACAGGAGTTGGCCGGAGCCGCTGCTACCGGGATCGGCTGTTCCGTGTTCACCTGCTGTAACGCTTGAGCGGCCTGTTGTTGCAGCGCGTCGGAAACCGCTTGCTGCTGGGCCAGTTGCAGATGCTCCATGGCGCGCTCGATCTGTTGATCTTTAAGCAGGTACAACCCCTCATCCAGATTGATTTTGGCCAAGCTGTTGCCTGCCTGAGCCGCCAGAGTTTCAATCTCTGCGCTCTCGTCGGCGCTCAGTTCTGAATGGTGTAATTCTTCAACGATCAGCAGGGCGTCGGCATAGCGTTGTTGAGAAACCGCTTTGCGCAACGCGGGCAGATCGCTTTTGCTGGAAAATAATCGACTGAACAGTCCCATTGTATGTCCTTATTTCTGGTTAAGAATAGAAACGCTTACTTTAATGGCATTGGCGGTTGAGCGCAAGATGCAGATGGAGGTCTTTTTTGCCAGGGATCGAACCGAGCGAGAGGGGAGTGGCGATGTTTTTGTCTCTGATCAGGGATTTTATTGGAAGGATGAGAAGATATTCTCTCGCTTGTTTGAACAGTTATCTCTGCTATTCTTTTAAATAGACAGAAAAAATCTTATACATAAATCGATAAAGAGAGCGTATGGGGACAGGGCTGGTTACAGAATTACGTAAATTTGTTGCACCGGAATTCATCTTTGGGGTGGGGGCGCGCTTGCAGGCGGGGCTCTATGCCAAAAATCTCGGAGCAACAAACGTTTTGGTTGTTTCTGATCCGGGAGTCATTGCCGCGGGCTGGACGGCGGAAGTGATTCAATGTCTTCATTCGGAAGGTCTGCAGTCGGTTCTCTTCTCAGACGTGACGCCGAACCCCAAAGATTTTGAAGTGATGCAGGGGGTTGAGCGCTACCTTGAGGCGGACTGTGATGCTCTTATTGCCATCGGCGGCGGCAGCCCGATTGACTGCGCCAAAGGGATCGCCGTGGTGGTCGCCAATGGCGGCCATATCCTCGATTATGTCGGTGTTGATACCGTCGGTGAACCGGGCCCACCGTTGATCTGTATTCCCACGACGGCAGGCACCGCAGCCGACGTGTCGCAGTTTGCCATCATAGTCGATGCCCCAAACCGCAATAAGGTGGCTATTATCACCAAAGCCATTGTGCCGGACCTGTCTCTGATCGATCCGGCCACAACCACTACCATGGATCCGTTTCTGACGGCTTGCACCGGTGTTGATGCACTCACCCATGCCATCGAAGCGGCGGTTTCCAATGCCCATTCACCCATCACCGATTTACATGCACTCAAAGCCATTGAGCTGATTAAAGAGAATCTGGAAAATGTGATCTTGCACCCTCAAGATATTCTGCCCCGCGAAGGGATGACCCTGGGGTGCCTCGAGGCCGGGCTGGCTTTTTCCAATGCCAGCTTGGGCGCGGTGCACGCCATGGCCCATAGTCTTGGTGGTTTTTTCGATCTTCCCCATGGCGAATGCAACGCCATCCTGCTGCCGCATGTGATGGAGTTTAACTTTCCCGCGTCAGACAATCAGTTTCGTAAAATTATGAAGGCCTTGTCGCTGAATGGCCCCAAACAGATGACGTCGCGTGAGGCGCAAAAGCTGATTTTGAATGAGGTGGGTCGTTTACGTCAGGCTATTGGCATCCAGGAAACCTTGTCGGATCGTGGTGTTCATCGCACGGATATTCAGGAATTGGTCGGCAAAGCGTTACGTGACCCCTGCCTGGTTACCAATCCTCGGTCAGCAAAAAAACGCGACCTCGAGGTGATCTATGAAGAAGCACTCTGATTCAACCCACTATGAGGAGGAGCTGCGCAAAAAAGTTCTTGGTATGGGAACCAAATCAGTGCGCAAATCCTACTATCCGACACTGCGCAAAAAAATGTCTGAACTTGAGCGCTACATGGCTCTGCTCGATCAGGCCAAAAATGCCATCTGTCTGCTCGAAGTGCCTTTGCTCAAAGTGGTTAACGCCAACAAAAGTGCTCGCACGCTGCTGGTTCTGGATCAATACCCCGACAGCTCTCTGCTCGATATGATCGAAGTGCCCGCTGCCACAGCCATTACTGATTGGCTGGAGGCGGCCGGGGTAGGCAATCATTACTTTCAGCTTGAAAGCGCGCTTTACTCCTACGTGCAGGAGACCTATTCCTCTGCCATCTACGAACTTACCTTAACCACCGTTGAATTCAAAAAGACACGTTACCTGGTGTGTGTGGCGCAGGATATCAGTGAACGAAAAAAGCTCGATCAGATGAAAGACGAGATGATCTCCGCCGTCAGCCATGAGATGAGCACGCCATTGACAGCCATGCTCGGGTTTTGCGAGTTCATGTTGGAAAATGAGGTACCCGCAGAGCAACAACAGGAATTTTTGCAGATTATCTTCAAAGAAAGCCAACGCCTCAAAGGACTGATTGACAACCTGCTGAGCCTGCAACGGATGCGCGCCGGAATGGGCTGTGTCAACTTCACCTGGATCAACCTGTCCATGCTGTTTGGTGAACTCTGTCAGCTTTTTGATAAATACTCTGTAACGCACACCATAAAAGTCGACTGCCCCACAGACTTTCCGCTGGTATCGGCTGATCAGCTTTGTCTGCAGCAAGCGATGGAAAACCTCATCTCCAATGCCATTAAATATTCCCCCAAGGGCGGCACGGTAACATTAACGGCCCGACAAAACGAGAACGGTGTCGTTGTCAGCGTCAAAGATGAAGGTGTGGGTATTTCCCCTGTTGTCCAAGAGCAGATCTTTGATCGTTTTTTTCGCATCGACACCAAAAACGGCCAGAAAGTCGGTGGCACCGGCCTTGGTTTGCCGCTGGTTAAGGAAATTATCTCGCTGCATAACGGTGAGGTGTGGGTGGAGAGTGAAGAGGGACAGGGCAGTACGTTTTGTTTCAGTTTACCGCTTGAGCGGGGATAATGGCTTGAAGTGGAAGGAATCATAATTGGACGAACAAAGACCGCCTGCAGCGATGCAGGCGGTCTTTGTTTTATGCGATGTTGCGCATTAAAAATGTGGTAATCCAAGACCTGCCCCTCAATCTCTCCCTGACCCCTGGTCTTTCCTTAGAATCTCAATTTGAGACGTTGCAACGCACTGAACGGGTCGTATTTCTGCCTCTTTTTTGCTTTATCCCAATAAATGTCTAATATTTTCAAAATGTTATAATTTTTTTAAAAATTCCTTTTATACGGGTATGTTTTTTGCTGTTTCAGAGATGATCTGTTTCGCAATAAGGCTGTGAACTGACTCCAGGTGTCAGATTAGAGCAAATGGTTTGAACCAAAATCAAACCGACAGGTCTCATTTGGTAGAGAAAAACGCCGGATCACTAAAGAGATCTGTGTGTCACCGCAACGAAGAGAAGGCCAGCAGAGCATTTCAGAGAAAGAATGAGCTATCCAAAACTGAGGGCCATGGGAAAAGTATGTCGCGTACGAATTAGTCACTGTCTTGAATTTTAGCAGGCTGTTGAAAAACAGCCTGGGGAGCCCATGGACGGGCGATCTAAATCAAGGACAGGTTTTCAAGTCCTTGATTTTGTAAGCGAGACGGAAATCGCATTTTTGGTTTGTGTCATTGAAAAGGCCCCGGATGGGACGTTTTCAACATCCTGTTAGGGCAACTACGCCAGCTTTATTTCCAAGGATTATTCCAGAATGGCACGAGTACTCGGACACAGTGAATTTTGTCATCGGAGTGACCACCTGTAGGAGCGAATTGATTCGCGAATTGTTCTGGTCATTGATCCTTTTCATGATGGGAATTCGCGGCTGAAGCCGCTCCTACAATGTACACTTTTAAATATGCTTTAAGGTAATGGAGCAGTAAAACCGGTGGCAGCCACCAGTATGACTTTGTATAGGCCGAATTTTCTACGAAAGTGCTTAAATATGCGCCATGAAGGATTGTTTAATGATTTTAAAATAGATGGCATATTAAATGATTAGTTTGAAATATGATAATAGAAGTTTTTTTAATTGTACACAATATTTATATTTTTTATTTCATGATAGTTAAATAGTTTGGTTGTGACAATAAATAGGCGGCACTTATTTGTATAATTTAGTAAGAATGGTAATTATTTTTGTCGTTGTTGAATGATATCGCATCTTTCACTTCATCATGCAGGAGTTACGGATTGTCACTTAATACCGTTAACAGGATTTTGCTTTCCAGCCAAAAGAGCAAATTCAACAATGAGCTTCAGCATGCTTTTGATCGCCTGAGCGACATGGAAGTCACGCTATCTATTTTTACTGACTCCATTCCAACGGCAGAACTGCAAGAAGACTATGATGCCGCCCTTGTTGTTGCCGACAGTGAAGAGGACGTTCTTGACCGTATTCAGCTTCTCAATCAGCAGCAAGCCTCTTTGCCCGTTTATCTTGTCTGTCCTCCTCAATTGGAAACCGCGGTACTGACTGATCTGAAAATTGCACAGATTATATTAGGTCCGCTACCGGCAACCGAAGTTGTTGAAATCATCTGTAAACAGTTACAGGACAGAACAAAGGGTCAACTTCGCGGACTGAATCTGACTTCCGTGTTGCAGTTGATCAACATGGAGCAGAAAAGTTGCACCGTTGTTGTCGAAACCACAACGGCACGCGGTGAACTACACATGCATGGTGGCGAGATCATTGCAGCCACGTTGGGCAGCATGGGGGGGCTGGAGGCAGCTTACAGTATTTTAGGCTGGGATAATGTCAATATCGAGCTTCTGGACAGTCGGCATAGTGTTACACACGAAATAGATCAGCCGTTTACGTCTCTGATGATGGAGGCGATGTGCCGAAAAGATGAAAACAGCATTATCGCTGAATCGTTGCCGTTGGATATCCCTTTGGAAACAACTGTTGGCCAGAGAGAAGAAGAGGATGAAACGATTGCCGACATTCTGCAAAGTTTTCCAGAGGTTGTGGAATTTAGTCTTTTCAATTTCGCCGGCAAAATGACATATGCGCATGGGCATCGTGCCCGGACTCCTGTCGCCGGCTACCCGGAACAGCTTGAACAGACGACGGAGCTGGTCAGCGAGGTGCTCCGTTTAGGGCAATTGACGTTCATGACAATAAATGAAGCGGACAGCCTTTCCTATTTATTCTTCTCTCACGAAAACAGGAAAATTGCGGCTGGATTGCGAAAGAACCAGGCGGCAGGACACTTTTTGATGAAATTTACAGCCAAAGCAAAATGAATCAGCTCGTGCATCTGTCCATGCTAAAAATTCGAGTGAATGGCACAGCATCGTGCCATTCACACAAGGCGCGAAATCGCCGAAGTGGCCACTCCACTTCAAGATTTTGCAACGCAGTGGGAATGGTGCGAGGCGAAGCCAGACCCGAAGATTTCGTGTTGTCAGAGCACGAGCTGCGTCGTCCGATTGTTGTGGCAGGGGGATTGCCATCGCCTGAGCGGTAACCGCGCGCCTGACGAAAATCAATTCATACAGGAGGGCATGAATGGAACAGATGGTTGCAGCTTTAAAGGAAATTCCGGGTGTGCTCGGAATATGTCTCTATGATTCTACGCAACAGATAACGCTCAATCGCATGCCGTCGTTTTTTTCCGCGAGCGCTTGGGAAGACCTCGGACCCGTTATGGCCGAACTCTATTCTCAGGCCACAGATAAGCTGACAACAACAACCAGCCTGACCCTGCATTTTGCCACGGTGTCACTCGTGATTACAACTTGGCAAGATAACACCGCCGTCATTCTCGGCGAGTCACAGATGAATGAACACATGATTGCTTATTCTCTCAGTATGTTGCAGCAGTCGGCGTTTTCATCCGAACCGGTGGCGCCGACTTCTTCGCAACCAGAGCTTTTCTTCAAGAAAAAAATTCCAGAGTTACGCCAAGGCCTTATCCAAATCGCTGGACCCATGGCGGAGATTATTTTTGATGACGCCCTGGACCAGTGGAAAAATCAGTTGGATTTTTCCTTTGATGCGTTCCTTGCATGCCTGCGCGATGAGCTGGAGGAACAGCAGCAGTTCGATGAATACCTCGTCGTCTGCGCCAATACCGTTTCAGAAATAAAAAATATGGAGGGGAGCCGTGGCTAAGGTCTCAGATTTTACAAAAAAGCTGACAGCCCTTCCCGGTGTCGGTGGTTATCTCCTCAGTCAGCAAGGCGGCAATATCCTGGCGCACAATTTACAGGATCCATCCCATTATCGGCAATGGATGGAAGAACTTTTACAGCAGGGAGCTAAAGCCAACGGCACCCTCGGGGAACACCAGGAATTCAGGGGCGTCTCTTTGGCCGTAAGCAACGAACGCATGCTGCTTCTTTTCCCTGTAAAGCAGTATAGCCTGCTTGTTGTCCAGGACGTGCAGGTCGGCAATGAACAGTTGTTTCAGGAAATTTCGGCCCTTATCCAAGACACTGTAGACAACAACAATTGAGCAGGCAAAGGAGCCTTCCTATGGAACATATTAAGAACACGGTCATTGCGCTCTGTTTTGTTCTCCTGATAACCGCGCTTCCCCTGAAGGGGGTGGCTCTGGAGCCTCAATCGAAATTCGACCATAACGTGCTGACATGGGCACAACAGTGTCGAGAGGAGATCCTTGGCCAGATGGAACGACTCATCTCTTCAGGCCAGCTGCGGGAAGGGCAGCTTTTTGATACGTTCTATATCCCGATTCCCCAAACATCCCCTTTAAAATATCACACCCAGTACGACAAAATGGCCGATGAAACCATGCGACTGATTTTGGATAAATACCTGGAGCAGGACTCCCGTCTGCTCTATGTCGTCATCGTTGACCGCAACGGCTACCTGCCAACCCACAACACCCGTTACTCACAACCGTTGACAGGGGACTCAGAAGTCGACCAGTTGAACAACCGTGCAAAACGGATGGCCAATGATCACTGTGGACTGGCTGCAGCCCACAACATGGAAAGCTATCTTCTGCAAAGCTGCAATATGGATACCGGACGCGAAAACATCATGGAACTTTCCGTCCCCATCCATATCAATGGTCGGCACTGGGGTGCTGTACGCATTGGCTACAAAAAATAAATTGGGTTAGTTAGGAGGAAAGAGAGACATGTTTAAAAAAATCACATTTAAAGTAACATTTGTTGTCAGCATCCTGCTTCTGGTTGTTGTTGGCGCTGGAGCATGGTTTATTAACGCTCAGGAGGGTCGTTCTCTTGAAAAACAGCTCCTTGAAAGGGGACGCATTGAATCCATTCTCGGCGCAAAAATCGTCGGTCGCATCTTGGAGGAAGCCATCGATAATGGGGTGTTTACCCTTAATGAGGCTTTTGACACCGAGTATGAGGAAATTCCCGGTTTTGATCCTCCGAAGTACCATACCAAATACGATTTTTACCTCGATAAAGCCATCCTTGATTTGCAGGAAGAGTTCTTCAAGGATCCCAGTATTACCGCTGCCATAGCGGTTGACAGAAACGGATACCTGCCGACGCACAACATGCGTTACCAGCAACCGATCACCGGCGATGTGGAAAAAGATCGCCTCGGCAATCACACAAAGCAGGTTTTCAACGACCCCATCGGCATTAAAGCCGCACAGAATCGTCAGGAAGGATTCCTGCAGTTTTATCAGCGTGGGGAAGGTGATGTTACCTGGGATATTGCCTCGCCCATTATGGTAAAAGGAAAGCATTGGGGTAACTTTCGCATTGGTTTCTCTTTGTTGAGAACCAACGAAGAGAAAGCCTCTTTGCGCAACACCCTGCTGTTGACTCTTGCCGCAATTCTGGTTGCAGCCATTATCGTTATTGCTGCCGGCATCAAGTACGCCCTGAGCCCGTTGGAAAAACTGACGCAACAGGTGATGGATCTTGCCGATGGCCAAATCGAAGAACCCATTGTTGCTAAAACGGATGACGAAATAGGGCACATGGCCAAAGCCCTTGAACGCTTACGCATCAGCCTGAGAGCGGCAATGAACCGGTTGCGTAAAAAATCAGAGCCTTAGCAGGATGTTGAAAAAGACCCCCGGTCTTTTTCATAACCCAAGCCAAAAATGCGATTTACGGATTGCTTAAAAAAAATCAAGGCATTATGAAGCCCTGTCCTTGTTTTTTAGTCGCCCACCCATGGGCTCCATAGTCTGTTTTTTTCAACAGTCTATGGAGCCTTTTTCAATCAGCCTTTATGGGTCTGTTTTTGGTCATTCTTGCACCATCTGAGTTAGGCGTCAGGGCGCATCAATGTTCGATGCCGGTGAATGACAATGGGAGAGATATCGTGAATTTGTATTTGGTCCTTGTGGCCTTGACTATCGCCCCTTGAAGGGCATTGTCAGTCAATTTATCCTGAGTGGGCAAAACGTTGTCAGCAGGATGGCTCCTTACCTTATGGATAAAAGCGGAAATCAAAGAGAGCTCACCTCAGCAACAACTGGTTGGACATCCATGCCTCAATGAGCTGTTTTCCGGTATTTCAAATAAAGCACAGAGAGTTCTGGCGATAAAGAAGGCCCATCTCGATTACGGCTATACTCTTAAAGAAATTGCCGACCATATCGGACGGCACCATTTGACGGTTAGTCGCGTGGTGTCCGGCTGAAAACAGTGGTGGTTCTACAACCTTTTTCCTCATAATACTATACCCTTGTACAATTTTTTTTAGGAAGGCTTCTTTTTAGCCGACTGATAAAGCCAAAAGCAAATTTGACTTTTTGGCATGGCTTCATACCTGTTATCCGAATTCCATTACTATACGGGAAAGGTATGATATAGAGTTAGAAAAACTGACTGAACAGTGAGGATCGTCACATGATTTTCTGTGGCGTATGATAGAAAGAACGACATAACAACTTGTCGATACGGTAGAAAAAAGGTCGGGATATTTCATAAAGGCGATTTTCTGAGATGCCCTTTAACATTCGATAGACAAAGAAAGTGAATTTGCGGAAAAATTTCGAGGTCGACTTTTTTCAATCATGAGAGTTGTTGGTTTTTTCTACAGTCTTGTTCTGAGCCAAAGAGGTAGGCGTGATTGAAGCTGTCGTTTTTGATTTTGACGGAACGTTGGTGGACTTTGTTGATTCTGACATAAAAAGTCTCAAGCATTTGCATTCTTTTGCAGAAGCAAACGTTTCGTTTGATGAATTTCTGGAAACCGCCGTAGATGAAATAATGGAATTCCACCGGCTTGTTGATCAGCGATTGATAGACCCTCTTTTGATGCACAGGTTTCGCCTTGAAAAAACGTTTAAGAGACACGGAATGAAATGGGACGATTCAGCTTTAAAAATCTATAAAGCCGAGCTTTTACGCACTTGCGTACCATTCGATGGTGTCGTTGATGTATTGGTTCAACTGAGAGAGCGTTTTAAGCTTGGATTAATCACAAATGCTTATGATGGAGAGGAACAGAGAAAGCGTATTGCGTTCTCTGGCTTACATATATACTTCGACGAGATTCTTATTTCGGGGGATATCGGAGTATATAAACCTGATCCGAAAGTTTTTCATACGTTGCTAAGTAGAATCAACGTAGCTCCTGAAAACGCAATATATATTGGTGACTCAATTAAATACGATGTGGCTGGGGCGAATTCTGCCGGGATGAAGTCCGTACTATTTAGTAAGAGCTCGAAAACATTGAGTAGTGAAGCACATTTCCATGCACATGGGGTTGAAGGTCTAGAAACTTTAGCTCGTGAACTCTGTGAGTTAGCGTGAGTAAGATCACAACAAAGCCATCACGCCGATTCGGCAACGTTGTCCTGCTTCTGCAAAAGACACTGCAAAAGCGGGCCACATTACTCTGCGGTTGATGGCAGCGTTATATGTCTAAAACAGTAATGCTCGCATAAAGTCAAACACACGCGGAGGCAAATATCGATGAGCAGAATTGAAGATGAAGATACTCGCTATTTTATAGAGATTGACCTTGATTCATTGGCTGTTATTAGAGTTGGCTTCGAGCAAAAGAAAAATTTAGATAAGGGCCAACAAAAACAAGCCGGAATCCATAGATTGTTTCTAACTAAAGGCCAGTATAATAAGTTTGTTCGCCGTTGTGAAAGTGAACTTCAAAGCGTCTTGGATAGTTGATTTGTGATTCAAACGCATAACGAATAAGGATAAGCCCGGCCGTAATAGAGATAAAGAAAATATATCGGATTGTTTTTGATAGGTCAGAAGACCTTGGATTTGGCCGTGTTTTTTCAGGAAAACATCAATTGCCAAAGGCAAGATCGACATAAATATTGCAAGGACAAATATAAACTGTTTTTTTTTGTGAAAATATATTTGTATGTTTAATAAATATATTTCTTTTTTTAATTTTTGTAGCTAGTCATTTGAGAAGTACTGATCAATAATATCATGAAGCATAATTTCTAATTCATCTTTTGATTTACTATTTACTTTATCGTAAAACTGTCCGATATTGTTTATAAATACTTTAGTTATTTCAGAATCAAAGTGTTTATTCGATCCATCTTTGATGATCTCAAAACTTTTTTCTGCACTAAAAGGCTCTTTATAGGGCCGTTTTGATGTTAAGGCGTCAAATACATCTACTATAGCAAATATCCGAGCTTCTATAGGTATATCTTCACCTTTTAGCCCTTTTGGATAACCGCTTCCGTCAAACTTCTCATGATGATAAGCAATCACTTTTATAGAGGTCTCAAGCCATTTAACATCACCTATGATATCAACACCCAGATCAACATGAGTTTTCATAATTTCAAACTCATCTTCACTCAACTTTCCTGGTTTTAAAAGTATTTTATCTTCTATCCCTATTTTTCCAACATCGTGCAAAAACGCTCCCTTTATAAGATCTCTAATAGATTCATCATCAAGGTTTAAAAGCTCTGCAATTTTTACGGAATAGTATGTAACTCTATAGTTGTGCTCATCCGTATCACTGTCTCTTTTTGATACGGCATTACCCAGTACATTTAAGATGCTGATATTTGTATAACGGAGCTGTTGGTTTTTTTCTATCACCTCTTTAAATTGTCTGTAGACAATAATAAATGAAAAAAAGATGATGATAAGTGCTGATAATACTATAACACCTATATATTCAGCGGCTTCGTTTTCCATGAGTTTTACCTGGTCTTCACCAAGTTGGATTAAAATCTTTATTTTTGCGTTGATTCTTCTGGTGATATATAAAAGATAAACTTTATCACTTTGAAGATCAGGTATTATTTTTGATACACTTTTTTCGAAGTCAGAAAGTTTATGTTTGAGAAATATATCAGAAATAAACTTTGATACATTTTTCGGTTGTTCGTTTATTATCGTTTGATCGTTTATATCTTGTGCAACTAAAGCTTCAAAATGGTGTTCTCTAACAAATTTTTCAACTATCTTTTTTACTTCTGATAACTCATGTTTTTTCTCCAGAGTTTCCAGTTTTTCTATGATCAGGTTTTCACCTTTATTTAAAACAAGATCTATATTGCTTTGTAGTTTAGTTTCATAATATGTTTTGACAGCGTAGCTAATTATAATAACTACAAAAAAAAGTATAACAAACATCTGCAAGAAGAATTTGTGTAGAGTGTTTAGATTTTTTAGTTTATTTTTCATTGTTTATGTTTTCTTAAGTAATATTTTTTCTAACTTCTTGACTTTTTGTAAAAACATCAATAGTGTAGGATCGCAAATTTTATAAAAAATGCCGAAAACGCAAACCCGCTTGTAATAATTAAACCTAAACCCCTCTAAAACTCACTTCCCGGACCTGAAATCAATACAAGTGGAAGCATACCGAATATTGAGGTTAATGAATTTATATAAGTAGGTTTAATCCTGCTTTTTGTTACCTCTATTACTGCTTCTTTATTCTCTATCAGGCTGTTGAAAAACAGACTGTGGAGCCCGTGGACGGGCGATCAAAACCAAGGACAGTTTTTCAAGTCATTGATTTTGAGAGCAAGACGGAAATCGCATTTTCGGCTTGCGTCGTTGGAAATTCCGTTCCCACCGCCCGGTTCAGTGGACACCGGGTTAAGCTACACGTTCGAATAGATCGCCTCGTCATCAGCTGGACTTTCATACCTCAAGATCGAGTGCAGACGGCGAATCGCTCGATGTCGTCAAAGATACTCTGTCGAGCATGGAAGCGGGGCGGATACTTCTGATGAAATACCAGTTCCTGCTTCAAGCTGCCAGAAAAACTTTCAACCGGGGTGTTGTCGCAACAATTGCCCTTGCGGCTCATGCTACAGGGCAAACCGTATTTAGCCAACAATTTTTGAAAGTCGCTGCTGGCGTACTGTGCGCGATCAGAATGAAGGCTTCTCGCCGTACTGATGAATCCATTTGTAAAGTGTGTTGGGGTGGATTTCAAGATCTTTGGCTACCTTCGACACTGAATGTTTGCTGCCGGTTGTCAAACGAACCGCGTCGATCTTGAATTCACGGAACTAAAACGTTTTCTCTTCGAAATCATGCCAGTCCTCCTGGCAGGCTGTTGAAAAACAGCCTGTGGAGCCTATGGACGGGCGATCAAAATCAAGGGCGGGTTTTCAAGTCCTTGATTTTGTGAGCAAGGCGGAAATCGCATTTTCAGCTTGCGTCGTTGGAAAATCCCCGGACAGGCTGTTTTCAACAGCCTGCTAATACTGTTGTAGCAGCTTTTCGGACTATCCACAATTTCGGGTGAACGTCACATTTCTTACGTCAGGTGTGATAAATGTTTGTTGCAAAGCTCCACACTGTAGACATTGTCGCTACCCTCAAGCATGTGTTTACCCGTGTCAATGGGGTTCTTCCAGCTCCACATATCCCTGTTCTCCACCAATATAAGCGCATCTGCAAGGCCTGCCTTCAACTGATTAAAACAGTGTTTGCTCTGGCATTGTACTTGCTATACCTCAATGTCAGAGCAAAGGATGACCTGTTCAAAATAGATAGTTAATGTGAGGGGGGTAAAATGGAAAATCAAGATACCTGTTGTTCTATTGTGCCGTATTTCAAGGTCCATCACGGTAAACTTAAGGCATTCAAAGATCTCTGTGCCCAGTTTGTAGAAAAAACCCAAGCTGAGCCTAATTGTCTTTATTATGGATTCTGCTTTGATGGCGACCAGGCTCATTGTCGCGAAGGATATGCCGATGCCAAAGCAGTCATGGAGCATCTTGAAAGTGTTGGAGCCCTATTGGAAAAAACTCTGACAATAGCCGATCTCACCTGTTTGCAGATTCATGGCCCAGAAGAGGAACTTAAAAAGCTTCGTTCTCCTCTTGCTCATTTAACCCCCCAATTCTTTACCCTTGAGTGTGGTTTCCGTCGATAACATGTAAAAAGTTGCCGATAATCCACCGGGAACATAGAAGACCTGTCCGCTGCACAATGAGATCACATTGAAGATTAATGGGCCTTTGGTCGGCATGAGGCGCAGGTGGACATGATAGTCGATGTCTATACGAGGCTGGCGTGCGTCCCTGCCATCCTCATAAACATATTGTAACGAATATCGTTTTAGAAGAAAGGTTGTGTCGTGAAGCTTTTTTCTCGTCGTCGCACAAAACAATCACGAGAGATCACTACGATTCATTGTGCGATGGATGAATTGGACAGAAAACTGTCAATGGTCTCTCGAAATGTCAGTTTTGTTGTTGGTTTCGTTTCGCCTTACAACGACATCGAACAGGTGGCTGCTACAGTGCGCCGTCATTTAGCGGATGTGCCGATGTCCTTGTGCACGACTGCGGGAGAGTTGTGTTCTCAGGATGTCGGTCTTTATTGTGAAACGGGTGACCGCTGGGACAGTGTGGTGCTACAGTGCTTTGATACCGCGTTGATCGCAAAGGCTCAGATTGTCAGTATGGCGCTTGAATCAGACGATTTGCGCCGAGGTTCCGTCAATATGGCGATTGGCGAAAGAGTTGGACGCCTGACCCAACATATCAGCGACTTGCATGTTGAGATGGAGATCGATTATCGCGATACGCTGGCGTATATTCTCTTTGACGGTTTGGCCGCCTCAGAGTCTTTCTTTATGGAAGCTCTGTATGATTCCGGTCGTTTTCCCTGTCTGTTTGTCGGCGGCTCCGCCGGAGGAAAGCTCGATTTCAAAAATACCTACCTTCATGATGGCAACAAACGCCTGGAAAACAGCGTGGTCATAGCGTTTCTGAAGATGGCCCCTGAAATCCGTTTTGGTGTTTTGAAGAGTCAGAACTTTACCGCAACGAATCAAAGTTTCGATGTTATTTCCTCCTCCGTGGAGCAACGCTACGTTACACATGTTCTTGATCCGTATGGAAATGTCTGCAATGTGGTTGATGCGTTATGTGAAAGCCTCAACTGTGTTCCCGAAACTCTGGAAAACCACCTGTCGGGATATTCCTTTGCCATCAGAGTCGGCAAAGAACTGTTTGTCCGTTCCGTGGCCCAGATCAATCTGGATGAGAGGTGCATTTATTTCTATTGTGACATCGCGCCCGGGGATCGTCTGATCCTGGTGCGCCGAAATGATCTGGTTGAAACCACGAAAAAAGATTTTCAGCAATTCATGCGCGGTAAACCGGTTGCACCCTGCGCCGGAATTCTGAATGACTGTATTTTACGACGTTTGAACAATGAGAAGTCTCTTGGGACCATGAGTGGGGTGTTTCAGGGAGATTCATTCGCCGGGTTCTCGACGTTTGGTGAAATACTCGGCTTGAATCTGAACCAAACCCTGACGGCGGTTTTTTTCTTTCATATCGCCGACGAGGACTCTTTCTTTGACGATTACGTCGATAATTTCGTCATACATTACGGTCGGTTTAAAAGCTTCTTTCTCAATCGACAGATTACCAAGCTCGGGGGTCTGTCGCGGGTGGTTATAAAACGTATAGACGAATTCAAGGCGGAAAAATTTGAAAATGTTCTTGATATGACCGGGCTTGATGAATCGATGGCCGGGATTATCAGTGGTTTGAATGATCTTGGCCAGGTCCTTCATGAAGCCTACAACCTGCGCGATATGACAGCGCAGAAAATCGAGGAATCCACATCGAATCTTTATTGCTCCATGCAGGAACTGACGGAAAATATTACTGAGCAAGAGCACACGGTTCAACAGGCGGCTCAATCCGTGAGCGATCTTAGTGAGCATTCGGCCGAAGTGGCTGCCAGCGCACGGTCTCTGGCTGACACCAGCAGTCAAACGCAGGCGATTGTTGAAGTGATTCAACAGATCGCCGATCAAACGAATCTGCTGGCGCTGAATGCCGCGATAGAAGCTGCGCGGGCCGGAGACGCGGGACGTGGTTTTTCCGTCGTCGCCGGAGAAGTACGCAAGCTGGCGGAACGCTCCCGAAAAAGCGCCGAAGAAATCGGTGCCGATATTCAACGGCTCACTTCCGAAGTTGGGCTTGTTGCCCAGGACATTGAGACGGAACTCAGTAATGTTAAAAGTCTGGCTGGATTACTGAACCATATAAAATCCTCCAGTGAACTAACCAGCCAGACTGCTGTACAAACACGGCATGTGGCGGATGACCTGCAGGAGCTAGTGCTCTGTCAATGCTAAAAATTCGAGTGTATGGCACAGCATCGTGCCGTTCTCACAAGGCGCGAAATCGCCGAAGTGGCCACTCCACTTCAAGATTTTGCACCGCAGTGAGAATGGTACGAGGCGAAGCCAGACCCGAAAATTTAGTGTTGTCAGAGCACTAGTGTCTTGCTTGGTTAATCGTGTCGGTTAATGCGCCTTCCCCGTGCTTGGCACTAACTGCGGGCACTAGCGGGGCGTCTGTGCTATAGGGAGCTCCAGGGGAGCTCCAGGGACAGGATACTTAACTTTGTGTTCCCTTCTTTTTTGGGCCGGGCCTTTGCGGGCGCAGCATCCGTCCCGTCATCAGCTCCAGATGATCGACAAATGAAGCTTGCCCGAGAGGTCTTCCGGTGCGTTCGTGCTTTTTCATCAATTCATGATCCTGATCGGATAGACGCGTAAGGAAGTTACGCCAGTCTCCAACCTTTTCCAGAAGTGGCTTCACCTTGACCAGCTCATCGTCTTTGCCCGCAAGGTGCGCCCGTGCACTGCTCCAAGGATAATTTTCCGGCTGCTCAACAATATTTGCCGTCACCGGATTCATCTCGACATAGCGCACCGCCGCCAGCAGGTGGGTCTCATCCATGGGGAAGGACGCAAAGCGTTCCTGCCAAAGATGTCCGCGCCACTTCTCGCGGAAGTTGATCCGACGGGTATATCGCCGGTGTGCTTCACCAATGGATCGAGCCAACCCTTCCTGAGTGTGCGGCACTGCAATCAAGTGAACATGGTTGGGCATCAGACACCACGCCCAGATCTCAACCTGATGCTTGCTGAGCCATTCAGACATGAGTTCGATATAAGCGCGGTAATCATCGTCGCAGAAAAAAGTTTCCTGCCGTCGGTTTCCGCGCTGCGTAATGTGATGAGGGTAGCCCGAAACTACGACACGTGAGATTCAGACCCTGTGAAGAGGGTGGCAGTGGATGGTGGTTTGTCAAAGATAAATATACTGTCCCGAATGGCGCTCGTTTAAAGGGAAAAAGCAGCAAAAACGGGACTGTCCCGAATGGCACTAGTTTAAGTAAGATTTGCGTAAAAACAGAACTGTCCATAGATGCAAATGAGAACAGCCCCAATAGCCTGAAATTATAACAGTTTGTGCCGGAAAAACTCTCGGGCAGTTCGATGCACAGAAGTCCTTAATTTTGTTGAGAGATCTCTTAAACTAGCGCTATTCGGGACTGTCCCCGCACGGGGGCTGTCCCAGGCTTTTGCGGTGCAAACCACCAGCGTTCCATAGCCCGCAAACATCTGGGACAGCCCCAGATAGGGCTTGGGACAGTCCCGAGTTTGCTACGAAAGTGCTTAAGCTAGCGCCATTCTATACTGTCCCTGGAACTCCCTGTCCCCGGAACTCCGGACATACTTCATTGGCACAATTAACGCCTGGGAAATTTTACATATCCATAAATGCAGACAAACATGCTGATAGTGAAGTATCAGCTAAGATTTTTGAGCTAATAGAGGCGCAGTCAAGTGAGTCGCCCAGTAAGTAGCTCCAGCGGACAGCAAAAAGCGCCGCTGAGCATTACGTTGTAAGTCGTCGAGCTCTTGACAATATAGTAAACCGGTTTACAATACATCCAAGCCAGTTAACAAATGGAGGTTACTATGTGGACAAAGAGCTACAGCAAGACAGTTAAAAACCTGAACACTGCTGAGGTTTGGAATGTTTGGACTGATGTCAATCAATGGCACACATGGCAAGATGATATCGAATTCGCAAAGCTAAATGGTGAATTCAGAAAAGGCGGCTTGATCCATTTCAAACCAAAAGGTGGTCCAAAGATCAAACTTGAACTTACTGAGGTCAAACCCAATTCCGTTTTTGTTGACCTTACAAGATTTCCTTTCGCAAGAATGTTCGATTCACACGAAATAATTGATCACGGTGAAAATTTAGAAATTAAGTCAACAATTCGAATTGATGGACCACTGTCTTTTTTGTGGAGGAAGCTCGTTGCCGAAAATGTTGCAAAAGGGCTTGAAGAACAGACAGATAGACTTATTGAAAAGGTTAAAAATGGCTGAGTCTTCTCCTTTCAGATACAACAAGGCAGACGATAGTGCAGGGTTCCTTCTGTGGAAAATCACTGCAATTTGGCAAGCAAAGCTGGAGAAAGTATTGGCCGAATTCGGTATTACACAGACACAATATGCTATTCTTGCATCTTTAAGATGGTTTGAAGAAAAAGAAGAGCCTATAACTCAGACTCATTTAGTTGAGCATGCAAGAATCGATAAAATGACGGTTTCGAAAGCGATTCGACGGCTTGAAAGCAAAGGTTTGATCTTGCGAGAGAGGTCGGCAATAGACAGCCGAGCAACAAATGTCCATTTCTCAAAAAAAGGTCTGAAGATAATTCAAAAAGCCATTGTTGCCATAGAGAGTGCCGATGAGGATTTTTTTTCCTGTTTAAATGAAAAGCAGCTTGCGACATACAAGTCTCTGACAACAATTGTAATATCGGAAAATGGCTTATAACATCAGCCTTCAGCGGTGCGCAAGGGCCGCGCGCCCGGTTAGGTTCAAAAAAAGGATAAACCATTGCTGTCTTCAATCGAAAAACCTTGGAAGTGGGGGGGCATTGTTGCTTTATTGACATTTAACCCAGCCTATCCTGCAAATGGTTATCGCCGTCGTATATCTTCAACCCGCGTTGAGCCGCTCTGTTCACTGCCGATGGCGTATACCTCAATTTGTCTCCAACCTCTCTCCCGGTTATCCTGTAGCGACGCGTTGCTAAGAAGCAAATCACTGCTCGGGCATCGGCAATTGTGCGCACCTTGCTGGGCCAGCACAACCGCTCTGTTTCCATTTCATAATAATCAGCCACGGATTTGATTATCTCTTCAAGCGACACATGCCTGGCCTCATTCGGTGCCACCCTGTTCATAATGCGTTCAGTTCTGCGACCTTACCGGCTCGCACCGGGTTGAGGTGGATATAACGCACCAGCTCCAGCATATATACATCCTCATCACACACGATCGATTAGTAACGGTTCTGAAACAGATGGCCGGTACGATTGTGCCGCCGGTTGAAGGACACGGCATAGCCGGTCAGTAAGCGCCGCATCATGGAAGCAAGGGGGGGCTTGGGTTGGCATCAGAAGCAAATGAACATGGTTATCAAGCAACGTCCATGCATAGCAGAGGGTTTTCGTCTCCTGAAGCAATAATACCAGACGGCGCACAAAATCTCTGCGATCAGCATCGGAGATAAAGATATTCCTGCGTTCAATGCCTCTTATGGTCACATGCTGCAAAAGGCCGGATATGTCTATGCGTGGTTGGCGTGGCATGGTGGGGGCTCAGCATAGAATGTCAAAATATCAACAACGTCCCATGCGTCCCCATGCGTCCCATGGTGTTCCTGGAGTTAGAAAAATCCTGACTGGAAGATGAGGATTGTCACATGTTTTTCGTGGGGCGTATGATAGGGAAAACTCACAACAACTTGTTATGTGTACAAAGCGAGGCCGTATGACTGACATCGCAACGATAAGCACGCTTCTTTCCAGCGTAAAAACTGCAACGGACATTGCCAAGTTCGTCAAAGACACCGACCACTCATTCGAAAGTGCAGAAATAAAATTAAAAATGGCTGAGTTGGTTAGCGCACTAGCTGACGTGAAGATTGAACTAGCCGATGTTCAGGATGAACTGAGAGCCAGAGACGAGAGGATCGCCCAGCTTGAGCGCGATCTATCCAAAAAGCAGCAAACGCACTTTGATGGAAAAATTTACTGGATTGAAGGTGACGAAACTCCTTTCTGCACTGTGTGCTTAGAAAAAGACTCTAAGTATCATCACCTTACCTACATTGAGGCCGACTCCTGGGGAAGCAGGAAATGGTATTGCAATGTCTGTGAAAATCAGTACTACATATAGCAAGCACATAACAAGCGGGTCTATCCGACCCACAAAAGCTGACGCTTTTGTGGCCGGCAGACCCTTAACGTTCGATGCTTACCAAGATGAAAGAGCCTGCACAAAAGGAATGTCTGATAGATGGCTAATATAATCGACAACTTGACTAAATGGTTTTCAGCGCGCCCCCAGTGGCTCCAGATTGCGGCAACTCGGCTACTTCAGCAGTCTGAGCTTACTGATAAAGACGTCTCTGAGTTCGCAAACCTTTGCCAGGAGGAAGCCGACGGTAAGCTGCCCAAAACGACCTGTTCCTTTCCTGTTACCGCGTTCTCCCAAGGCGCAGCAGGCTCTCTTCGTTTGTGTTCAATCAGTGAAGTCGAAGGAGTAAACGCCCTTGCTCCGAAAAAGGCGCTTGAGTTTGGTAAGGGCAATATAACAATTGTTTATGGCAACAACGGGTCAGGCAAGTCCGGTTACGTCAGACTCCTCAAACATGTATGCGGAGCCCGCGAGACAGGCACCCTTCACCGCAACGTCTATAAACCCGGCTCTGCCGCACAGAAAGCCTGCATTTCGTTTGAGCAGGACGGCGTACCGAAGACCCATACTTGGTCTGGACAAGGGATCTGCGATGACCTCAATAGCGTTGATATTTTCGACACCTCGTTTGGCAAGGTCTTTGTCAGCAGCGAAGACGAGGTGAGCTACGAGCCGCCGGTTCTATCGTTCTTCAGTTCGCTCATCCTCGCATGTGAAAAGGTCGCATCGGCCTTAGACAACGAGGCCAGCCGGCACCAGTCCAAAAAGCCAAATATTCCGGCTGACAAGAAGGTAACTCCTGAAGGCATCTGGTACGAAGCCATCAGCGCCAAGACCACCACCCAGGACATCGACAAGCATTGCGCATTTAGCAGTGCTGACGAAACCGAGATGCAAACGCTGCAGCAGCGCCTTGCCGAACAGGCACCGGCAGAAAAAGCGAAGCAGCTGAGAAAACAGAAACAGCATATCGACACTCTGGTCCAGGATGCTCAAAAGTATCTGGGACAATTATCGGACGAGAATTACCGGCGGATCATTGCTGCCAAGAAGAAGTCGATTCTCAAAAAGGCAGCGGCAGATACGGCTGCGGAAAAGGTGTTTTCCGACAGCGAGCTGGAAGGCATCGGCACTGATGTCTGGAAAGAACTTTGGGAAGCGGCCCGGAACTACTCCGTCTCGGCTGTCTACAAAGAAACCGAGTACCCGAATGTTTCCGATGGTTCCCGTTGTGTCCTGTGTCACCAGACCTTGACACGGGAGGCCAAGGATCGGTTGATCTCCTTTGAAAACTTCGTGAAGGGCGAAATGCAGAAAGCCGCAACGGATGCGGCCAAGGAATATGATACCGCCAGTCAAACTATCGAGGCGCTACCGACAACGGAGACGCTGATGACGCGTATCGATGCGGCTGGCATTCCACAAGATGAAGTTGCCAGCCAGGTGACGGATTTCTTTGCTCAATTGCAGGCTAGAAAAGACCTGCTCCCTGGGATCGATTCCGAGGAAGCCATTCCCGACCCTCTGCTCTCACCGAAATGGATCGAAGAAGTCAACGCTCAGTCGAAAAGCCTCGGTGAACTCACGGCAAAATATGAGGAAGACGCCAAAAACGACAATCGGCAGGAGATCAAGAAGAAGCTTAACTGCCTGCAGGCCAGGAAATGGTTGTCAGAACACCGCGCCGCCATTGATGAAGAAATTGCCCGATTGAAGCTACTGAATCAGGTTCAGGAGGCCAAGAAGACGACCAACACCAAAGCCCTGTCCCAGAAGAAAGGAGAGCTGGCAGAAGCCTTGATCACGGATGCATTCGTGCAAAGGTTTAACGCGGAGCTTAAGGCCTTGGGCGCGTCTCAGGTGAAGGTCGAGCTCGTAAAGTCAAAAGTCTCCAAGGGCCGCGTCCTTCATAAGCTCCAGCTTCGAGGGGCCTCTCAGAATGGGCTCGCCGAAGTGCTGAGCGAGGGAGAAAATAGGATCGTTTCCATTGCGGCATTTTTGGCCGACGTCACCGGCAAGAGCAATCAGGCCCCGTTTATCTTTGACGATCCAATATCCTCGCTAGACCAAAGCTATGAGGAGGCCGTGGTTCAAAGGCTGATTAAGTTGTCTCAGGATAAACAGGTCATTGTCTTTACTCACCGCCTGTCCTTGTTGGGAACGGTCCGGCATTATGCCGAGAAAAAGACCATCAAGCCCGATGTGGTGAGCATCCGCTCTGCGGACTGGGGGACCGGAGAGCCAGCCCCCATTCCACTTTCGCAGAGCGACATCAAGTCCGCCCTGAACACACTCATGAATCATCGGTGTCAGGACGCAAAAAAGGCGTGTGAAAACGGCGAGTTTGAACATGCCGAAATCTTGCTGAAGTCGATATGTAGCGACTTCAGGACATTGGTGGAGCGCTCTATTGAAAATGATCTGCTGTGCGGGGTGGTTCAAAGATTCCAACGACCAGTCCGTACGTTGAAACTCAAGGATCTGGCCAAATTGAAGGACACAGATTGCAATCTCCTTGATTCGCTCATGACTAAATACTCCGGGTTTGAACACTCGCAGCCAACAGAGTCGCCTGTGGAGCTGCCGAAGCCAGACGATCTTTTGGCTGATATGAATTCACTGAAAATCTGGCGTGAAGATTACGCAAAGCGCACGGCTTGAGTTGCATGAGTAGCGAACATCACATTCACTCGGACTGCATAGGGGGGGACGTAGTTGATATTTTGACTTTTGACAATGTCAGAGATGGTGAGTCTCTTGTCTTGCAAATAAAAAAGGCCGTCTGCGTTTATTTTGCAGAAGGCCTTTTTTATTCAGCTTATTCGGCTTAAATGCGATTAAACAATCGCCTTCATGCCTTGCATCGCAGCACGCAGTTCCTCACCGATCTCTTCGATGTAGTGGCTGCGGATGTCAGCGTTAACGCGGACCAGGGTGCTGTTATCTACGCTGTTGTCCGTGTTGTCCAAACCTTTACCGATTACTTCAGTGGTCACGCTGGCCATGAAGTCCTTGAGCAGGGGCACGCACGCATGAGCGAACAGGTAGCAACCGTACTCGGCGGTGTCGGAGATGACGCGGTTCATCTCGTAGAGCTTCTTGCGGGCGATGGTGTTGGCAATGAGCGGCGTCTCGTGGAGTGACTCGTAGTAAGCGGACTCGGGCTCGATGCCGACTTCGACCATGCTTTCGAAGGCCAGCTCAACACCGGCTTTAACCATAGCCACCATCAGGATGGCTTTGTCAAAGTATTCCTGCTCGGAGATCTCACCGGCAGCTTCGGTTTGCTCGAAAGCGGTCTGGCCGGTTTGCTCACGCCAGGTCAGCAGGTTGATGTCGTCGTTGGCCCAGTCTTCCATCATGGTACTGGAGAACACGCCGGTGATGATGTCGTCCATGTGCTTGCGGAACAGGGGACGCATGATCTCTTTGAGTTCTTCAGCCAGCTCGTAGGCTTCCAGCTTGGCCGGGTTGGACAGGCGGTCCATCATGTTGGTGATACCACCGTGCTTGAGCGCTTCGGTGATGGTTTCCCAACCGTATTGGATCAGTTTGACGGCATACGGAGCGTCGATGCCGTTTCCAACCATCTTGTCGAAGCACAGCAGGGCACCGGCTTGCAGCATGCCGCACAGGATGGTTTGTTCGCCCATCAGGTCGGATTTAACCTCGGCAACGAATGAAGATTCGAGAACACCGGCGCGGTCACCACCTTGGGCGGAGCACAGAGCCTTGGCGATCTCGAGGCCGTCGCCATTGGGATCGTTTTCACGGTGAACAGCGATCAGGGTCGGCACGCCGAAACCACGCTGGTACTCGGCGCGAACCTCGGAACCGGGGCACTTGGGAGCAACCATGATAACGGTGAGGTCTTTACGGATGATGGTGCCTTCTTCAACAATGTTGAAGCCGTGTGCGTAGGAGAAGGTGGCGCCTTGTTTCATCAGCGGTACAACGGTGTTAACCACGTCGGTGTGCTGCTTGTCCGGAGCCAGGTTCATGACGATGTCAGCAGTGGGCAGCAGTTCTTCGTAGCTGCCAACGGTGAAGCCGTTTTCCGTGGCGTTGATGTAGGACTGACGCTTTTCAGCGATGGCTTCCTTACGCAAGGTGTAGGATACGTCGAGACCGCTGTCGCGCATGTTGAGGCCTTGGTTCAGACCTTGAGCGCCGCAGCCGACGATAACGATCTTCTTGCCTTTGGCGTATTCGCAGCCGCCTGCGAATTCAGAAGCGTCCATAAAACGGCAGGTGCCGAGTTCGTCGAGCTTTTCGCGCATGCTCAGGGTGTTGAAGTAGTTTTGACCCATGATGATTTCCCCCTTGAAATGTGTTGGTTGATGGTTTTGTTATCGTGTCGTTGTGTGACATGAGCTTTTTGCAAAAACGCGCATGGCACAACGGTTTATCCGAAAAAAGTGATCATAGCGCACTTTAACGGATTGCTTCTATTGCGTAAATTGATTTGTTGGGTATATTGTGTTGCATATTATGCAATGATAGTTTGGAATTAATTGCCCCAGGGGAGGGAAGTTTTTGGATATTCAACATTTGGAAGTGTTTTTGACGGCTGCAGAGCAGTTACATTTTGGTCGTGCCAGTCAGTTATGTCATATGAGCCCATCGGCATTGACCCGCACCATCCAGCGTCTCGAAGAGCAGGTGGGGCAGCCGCTGTTCATCCGTGATAATCGCCATGTTATCCTTTCCGAAGCCGGAGAGCTGTTTCGTTCCTATGCCCGTGAAGCCATTCAGCAATGGCGCTCGTTTAAACAGGAATTGCGTGACGATAATTTTTTGTCGGGCAATCTGTCGATCTACGCGTCGATCACCGCCGTGTACAGTATTCTGCCGGGGGTGTTGGAACGCTATCGCCAGCGTTATCCCGATGTACAGATTCATCTCCATTCCGGGGCGGCTGAGCAGGCTCTGGATCAGGTCAACAGTGGTGAGATCGATATTGCTGTTGCTGCGCTGCCCGCTGGGAAGCGGTCACAGATGGAATTTTTGCCGTTGACGACCACACCCTTGGTCTTTATTGCTCCGGCCAATGTTGATCCTTTGGAAGATCCGCGTTGTAACGGCCTGCTCGATCTGTCGCGAGTGAATCTGGTGGTTCCCCAATATGGTCTGTCCCGTGATCGTCTCAACCAATGGCTGAAAACAGAGCGGGTGGCAGCCAATATCCGATCAGAAGTATCCGGCAACGAAGCCCTGATTGCCCTGGTGCGCATCGGTGGCGGCATCGGCATCGTGCCTAAGCTGGTGCTGCAACGCAGCCCGTTCAGCTCTGAAGTGAGAATCATTGAAAAAGCGCCGCAGCTTGATCCCTACGAGGTGGGGTTGTGCTGTAACCGTTCTGCGTTGCAGTTGCCGAGTGTGCGGGCGTTTTGGAAGATGGCGGTTGAGCAGGCGACGGGTAAACTTGCTGAATAAACTCCCAAAGCTGCAGCGCTGAACGCAAAGAGTGTCGTCGTGTGGGCGCGGAAGCCCACGTCACGTGCGTACCATAATCGCGAACGGATGATGTTTGACGGTGCAATCCGTTCCGAATGACGAACCACTGAAGATCAAGATCAAAGTCAAGGTCGCCGGGTTTCGTCCCGGCAGCCGACATCCTTTTGACTGGCCGCTCAAAAGTATGCAAAAACCAGCTTAAACACCTCCTGAACCTGGACCCACCGACAATGGGTCTGTTTCCGAGATGCTTTGCGGATTCGGCTCGTCGCAACAAAGAGAATATTGGATAAACACGTCCTGTGTTTCCCAATAACGCAAATCGAAAATGCGATTTTCGTCTTGCTTACACCATCAGAGATAGTGGTCGCCCGTCCATGGGCTCCACAGACGGTTTTCAACCGTCTGTCAGCTCGGCAAATCGTGCAACTCATTATCTCAGGCGTAAAACGATGATACCAGACTGACGCCGTCCTCTATTTCTTCCGTGGCACCTGTTAAACGGGTGGACAGTGCCCACCCTGCCTGGGTTTGTTATTTGGCACCCCAGCTCTCCCGTTCAGCAGCACCGAACGCAATGAACGTCAGCGCGATGGTTGTCGGCAACCTGTTTGAGCGTCAGCGAGTTTTGCCGACATCGCGATGTAAGAGAATGGAGTGAGGGAACCCGAAGAGTGCAATAGGGTTGTTATTAATCAGATGAACGAGAGGTGTTGCGTGAGTTTTTTTGCGTCAGCAAGGCAGAGGGAGAAGCGATAGTCGTTCTATGGCGACGACCGATAACGCGGCTGACGTGAAAAAGATCTGCAACAACTCCGTGAAGGCTGATTGATGACAACCCCTTGGGAGTCGATTTTGCGGTACTTTTGTCGACGCAAAAGTACCCCGACGTGCGGGCGCGGAAGCCCGCGTCACGTGGGGACCAGAATTGCGAACGGATGAAGTTTGCCAGCGCAATTCGTTCCGAATGACGAACCACTGAAGATCAGGATCAAAGTCAAGGTCGCCGGGTTTCATCCCGGCAGCCGACATCCTTTTGACTTGCCGCTCAAAAGTATGCAAAAAGCAGCTTGAACACCTCCTGAACCTGGACCCACCGACAATGGGTCTCATTCCGTAATGCGTTACAGATTCGGCTCGTCGCAACAAAGAGAATATTGGATAAACACGTCCTGTGTTTCCCAATAACGCAAATCGAAAATGCGATTTTCGTCTTGCTTACACCATCAGAAATAGTGGTCGCCCGTCCATGGGCTCCACAGACGGTTTTCAACCGTCTGTCAGATCGGCAAATCGTGCAACTCATCATCTTTGGTGTAAAATGTTGATAACAATATGATGTCTTGCTCTACTTCTTCCGTGGCACCGATCAAACGGGTGGGGCGGAGCCCACCCTTCGATCGTCTGTTATTTAGCAGCCCTCCCGTTCAGCAACGTGGAAGCCCATGTCATATGCGCACCAAGTTGAGTTCCAGATGATCTTTGCACACCACACATTGGATAACTCAGATTACGCAGGAGGATCACACACCTGAGTCACACAAGGACAATCTTTCGGGTCCTGCTCACCGATCAACTCTTTATTTATCGCAATACATTCCTCAACGCGTGTCACATCAAACCCGGCCATCTTGTCATTACCGATCTGCATCAATGGACGCACAATCAACAGTGGTTCGTGAACCATCAGCGCCAGGGCTTGTGTCTCGCTGATCTCAGAGGGCTTGATTTCGCCGGCTTTTACAAGCGGATTGGTTGGATTAAACCATTCTCTGACGGGCAAGTCGCCAAAGAAAGGGCGCAACGTCTCTTCGGACCAGCCGGTGGTGAGCAGGTCGCGCACATCAAGTTCATGACCAGAAGCTTGAAGAATCTCTTTTTGCTTTGCATTGCCTTTGCATCCGGGCTTTTCCCAGAAAATAATCTTGGCCATCGCTGTTCTCCTCAATAAAAAAGGCTGGACGAGTCATCGCCCAGCCCCATTGCTGTTTGGGTTCTTACGTCGTTGTAAGAATTGGTTATTGTCAGGATTATGTCATACTGGTTCGGTTGCGGTCAAACCTTCTGCGTTGATCGGGCCGCTGGTCAGGCAGAATTCCGGCGGCATCATACTGATAATTTTCCAACCGGGTAACGGATTCAGGGCAGCATCGGTGGTAAAAATACGGATATTGTCCTTACGATCAATGGCAAACAGAGGGATGGTGCCCTCAAATTGTTGATCAAGAAACTGCTTAAAGGTAAACGCTTCAGACAATTTGGTGGTGTGGACCTCGCCCCCTTGTTCCAACATTTCGCGCAACCTGTGGTAGGTGACATCCCGTCCGAACAGGCGTTGGCCACGGTGGCGCGCCGTCACCTGCATTTTTTCCGATTTTTCGCTATCAGCGCGAGTCTGCAAGGAATAGATATTTTCCTGACCAAGGTCGATGCGGTAGTGCATGGCTGCATTGACATTGAGTGATTCACGGCTCGAGAGGGCCAGCAGTCGTCCGAGGCCGACCATGTCGAGATGGCGGTCGGCGTGCTCTGAGATTGGATTGCCGAAATAGGTGGGCAGGCCGTCCATGCGTGCCTTGGAAATTTTCTCCCAACTCGAATCGGTCAAGCGGACACGAAAGCCGTTTTCCACCAACGCTTTGCCGATCGCTCGGGCAACAGGGTTGGCACCGATCATCAGAAAGCCGCGTGGTTCCGGTTCCGCGACCCCTAACCACAGAGCAATGGGGCGGGCTGTGGCGCTTTGCAGCAGGACGGTACCGATGATTACCAGAAAGGTCAGTGGCACCAACAGGGCGGCATCTTTAAATCCGGCCTGTTCCAGTTGTAGAGCAAACAGGGCCGAAACGGCGGCAGCAACAATGCCACGTGGAGCGATCCAGGCGAGCAGGTGGCGCTCCGGCCAGCGCAGCGTCGAACCTAAGGATGAGAACATGATGTTGAGCGGTCGGGCCAGAAACTGAATGGCCAAGAAGATATACACGGCCGACCAGCCCAATTGTTTAAAAGAATTGAAGTCGAGCCGGGCGGCAAGAATGATAAACAACAGTGAAATCAGCAGAATGCTGAGACTCTCTTTGAAATCGAGAATTTCCTCCATATCGACGTCAGGCATATTGGCCAACCACATGCCGAGCACAGTGACGGTGACCAGTCCAGACTCCGGTTGCAGCAGGTTAGACAGGGCAAAGGTGCCGAACACCAGGGCCAGTGCTGATACGTTGTGGAGAAATTCCGGCAGCCAGTGATTGCGGATCAGCATGCCGAATCCGTAGCCACCGGCGGCACCGATGGCAAAGCCGACCAGAACGATATTGCCAAAGCTCATCAAGGTATGGCCCAAAGCATCCTGACCGCCACCGCTGATGATGAACTCGTACACAAGAACCGCCAGAGACGCACCGATCGGATCAATAACAATCCCTTCCCAACGCAGGATGCTGGAAACCGCGCTTGTCGGCCGTACGGTGCGTAACATCGGGGCGATTACCGTCGGCCCGGTGACTACGGAGATGGCGCCAAACAGAAAACACAGCTCCCAACTGATGCCGGTGGCCAGTCGGGTGGCCACGGTGGTGATCACCCAGGTGATAAGCATGCCGAAAGAGCACATGTTACGCACCACCAGATGCATTCCTTTGATTTCACGGAATTTAAGGGTCAGGCTGCCCTCAAACAGAATAACGGCAACACTGAGCGAGACAATGGGAAACAGCAGATCGCCGAGGAATTGATCCGGATCGAAAATCTTGAAGGTTGGCCCGGCCAGCAGACCGGCCAACAGCAGAAAAATAATCGCCGGGAGTTTAACCCGCCAGGCCAGCCACTGGCATAGGCTGCTGACGACAAAAATAGAGGCAAACAGGGCGACAGTGCTATCAATCATATCAAGATCCGTAAGGCGTCATTGCAGAGGTGGAATAGAAAGGAACAATCTAGCTTGAAGTGTTGGCAACAGCAACGAAAATAACAGCGCACAGCATAGTGTCGCGTGCAATAAAGTCATCCTCGGAGTCGCAAAATATGCTATGAATCAAGCTTTGCCATGTTGTTATGATTTGTTTTAATTGTCGAGGATTTTAGCCTGTGTCTCATCAGCCAACATTTCTGCTCGCATTTAGTCTGACTCTGGTGGTCATGGTGGGTCTGGCCTTCAGCGGACAAAAAAATATCCGTGATGGCGTGCAATTTTCTCTAGGTGGCCGCCAGTTCGGGGCCTGGCATGTCTCCGGTGCCATCACCGGTACCCTGGTTGGTGGCGCTTCCACCATCGGTACAGCGCAACTGGCATTTCTTTATGGTCTTTCCGCCTGGTGGTTTACCCTCGGTGCTGGATTGGCCTGCCTGTTTCTCGGCCTGTTTCTCGCCGTGCCCCTGCGCCGCGCTCAGCTTGAAACCATCCCGCAACTCATTGAACGCCATTACGGGCCCCAAGCGCGGGTCGCTGCCAGCCTGTTTTCCGCCACCGGCATGTTCATTCAGATTGTCGCTCAATTGTTGGCCTGTGGCGCGATTCTCGCCGCATTGTTTGGGCTTTCGCTTGAACTGAGCGCTTTGCTGGCATCGCTTCTGGTGGTGACTTTTGCCTATGGCGGCATGAAAGGGGCCGGTCGGTTGGGGCTGGTCAAGCTGTTTTTGATCTATCTGACCATGGTGGTTGCCGGGAGTATCGCCTACCATCATGGCGGGGGCTGGACCGGTTATCGACAGTTTTTTCCCCCTGATCCCTGGTTCACTCTGTTTGGCTATGGAGTGCAGGCTGGTACCTCGGATCTGGTATCGATGCTGGTCGGAGTGATCTCCACCCAGACCTATCTGCAAGCGGTGTTTGCTGCGCGCAACGAGACCACTGCACGTTCCGGCGCGTTACTCAGCGCCGTGCTGATTCCCCCTTTGGGGTTGCTGGGCATTACGGTGGGCCTGTTTATGCGGCGTCAGTTTCCAGAGATGGAAAGTGCTCTGGCGTTGCCGCAATTTATTCTTCAACATTTCCCGGCCTGGTTTGCCGGGTTGTCTTTTGCCACCTTGCTGATCGCCGCTGTGGCCACGTCGGCCGGGCTGGCGCTTGGTGCTGCAACGACGTTACGGGTCGATGTGATTCGCGGTCGCCTGTGGCGCGGATTTTCAGATGTGACTCAACGACGGCTGGTGATCCTGGCGTTGGTTTGCGGAGCGTTTGGTTTATTGCTGGCCAATATGGGCTCGGCGATTATGCAGTGGAGCTTTTTGTCCATGGGCTTGCGTGGCGCCACATTGTTTTTCCCGGTCCTGCTGGCCATCATCTTGCCACAGCGGGATTTGCATAATGCCGGCAGGTGGTCGATCTATCTGGCACCGAGTTGCGTGGTGGTGATGGGAGGGATCAATGGCGGATGGATTTCGCCGTTGTATGCCGGGTTGAGTTGTTCCGTTGTCATTTTTGTCGTCAGTCTCCTGATGCAGGGGCGTTCAGCAGGCCCCCCCTTGCAATGAAGATCGGGCAAATTTTCATCGAAGGATTTTATACGAAAAAAAGTTTGACTTCGTCTCAGGGTTTTGTTAGAACTAACCCCGCTCTGACAGAGCAAAGCATAGAAATAACAATGTGCGGGAATAACTCAGTGGTAGAGTGCAACCTTGCCAAGGTTGACGTCGCGAGTTCGAATCTCGTTTCCCGCTCCATTTTATACGAAAGGCCTGATCTTGTTGATCAGGCCTTTATTGTTTGATATACCATTTGCTCATGCCTTTTTCTTTTTAGCTTTTCTCCATCCTGTGACGTTCCCCAAAAATTCTGTGACAAAAGTTAAGTGAGGTTGCCGCTCAGGGGCTGCTCCTATCTTGTGCTGGAGATATTAAAAAACAATATAGCGTTTCTTTTATGGGGTTCGAATTATAAAAAGTCTAACATCTGGAGAGCTTTTCAAACAAGTTTCCTTAGTCAAAAAGTAACTATAGGGTGGCGAGTTTTAGACCAAAGGTTATTTTGTTAACACTGTAGGGCAAACAATGAACAGACAATTGCCAGCTGTGTTCGAAATAAAGGTGGAGTACCAATAGTTGCATCGAGAGCAGTTGGTGCTCTACGCTACCCAGTAGCTTGCTGCGGGATAGTTCATTGTCATTTTAGATTTGAGCACTGCTGTCTCATAGTTTCAAATAAGGGCTAACTGATTGTTGTCTATAGTGTTTTTTAGCTCTGGCGGCTTGAACAACCCCATAAAATCGCGTCTCTCAAACAAATTCAGCTGTAATAACCGCAATATCTGCTGCATGGAATGCCGAAGTTTTGACTGAAACTTCAGAAATGCCAGCACCAGATAGGCGCATAAGGCAATCCACAGCTGGGTCATCACCGCATTGTAAGAGGTGCCCAGAAAGCTCTTAACGCGCAGATTCTGCTTGATCCATTTGAAGAACAGCTCAATCTGCCAGCGTTCTTTGTATAACTGGGCGACCGTTGCCGCCGGGAGGTCCAGTTCATTGGTCAGAAACTCATAGGTAATGTCGGTCTCCTCGTCCAGGTAACGAACCTTGCGATAGGTGCCATCAACTCCTTTGAGCTTGATCTGCTGGTCACGCAACACGCCAGGGCTTTTGCGGCCCCTGCGCAGTGGGCCGGGAGTCGTCACCGCATTAGTTTTCAGGCGCGTGACAAAGAAGACACCGTCTTCGGTCAATTCCTGATACCAGGAATAATCGGTATAACCCCGGTCGAACACAATGTAAGAGCCTTTGGGCCATTTGAGTTCTCGGGCGATGTTGATTTCATGTTCCTTGCCTGCTGTCATATTGACGAAAGCGGGTAGGTAACCGTCGGCATCCAAGCCGATATGCAGCTTCGCAGCCCCTTTGCTTTTACGGTACTGGGCCCAGGGAAACAACGATAGAGTCAGATCCACCAGCGAGGCATCGAGCAGGTAGATCTTGCCCTTGAGCTTGAACGCTTTGTTTCGCGGAGCCAGCGACTGGCAGCGGTTCAGCAGCCGAAGAAACAGCGCTTCGTACATTTTGTGAGGCTGTTGCTCATTGGCTCGACTCAGCGTTGCCCGACTGAACGGCTTAACTCCGAGATGATAAAGCTTGCTGGCTTGAGCCGACATATTTTCAACAATATCCCGCAAACTATCACGACCGCTCAGTTGTGCTGTCAGCAGAGCAACAAACTGTGACCAGCGGGAAAACGAGCGGAATTTCTGTCCGGCATGATGTTTGTTGGCCAGGGCCTGAAATTCATGTCTCGGGAAAATTTGTACTATTTGCGAAAGAACAGTGCTACAATGCGCCATGGCTTAGAACCTCCTGTTTTCAATGGTGTTTTGGCGAACTCATTGTAACACAGGAACGTTCTAAGCCTTTTTATTTATTGATCAAACTGTGAGACAGCAGTGAGATTTGAGATTGTTTTTTTAAATGTCTGAAGTTTACATCTAACAGGATGTTGAAAAAATCTCATCAGGGAGCTTTTCAACGATACAATCCGAAAATGCGATTTTCGCCTTGCTTACAAAATCAAGAACTTGAAAACCAGTTCTTGATTTTTGTCGCCCGTCCATGGGTTCCACAGGTTTTAAACAGCCTGCTGAAAATGTTAAAACCCCGCTAGAGTGGCGGGGTTTTATAGGATGGAATGGTTGTCTAAAAAAACTCTATTATTCTTGGTGAATCTGCTCTTTGGGGCTGGCAACGGCTTTGACGATGCCGAACATCACCAGAACAGCCGGGACCAGTTGAGCAACCACGATCAGAGCGCAGAAGCCGAGAAATGCCCAGACCAGAAATCCGCTGTTGTCGACGCGGCCAGCGGTGGTTGCGGCCAGCGAAGGTGAAGCCATCATCAGGGTCAACAGAGCAGTCAGAGCGATATTTTTAAGTGCTTTCATGGTTTTGGTTCCTTTCGTGTTTTGTGCTGTGAATAACATTCAATAAAGTATTAAGCGTTGTGCTTATGACTGTGATCGTCGGAGTGACCAAGAACGCCCTTGACCATGCCGAATCCCATGACCAGGGCCGGGATGAGTTGACCGACTACGATCAGACCGATAAAGCCGAGGAACAACCAGGTCAGGATTCCACTGCTTTCCCCTTGTTGACCGGCAAAGGCCGGAACGGCTGCGAGAATAAGAATAATCAGGCTGGTGGCGATTTTTTTCAGGGCTTTCATGATGTCCTCCTATCGTTATGCAATCTATGCTGCTTGTACTTGTAAGTGAGTGGTGTTCGTTGTTCTTGTCTTTCTTATATAGCGAGAGACGTGCCAAAGAATGATTTTTCTATAAAATATTTTATAACTATATGTGTTTATTCAATTTTTATCGTTTAGTGTTTTTTTAGAATAAGGGTGATGGCAGGCTGAACGTATATTTTCTTTATGCATAATGAAGGGAGTTTTCTTTTCCAGTAATCCCTGAATTTGGAGGAAAGTTGTTTATTATCAGAGAGTTATTTCCATATGGAAGGGGAGTATAGACGGACTATACGGACTTCATGGCGTTGTATACATTTCCAATATCCGCAAAGTTATCGTAACACTTGCACTGGCTCAGGATTTTTGCTACATTGATAATGTATTTCAATTTCACATAAGGTCTGGCTTGTCCGTAAAGGGATGGCCATTTTTTATGGAGTCATAATGAAACTAAAAGTCAAAATCGACAGTAGTGCTCCCTTGTGTTCTTCGTCACATCTTTGCTGTAAAGACAGCGTTCAGCACCAGGCCAGACAGTGGTCGCCATCAGTGCGTACCAGTTGGAAAGATGTTTCCGGTCATTTTCCGTCACCTCAAGAGTGTTTGGCAGCCTTTCTGGTTCTCTCAGCCGCTGAGGTTCTTGAAGAGGTCAAGCCGGCAAATCTGGTGCGTATCAGCCACAAACCTTATGCTTGCGGGCGTAACATTGCTGATCTATGGCAGAAGCATGGCCAAGGGTTAATGGCGGATTCTCCGCTTCAGGCCTATAATTTATGTTCAGAACCGGGGCGCTATCTGTTGTTGATCTATCATCCTGACCTTTTGCAAAAACGGCTCAGTAGTCTGACTTCCCGCGCATTTCTGACCCGTCTTGGCTATCGTCAACCGCACTCTATTGAAACGGTGCTCGAACAACTGGCTCAACGTTTTGCCCTCAATAACGAGTTGCCGCACGAAATCGGCTGGTTTTTGGGGTATCCGCTGAAGGATGTGGAAGGCTTTATGGGCCGCAAACCACTGAACGTCAGTGGTCAACGGTTGTGGAAGATTTACGGGCGTCCCCATCGAAGCAATGCGTTGGCTGATCTCTACCACAAGCATCATCACAGGGTTGCCCGTCAATTATGCCAGCAGCAGCGAAGCAGCGTCGATCTGTTGCAGAACCGTGCTTTTCTTGCGGTCTGACCAGATCATTTTCTCTTTGCAGCCCCCATTACCGGCCTGTAGCAATTGAAAAGCCCCGGCATGTTATTCATGTCGGGGCTTTTTTGTCGGTCACACCGTGTTTACAGAGACTGCGGATTCCCAAAGGCCATGTATGTTGCAATAGCTGACGGCAATTAATGTTCCGCTTTTTTGCAGTCGCATTCTCGCACTGACATGCGGATCGGAATGTGCCGGCCCTTTGTTTGCCCCCATTGGAGACTCGCCATGGGCGGTAAATTCAAATTTTGCCAGCTCAGTGACCCGGCTTTCACCCGCAGCTTTAAAGTAAACACAGATCCAGTTGATGAAATGTTCTGTAGTGTTGGGGTGGGGAATATCCTTGCCCACCGAAACAGTCAGATCAAAAGGCTGGCCTGCAACAATCCGGTCCGGCAGTTCGATGACAGGAACGTGCTTTTCCTTTTTGAAATCGGCACGCCGAATACTGGCGCCAATTGTGTTGCGACCCTCTGAATCTGAAGCGATAGCACTTGCGGTTGATAAGGAACCCAAAGCAAGGCCTGCCCCAACGACGGAGGTTTTGGTCAAAAGCTCTCGGCGAGAAATTTTACTGTCCATACGCGATCCTCCACTTAAAAGGTTATAATTTGTTTACTCTATAGTGAACGATTCGACAAATCAATAGCCAGATCCTTTCTGACTTATTGAGGTTCTCTATGGGGGATGGTGTTTGTTTCGCATGAATCGCCTGTTACGCGTTGAACCTATCAATAAAACAGTGACTTAAGACTCTTTTGTGGCGTTGATCCAGTTCAAAAGGGAGCGTGCTTCCTGTCGATATTGCTTAAATTGCAGGGCTTTGTTCAGACAGGTGCGGGCTGTCCGATAGCGATTGAGTTGTAGGGCGCAATAGCTTTGCAACAGGCAGGCGGCACCATCGTCCGGTTGGCGGCGCAGCAGTTCCTCAAGGTGATGAAAAGCATTGGTATAATCGCCTAATTGGTAGCTCAGTTCTCCCTGAGTGCGGTGCCAATAGATTGCAGAAACATAAGGTTTCGCCTCCTGTAGAGCTGCTTGGGCCAGGTGAGGCTGGTACATAAGGCGGTAGCAAAGAATCAGTTGCTCATGCCACTGACGCTTATCTGGAACGGCTTTCAGCAACTGCCGGTAGTGGTGCGCCGCCTGCTCAGGCAGGTCCGCCGACAGCAGCAGGTCGGCCAGGGTGGCTTGTTCGTCGCGAGTCAGCGGCGCCAGCGTCGCAGTGACGCGCAGGCAGGAGATGGCGCTTGGATAATCGCGGTCTTCGAGGTGCAGGTAGGTGCGAGAGCGCCAATACGCGGGAGCGTTCTGAAAGCGCGCCTCCCAGGTGATGAGCGGTTGCAGGGCCTGTTTTTTGTTCCGGGACTGCAGGCTGATTTGAACATAGGCTTCCAGCCAGTCGATGGGCGCGTCTGAATGATCGCGCACGACCTGAAACAGCTTGTGCGCGGCTTCGTCATGCTGACCGGCATAGCTCAGAGCCACGAGGCCGTCAACATAACACTGGCTGTCAGCACCGCGCTGGTGGGCATTGAGAAACGCCTCAGCCGCCTGAGCGTAGTCGCCGAGATTCCAGCACACGGCGCCGTAATTTTGCCACAGCCAGGCAGGTTCATCGCAGTCTTGTAGCGCATGGTGATAAGCATCGCGTGCTTTTTCCCGCTGATTTTGTTGGCTGTACAGTTCCGCCAGCCGCGCATGGAGCCGAAAGTCGCTGATACCGGGATGTTTGCCAGTGAACTCTTCCAGCACACGCACAGCGGCGTCAATGTTTCGGGTGGTGAGTAACTGTTGACTTTTATGCAACACATGGTCGACGCGCGGATGCTGTCTTCCGCCGCAATCAGCGGACGCGAGCAGCGGTGTGGACAGCGCAAGCAACAACGCAAAACATGTGGCGGCAAAACGTCTCATGGTTGATCCTCCAGATTAAACACGATGGTGCGCACCAGACGCACACGCACCTTGTCGCCCAGCACTTCGCCGGGTTGATAGCTCCAGGTGCGGGCGGCGTCGAGCACTGCGTTGTCAAATACGCCGGGTGGCTGCGATTCAAGAATGCGTAACCGCCGCACCTCACCATTGGCCAACACATCGAACTGCAACTTGACATAACCACTCAGTCCCCGTTTACGTGCCTGAAGCGGATAGCGTGGCGCAGTCTGGTAACTGAGTTGCGGTTGCACATCGAGCGCCTTACTGCTGAACACAGCCGGCTTCTGAAACGCTTGCGGCTGCGGTGTCACCGGCTTGAGCTCCGGCTGCTGCGCTTGCAACGTCAAGGTCGGGTTAGGCTGTTGCAGCATCGGTGCGCTCAGAGTTGGCTGCGGCAGGGTCGGGGTCGGCTCTGGCGGCATGGTCACCTCTTCGGGCTGTGGCTGCTCCATCTGTGGCGATGGCGGCGTAAAGCGCACCGGTTGGCTGCGCAACAGGGACGGCTGCGGTGTCTCGGGCGTCGAGGAATTGGGAATCAGGGCGAACAGCACGATATTGATGACCGTGGCCAACAGAAAACCGATCACAAATACGGAACGGGGTGTTTTGCGCATCATCGCCTTACTCGTGTCCGTTGTCGGCGGCCAGATGGACCTGTTTGGCCCCGGCCAGACGGCATTGGTCCATCACCTGAACAATAACGCCGGTATGGCTGAATTTATCAGCGACAACGATCACCTCGCCGCCGGGGTTTTCCACCAGCGCCTGGGCGATATGGCTGCGCACCGTGCGTACATCGACGCGCTGGCGGTCAAAAAATACCTCGCCGTCTTTGGTCACCGCAACGAGAATGGTGCTGTTCTCGGCCATGGTCGCGCTGCCCGCTTCAGGGCGTTCGACCTCAATGCCGGTTTCCTTGACGAAACTGGTGGTGACCATGAAGAAGATCAACAGCAGAAACACCAGGTCGATGAGTGGTGAAATATTGATATCCGCGGTGCGGTTGTTATTACGGCGTAAACTTTGTCTGACATTAATCATGATTCAACAATCCGTTTCAGGGTCATGATGGATTCCTCCAGGCGTTCGCGCAAACGGCGTGCCCGGAGACTGAGCACGGCGCTGGCGAACATGCCGGGAATGGCGACCAGCAAGCCGCCCTGGGTGGTGATCAGAGCTTCGGAGATACCACCGGCAAGGGCCTTGGAATGGCCGGTGCCGAACAGGGCGATGACATCAAAGGTGGTGATCATGCCGCTGACCGTGCCGAGCAGGCCGAGCAGCGGACACACCATGGCCAGGGTGGTGATGGCGTCGATATGGCGGTCGATGTTCGGCAGCGTCTTCAGGTAATATTCATCCAGCCGCGAACGGGTCAGCGGATAGCTGCCCTGCTGCTGACCAACAAAAAAGCGACCCAGTTGCGAGCGCAAGCCGCCACGGCTGCCGGATATCTGCCTGCCGTCGCGGCAGCCATGCACCAGCTCAATCATGGAGATATCGCGGAACTCCAGGCGGTGAAAGGCCACCACCCGTTCAAACACCAGCATCCACATCACCGCCGAAATCACCAGTAACGGCACCATCACCAGCCCGCCGTGGATGATATAGGCGAACGGGGCGCTGTCGCTGCTCAGGTGGTGTAAGGTATGCAATCCGCGGGCAAATAACGCATCCATAAGCCGTTCCTAACCCTGGCACCGTGAAATAATGTTGGTCAGGGCCACGGATTTTTCCTCCATGTCGCCGATGATGTGCTCCACCTGCCGGTTGAGGAAGGTATGCAGCAACATGATGGGGATTGCCACCACCAGACCGAGCATGGTGGTCACAAGCGCCACGGAGATGCCGCCGGACATCATGCGTGGGTCGCCGGTGCCGTAGATATTGATGATCTCAAAGGTGCTGATCATGCCGGTCACCGTGCCGAGCAGGCCGAGCAGCGGGGCAATGGCCGCCATGATGTTAAGCAACGGCAGCGCCCGCTCCAGACGCGGCAGTTCCTTGAGAATTGCCTCCTGGAGGATGCTTTCAAGAATCTCCCGTTCTTCGTGGCGGGCACTGATCCCGGCGCGGACCACGTTGTACACCGGTGTGCTGCGCCCCTCAATGAGCTTTTGGCAGGCTTCCCAGTCGTCCTGTTCAGCATATTCGTTGACCTGGTTCATGGTGCGGTCAGTGTTGTCATGGACCTTTTTCAAAAACAGCGCCCGTTCGATGCTGATCAGCACGGCAATCACCGCCAACAGCAGAATCGGCCACACCAGCACGCCGCCGCCTTTAATTCGCTGCCAGAAGGTTTTTTTCTCGGTGAGTTGGGCCAGACCGGCACCGGCCTTGAGATCCAGCGGTGCCAGATCGCTCTTTCCTGCCAGGTAAACATTGAGCAGCTTGCGTTGCGTCCAGCTCAGGGATGCGTTGATGATGGAAAATTCATGACTGGCCGGATGATAGTGAAGCAGGGCCGGGCATTCGTGCTCAGCAGCTACGGCCAGAAACGGTCCCACCAGCAGCACCGGACCGGTTTCCTGGATGCCGGACAGGGCGGTGAATTGGGTCTGGGCCAATTGGACCTGGCTGCTCTGCGTCATATCTTCAAGATACAGCCGTTTCATGGTGTCGAAATCGTTCAGACCGGGGAAATAATGTTTGTTGAAAATTTTGTTCAGGGCGCGGGCTCGTTGCGGCTGCAATGCGCTGAAGCACGACGCATCAAGTCTTTCCTGCAATTGCTTGGCGGCCACGCGCACCGCTGCGGCCAGGTTGTTCATGGCTTCATGGTCGCGACTCTGGCGGGCCTGCAACGCCGACAGGGCTTTTTCGGCTTTGGCCAGGGTGCGCTCGGTGGTGGCGATGCGTTGTTTCAGTTGGCGGACGGCGCGCTGCTTGGCGGACAGTTCCTGTTTCAGGTCGCGGCGTTCATCGGCAATGGTGCGGGCGGTTTGCTGTTGCCGTTGTTGCTGCTCATTCAACTGCTCTTGCAATTGCTGATACGCGGCGCGAATGTCCGCGGCCCACAGTGGCTGGGCGACGCTCATGACCATGAGTAAGGCCATGAGCGGGGCGACGAAAAGGATCAGGCGTTTGATGGCGATGTTCATGGCTGAATCCTCCCCACGGGCAGCAGGGTTAACGCTTCAGACGTCTGTCCGTTGATCTGTTGTCGTGCCTGATTGAGGTCGGCAACCATTGAATCCGGCAGGTAGACAAAACGTTTTTCCAAAGGATCAAACACCCCGCCCTGTTCGCCGTCAGGCGTGGTAAAAAATAGCGATAGCCGACCGAGTCGCAGCATATCCACCTCACGTTGTTGCTGATCAATGGTGATTTTGTCGCGATAGACTTCGCTGGTGTAGCCGTATTCCGCCTCGACCTGAAACACTTCCATCAAACGGCGGAACTGTTCATGTACGGCGATGTCGCCATCGAGCAGCACGGTGTGCAGGTCATCCAATCGTTTGCGCCGTTCATCGGCGAGAAACGGCTGGCTGGCCGCTAGATTTTGTTCCAGCTCCTGGGCCGAAATTTGAAACCAGTTCTGCAGGCCCTGGCGCAGTTTTTCGGTTTCTTCGGCGCGGCGGGTCTGGGCGTCAATCTGTTCCTGTTTCTGTTGCAGGCGATGATCAAGGCGTTCGACCTGTTGGCCCAACATGGCTTCCTGGCGCGTCAGTTGATCGATTTTCGCCAGCAGGGCGCGCTCTTCGTCACTCCATTGGCGTTGCAAGGTGCGGGTCTGTTGCTCACTGGCCACGGTCTGACTGGCCACATCAGACAGGCCTGCCGCCTGAGGCGTGTTCTCAGCTTTGGCGCTCAGGACGGAAACGCCGCCCAGTAAGAGCAGGGAACACGCGGCAACGACCGGGAGCCGACGAACGCTGCGGATGGATATTTTGGGATATGGTGTGTTTAGCACGAAACTCTCCATCTTCCGCGCTGCCGGGAGAGTAGCCGGGGGTGCGGAAGGTTGTGGGGGATAAAAAGGCGGACGCCAGATGTGCGGCGTCCGCCGTGGACGATCAATTGCCCGGCTCATCCGCGCGCTGGCGGGTGAACACGCCGTTGGCCGTAACCTGACCACGCTGACGGGCGATCAGGTAGAGCAGACCGCCAACGCCGATGGTGACGATACCGGCCAAGCCGACCATGGGGCGGCTGTGGATGGTGTAAACCATGATCCACAGGTTGCCGAGGATGAAAATTGCCGGTGTCAGCGGATAGCCAAAGGTGCGATACGGCCGCGGCAGGTCAGGCGCCAGGCGGCGCAAACGGATCAGGCCGAGCACCGTGGTCATGGCCGACAATGACAGGGTAAAGCCGACGTAAATCAGCAAAGTATCGTAGGCCGTGGACACAATGATACCGATGGCGATCACCGCCTGAAAGGCGATGGCTTCCGCCGGAGTGTGACGTGTTTTGTGGACCTGGGCGCAACGCTGAAAAAACAGGTTGTCGCGCGCCATGGCGAAATAGACCCGTGGCCCGGCCATGATCATGGCGCTGAGCACCGACAGCAGGCCAAGGGCGATGGCCTGGGCAAACAGGGTGCCGATGGTGTTGCCGAACAGGGCGGTGGCCGCACTGAGGCCCACTTCAAGGGTGCCGCTCATGGCCTGCGGTGGCAGGGCATAGATGAATACCATATTCAGCAGCAGGTACAGACCCATCACCAGCACGGTGCCGCCGACCAGCGCCAGGGGCAGGTTGCGCTCCGGGCGGGTGATCTCACTGCCGAGATACGCGGCGGCATTCCAGCCGCTGTAGGCAAAGGAGACGAAAATCAGCGACACGGCAAAACCCGAAGCGCTCCAGCCGTCTGCGGAGAGTGATTCACCCAGATGGCTGAAGCTGCCGTGCCCCCAGGCAAAACCGCCAAGGATGAACAGAGCGATAAAGACGATTTTGAACAGGGTCAGGGCGTTCTGTACCCGTTTGCCGAGGCGGACGCTGTGAACGTGGACCAGCGACAGGCCAATCACCGTGGCACAGGCTAACAACGTGACCGGCGACACGCGGATCAGGGTCATGCCGAACGCGTCCAGTTCAAACCAGGACGCTCTGCCGCCGCCGAGAAAGTAGGTGGCAAAGGCGATGGCCGCAGCGGCAATGGGCGCGGAAAAGCCGACAATCAGCGAGATCCAGCCCGACAAAAATGCGGGCAGGGGGCCGAACGCCCGTGACAGGTAGGCATATTCGCCACCCGCCTCGGGTAACATGGCGCCCAGCTCACCGTAGCACAGGGCTCCGGTGAGGGCGAAGGCACCGCCGAGCAGCCAGCACCACATCAAGGTGGCGGGGCTGCCCAGCTCGGTGAGGATAAACCCGGAGGTCGTGAACACGCCGCTGCCGACCATGTTGGCGATCACCAACACCAGGGCCGACAATAGGCCGATCTGCCGGGTCAGTTGCGGACGGCGAGAACTCATCGCAGAAAATCTCCGACGTAGATCAGGTGTTCAAACGGCAGTTTGTCGTCATCAACCTGTGACGTGATGGTATTGAGGGTGCCACGAATCACCTGCTCTTTGTCCGAGGAACCGGCGTAGAGCACAATGGCCATGGGTGTTGTCGCGTCGTACTGGGTTTTGAGTTGTTTGACCACCTCGGACAGGTTCAGCCCCATGGTGAAGAACACCATGGTTGACTGGGTTTCAGCCAGTTTGGTCAAGGTATCTTTGCCTTTGTAGCCCTCACGGGCACCCATGGCTGCAGTGATGATCACCGAGTGGCTCTGGCTACCGCTGGTGATGCCGCATTTTAACGCGGCATTGGCGGCGTTGAAGCTGGAGATGCCGGGCACCACTTCGGGGTTGAGGTCGGCGAACTCTTTGAGATAGCCGGTCTGCGGACCGTAGATGGTGGAATCGCCATAATCGAGGATCACCACATGTTTGCCGCCAGCGACGGCACTACGGATAATCTGGCGGGTTTTATCCTGTTGGGCGGCGCGTTGCTCGGCACTGCCGCGACGGCCGAGACGGCCAAACAGACCATGACCGGCATCGTGCAGTGGCTTGTCGCCGATCAGATCGGCCAGCTTGGCGCGGGTTTGTTCAGGGTGCATGGCCAGAAACACATCGGCGTTGACAATGGCTTTATGCGCGCGCAGGGTCATATTGTCGCGGTCGCCGATACCGACGCTGACCAATTTGAGGGTGCCGGTTTGTGCTGCCATGGCGACTCCGGTGAAGGTCAGAACCACTGTCAGGATGATACAGAACAAAACTGAGCAAGGTTTTAGACGATAGTGTGGCATGGTTGACTCCTTGAAAAGAGCGGCCCTTGCGGGCCGCGCAATTAACTTCGGAAAGAGAGATTAAAAGTGATAGGTCATGGCCAGACGAACATCGCGTCCCGGCTCGTAAACGGCGGTGCTGTCGGTGCCGACACTGGTCTGATCGCTGTAGCGGCGGTCAAACAGGTTGCGCACCGCCAACTGCACGCTTAAGCCGTCAATTGATGTGGTCCACTCGGCTTGGAGATGATGAAGCACGTAGCCACTGCGGTCGATATCGTCTTTGTCGAGACCGGCCATGGCATCAAGGGTGTAACCGCAGGAAAAGTCTGGCCGTACTTGCCAGGAGGTATCCCACATCAACCGGTCGCCGGTGGTGGCGGCGGTGCGGTTGCCGACACTGGCGCCGATCAAGTCGCCGTTGTCATCTTCGGCACGGGCACGGGTGTAAGAAACGCTGGTGCGAAAGTCACTCAGTTGCCATGCCAGACGCAGCTCCCAGCCGTTGACCTCAATGGTGTCATCATTGTAAAAACCGCTGACAGGGGCACCACGTCGCCCGCCGATCTGGGCGATGAGATCATCGATTTCGGTTTTGAACACGGTGAGTTCGGCTTCGAAAGAATCACCGCGACGCAGCAGGTTATCCCGCTCGAAGCGCAGTCCGCCTTCGTAGCGTTGTGAGGTTTCCGGTTCAAAGCTTTTACCGTAACTGTCCTTGCCCGGTTGTTGGTTGAAGGTGGCATCGTCCACCGCAGAAACCAGCCACTGCACCGGGATAACACCGCTGCTGCGCACCGATTCGCCATAGCCGCCGAACAGGGTCAGACCATAGCCCAGCTCAAATTCGGCACCGGCACTTGGTGACAATTCATCGCCGTCAATGGTTTCGGCACCGAAATCGGCGGAGTAATCGTCATAACGCAGCCCGGCGGACAAGAGCAGGCGGCCGATGGCCATGCGTTCCTGGATAAACAGGCCGAAAGTTTCGCTGCGATTGTCATCGCCGCGACTGGAGCCGGACGCTTCATAGCTGCCGTCTTCCTGATAGAAATCGCCCCCCACGGTCAACTCATGGTCCGTTGCGCCAAGTGAGAAATGGGCTGTGTTGCGCAGCTCGCCGCCATAGCCTTCGGTTTCCGTTTCCGTATTGTTGTCACTGTTTTCCAGGGACTGTTCGTTGTGGAACAGATTGAGACGAACAGCGACCAGAGTAGAGGACGGCATGGTGTAGCGGTAGTCCAGCACCTGGGTCTGGCGTTCGCTGATCTGATAGTTGAGCGTCGCGGTATCACTGTAGCTGCTGTCACCGGCGCCCCAGCGGTACAAGCCGCTGTTTTCATTCTTTTCCGCGCTCAGGCGCAGGCTGTGTCCGGCCTGATCCACCAGACTGAACTTGGCAAAATAATCCCGGTCACGTCCGGCCGAACCATGCACCTCGTCGCCGTCGCCGCTGGTGTAATCCTCGCTATTGGTCCCGCTGATATGCACCAGCAGGCCGCTGTTGCCGTAGAGGCCGTAGCCTGTTGCCGCACCGGCGATGGCATCATCGACACTGCTGTGACTCACTTTAAGTCGTGCCCCCACCGGGCGATCACCGGTGGCTAGATCCTGGGCATCCATGGTTTCGAATTTGATGCTGCCGCCCAGGCCTCCGCCGCCCTGGTCCGAAGAGGGGAGGGTTTCGACGGTCACCGCCTTGAGCAGATCGGCATCCATGCCGCCGGTTGCGCCGCGATGCTGAAACAGGTTGCGCCCTTGAGAGGCGCCGTCGATGCGGATATTCAGATTGCTCGCTTCAATGCCGCGCAGATAAAAACGCTGGGCATTGCGGGTGCCGCCGCCGATTTGAATCGCGGGTTCATCGCGCAGAACATCGGCCATATCCATGGCCAGATTGCGCTGAGCCTGATCCAGGTCGACCTGACGAGCGCGATTTTGTTCAATGCTTGTTGCATTGACTTCCATGGTTTCTTCTTCAATCACTGTTGGCGCTGCTTCGGCGAAAACGCTTGAAGCGCACACCAGCCACCCGGTGATGAAGGTGCTGTACACAAGGGTGGATACACGTTTCTTCATGGTTGGTTCTCCTGTCCTGATTGAATGACGAGGGGATGCTTTCAATGTGTGAAAGTGAATTTAAATATCATTTGCCTGTTTCTGGGGGGGACGATAACAGAGAACACCAGAATTTTTTGTGACGAAAGTCACAAAGGGATGGCGTAAAGAGAACAGGAATTCGAAGTCCCATTGCTTTGTGGAGAAAATAAAGGAGGCTGATCAGCACGACGCTGATACGGTTTCGCACAGAGATTCAAACTGTTATGATGTATCCATTGTGATCTGTCCTCCGGCGCGGCGGCAAGTCAATAAATCCCGTGTCACGGCTCAGTGTTTTTTCTTCTTTGTTTCTTTTTCCTCATCCGTCGTGTTTTTATCCCCATTGCTTGAGTCGAGATAACTCCTGATCTCCTGTTTCAATGTGCGCAAATCCTTTGTTAACCACTGGAGATTGTGATCAGTGTTGGCACTGTGGCTGATGAGCAGGTCCAGTTTGTCGCATACATTACGCAGATGTTGATCGGAATTCTGCATGCGTTTCAGTACCGGATTCAAAGATGCGGACAGCCAACGAAAATAATCTGATTGACGAAACAGAATCGGTTGTTGCGGATATTGCCCCCTGGCAGCATCTTTGAGCAGAAGATCGATTTTCAGAAACATTCCGGCGACACGATGGCTGTGGCGGATACTCCACACCAAGACTCCACACAATACCGTTGCGATGGCTACCAGCACATAAAAGAAAAAACTCCCGTTGTGGTCGCAGACCATCCGTTGATCAAACAGGAACAGGTAATACCACGACACGGCAATAGCGACGCACAGAGCTACGACGCCATGGGAAAGAATGATGACCAAGGATTGTCCCAATTGATAACGGTGATTAACCAGATAATGTCGCTTTGGCAGACGTTGTTTCATGGTGTTCTCCTCGAAGAAGTGGTTCAGGGACCGGTGACGTATAAATCATCTTTGTTGTCGGCAATGCCGTCAGGACCGTAACTGGTCAGCGTGTAGGACTGCAGGTCCTTGGCCACAACATAACGTAAAGGCCGATCCCAATGATCATGAGTGATTTCTTTGATCTGGCTTTCTTTGAAATTCTTGCTCATCCAGTGCTCAAACCGATCCTGACGCGGATAGCGGCCGCGACGGAGGTATTCGTAATCAAGCATGTTGGAAATGGAACGCAGATCGCCGGCCGTGGCCAGATAGCGCCCGGAGGAAATGGCTTCGCTGTACACGGATTGCACCTCGTCCGGGGCATTGCCGAGTGCTCCGGCCAGAGCAATGAGAGTGATTAAAATAATGGTTATGTTTCCCAATGAAGCACCTCATTTGGCTGCGTGTTTACCGATCTTTTGCGCGTATGAGATCGAAAACGGATCTCTTTGAATCTCGGAGTCACGGAAAAAAACGTACAATCTGGTTTAGCAGGATGGTGAAAACGTCCCATCCGGGGATTTTTCAACGACGCAAGCCGAAAATGCGATGTCCGTCTTGCTCACAAAATCAAGGACTTGAACACCTGTCCTTGATTTTGATCGCCCGTCCATGGACCCCACAGCCTGTTAGGCTCTTTCTCCGTGTCTCAGTGCCTCTGTGGTGAGTTTTTTTTAGTGCGCGTTACGTCGTGGTTTGTCTGGCCCGTTTGCGTCGTTGTTCACGCTGATGAAGAAGGAACACAACACATAAAGCCACAGCCGTTGCGTAGACATAACGCAAGTTCCAGGTGCGCTCGTAATAGGCATACCAATGTTCAAAGGTATGCACGGCCAAGCTCTCTCCGGCCTGAGTGAGATACGTCCAGACCTTGTCCGGTCGCTGTGTAAAGGTCATGCTGTCGGCAAAGCGCTCATTTTCCCGGGTATCGAGAACCTGAAAAAAGACCGTTGCCTGATTGAGGTCAAACGTCACCTTGTCGAACACCGCGACGTAAAAGCGATTCTTCGCCTGCTCATAGCGGCCGAGGTATAACTGGCGATGCACATAGGACTCGATGAAAAAAGCGAAATCATCATAGGTCGGCCGTTTTTTATTGAGGTCCACTTTTATGGACCCCTTGGGGCGAACATGGGCTTGGGCCGAAGTGGCATCCCACAACGGCAGAGTCAGAACCGTCAGCAACAGAAAAATCGGCAGAATTTTCATCGTTGTTCCTCCTGTGGAGCGTTGATGCCGTCGCGATAAAAGTCCGTTAACGCCTTTTGGTCGATTCTGACGTGAAACTGACGGCTTAACCGCTCATAAACTTCTTGCCAGGCGTCCTGATAGCGTTGGTAAAGCAGGTCGTTGCGGATATATTCTTTTTTCTCTTCGAAGCTATACTGATAGGGCGCGGATTTGCTGTGGAGCAGCAGCAGGCGCCAGTCGCCGTCCAGTTCGATGGGGCCGGCGACTTGGCCTTCTTCAAGCGCTGCCACCTGTTCACGCCAGTGCGGGCGAAAACGCTCCAGCGCCCGAGATCCAATAGCGCCGCCGCTGTGCTGTTCCTTTTCGCTGAGGGCATAACGTTGCGCCGCTTCAGCGAAACTCAGCACACCATTGCGAATGGCCGCCACCGCTTCATCCGCCTGCTCTTTGTCCAGAGCAAAAGTGGAGACCCGGTAGAGGGCTTTTTTTTGATACAGATGCTGGTTCTCATCATAAAAAGCCCGGGCTTCTTCATCGCTGATACTGTTGCGGTCAATGGCATCAATCAGTTCGTCCTGAAGCAACCGCAAAAACAACTGGCTCATGTGGTTGTGAATTTCTTCGCGCACATAGGGATTGAGGTGCAGTTTTTTATCCAGGCCCAGCGCGATAATCATCTCCATGTTCAAGGCATGTTCAAAGACGCTTTCCGGGGCGAGCAGGTCCGGCCTGTCACGAAACTTCGGATTTTTACGCATTTTTTGGTAATGCGCCTGAACATCCAGGTCCGTCAGGCTGCCGCCGTCGAATTCAACCAGAGTGACGGCATTGGGTTGGGAGGTTTCCTGGCAGGCGCTCAGCAGCAGCGCCGTCAGGACAGTCAGTAACAGGTATTTCATCGCAGGTGGTTCCTTTCCTTGATCAAAAAAATATGTGTCGTTTTTATCCAAAGTCACCGTGAAACACGGAGAAAATCTGAAGAATCTGCTTTATGGTCTTTCTCCGTGCCTCCGTAAAAGCTTTTTCAGCTGTACATACTGAGCATGCCCGCCACCAGCGACCAGGCGACGAAACCGACAATGCCGCCGAGGGAGATGATCAGGCCCGGTTCAATCATGGAACTCATCAGGGCGACACGATCTTCCAGCTGGGCTTCGTAAATATCGGCCAGCAACTTGGCCGAATCATCCATGCTTCCCGATTGTTCACCAACTCGGAAAAGGGCGGCGGCCAGGCTGGTGAAAATCGGCATGGCGCGTATCGTTTCGGAAAACGGCTCGCCGCCCACCACTTTGTTAAGGCCGTCGTCCAGTGCTGTTTGCAGCGCCTGATTAGACAAGGTGGCGTTGGTCAGGCGCAAGGATTCCACCAGCGGCAGTCCGCTCTGCAACAGCGAGGCGAGGGTGCGCGTAAACTGAACGATGACGGCAAAACGGAACACCGGACCGAGTACTGGAATCAAGATTTTGTAGCGGTCGATAACCTGCCGCGACGTCGGCATGGAAAACAGCACAACCGTAAGGGCCACCGTGCCCAACACCGCGACAATAATCGGCGTGTGATAGCGGATGAGAAACTGCGACAGGTCGAAGAGTAATTGGGTGTTCCACGGTAAGGGGCGGCCTTCGAGCAGGCTGAGAAAGCGTGGGATAACAAATGTCACCAGAAAAATAATCACGCCGATCGCCACCAGTAAGACGATTGATGGATAGATGAACGCCCGGATGACCGTGCGTCGTAGGGCCGCTTTTTTCTCCAGATAAACAACCAGGCTGTTCAGGGTTTCTTGAAGAATTCCACCGGATTCTCCGGCCCGGACCATGTTAACGGCAATTTCCGGAAACAGGCGTGGATATTGAGCCAGTGCCTCGCTCAGAGAGATTCCCCCTTCAATATGGGTTTTAATGTCCTCCAGCACGGCACGTAGACGCCGACCGCTGCTCTGGGCCTGCAAAACGCTGATGGCCTCGGTAATGGTGATACCGGAGCCGATCAGGGCACCGAGCATGCGCAGAAAAATAATCACCTCGCGCTGACGCACCCGTCCCATTCGGGCCAGGGACGCTGAAAAATCCGTTGCTTCATCATCGGTTTCCTGCAGCTGCAACAGACTCAGTCCGCGTCCGGCCAGGCTGGCCGCCGCCGCGGACGGGTCCGCGGCCACCAGGGTGGAGCGCTGGATTTCCCCGCGTTCGTTCATGGCGCTGTAGCGATAAAGTGGCACGGCTGTGGTGTTCTCCCTTTTTTAACGTTTTGAACCACTGAGACACGGAGAAAAGCTGAAAATCCGGTTTAAGGTCGTTCTCCGTGTCTCAGTGCCTCCGTAGTGAGTTCTTTGCCTTTTATCTAGGCTTTTATCCGCCTTGATCGCGAGGTCATCGTGAAGCAAAAGCCTTTGATTAGCCTCACGATAAAGGCCTCGACAACTTCGGATTACACCTTAAAAAACCCGTGTCTCCGTGGAAAAATCTTTGCCATGATTCAGTCCATAGTGACGCGCATGATCTCCTCCGGCGTGGTCAGGCCTTGGCGAACTTTTTCCAATCCATCCATGCGCAGGGTCTGAAACTGTTGTTCCTGCAACGCATAACAGAGCAATTGTTCGGCGCTGTCGCGTCGGGCGACCATCTGTTTCAGTTGTTCATCCATCACCAGCAATTCGAAAAGGCCCAGTCGTCCGGTATAGCCGCTACCGTGGCATCTGTCGCAGCCCTGGCCGCGCTGGATGGTAAACGGTTGCGCATCAGGGATCTGCAGCATGGCCAACTCTTGGTCGGTGATCATTTCTTCGCAGGCGCATATCGGGCAGACCCGGCGCACCAGCCGCTGGGCGAGGATGCCGCGAATACTGGTGGCGACGAGGAACGATTCCGCGCCCATATCGAGCAGCCGGGTAAAGGAGGACGGCGCGTCATTGGTGTGCAGGGTGGACAACACCAGGTGACCGGTGATCGATGCCTGCAGGGAAACATCGATGGTGTCTTTGTCGCGGATTTCGCCGACCATGATGATGTCCGGGTCCTGACGCAGAATGGAACGCAGTGCTCCGGCAAAGGAGATTTTCGGTCCGGCGGTGATCTGGGTCTGGTTGATGCCGGCCATTTTCACTTCCACCGGATCCTCCAGTGTGGTGATGTTGCGGGTTTCGTCGCGCAACATCTGCAGCAATCCGTACAGGGTCGTGGATTTGCCACTGCCGGTGGGCCCGGTGACCAGCAAAATGCCGTGTGGTCGCGCGGCCAGGGAGGTAAACCGTTCCAACGTGTCGGCGTTCATACCGATTTCGCCGATGCCGATGACGGAATCGTTTGACGGCAGCAAGCGTAAAACCGCTTTTTCACCGTAAATCACCGGCAAGGTTGAGGTGCGGATATTGACCCCGCCGATTTCGATATCAAGACGCTGGGGAACGAAGAAAAACGCGCCGTCCTGCGGCATCCTTTTTTCGGCAATGTCCAACCCGGCCAATACCTTGATGCGTGACAGCACCTTGTCGGCCAGGGCGATGGGCAAGTGTTCCACCTCCTTGAGCATGCCGTCGATGCGAAAACGCACCTTCATTTCGTCGCACCCCGGCTCGAGATGGATGTCCGAAGATTCCATATTGATGGCGCGCAGCAGCAGTTTTTCCAGCAGTTCTGTCACTAGATTGACGTTTTCGTCAAACAGACGCAGATCGCGAACTTGAATCGAGGTGTCGAAATCGCGACTCATGGAATCCGACAACATTTTTGTCAATTGGCTGGACGGCACCATCTGCAGGGTCACCGGCCGGTTGACCAGTTTACTCACTGACTGGAGTGCGGCCATGGCTACCGGACCATTGCAGGCACAGACCAGCTCGTTTTTTAGGCCGCGCCCCAGAGGCAGAATGCCAAGTTTGCGGGCCAGCTTCTTGGGGATTTTTGCCGTCAGCGCCGCATCGTCGCTGATGGTGTCGCTCTGCAGCAAGGGGATGCCGGTGAAATGGGACAATTGCTCCGTCAGACTGATTTCATCCAGGTAACCACGGCGTACGGCAATCTGGCCGAAGGGGGCACGCACCAGGCGCTGTTCTTCGAGGATGGCTGAAATCGCTTCGCGACTGAGGATGCCGTGACGCAGCAAAAATTCGCCGAATCGCTCCCGTCCGGCCATTACAGATTCCCCGCGATGCACAGCCGTTGTTTGAGCAGATCGGGACGCCGCGCCGCCTGCAGGGCGGTTTCCATGGTGATATGGCCATTATGCACCAGCCGGATCAGTGATTGCTCCATGGTCTGCATCCCTTCACGCAGACCCGTTTCAATGGCGGAGTAGATCATTTCATCTTTGGCCTGACGGATCAGGTTGGCGATGCCGGTGTTGATAAACATGATCTCCACGGCCGGCACACGCCCGCCGCCGACATGACCAGGCAGCAGACGCTGCGACACTACGGCACGCAACGAGGAGGATAACTGCTGGCGAATCTGTCCCTGTTCGCCGGCGGGAAACGTACCGACAATACGATTGACCGACGAGGTGGCATCGCGCGAGTGCAGGGTGGACAGCACCAGATGGCCGGTTTCCGCCGCAGTAATGGCGGTGCGGATGGTTTCCAAATCGCGCATCTCGCCGACCAGGATCACGTCCGGGTCGCTACGCAAGGCATCGCGCATGGCCGAGGCAAACGAGGGCACGTCGGTGTGGAGTTCGCGCTGGAAGACGATGCTGTTGAGGTTGCCGTGCATGTACTCAATAGGATCCTCAATGGTGATGATGGTGCGTTCACTGGTGCGGTTGATTTCGTCGATGATGGTGGCCAGGGTGGTGGATTTACCACTGCCGGTGGCGCCGGTGATCAGGACCAGACCGTCACGTAACCTGGGCAGGCCGGACAGACTCTCCGGCAATCCGAGAGCCGTGAATGACGGCATGCCGTCGGCAAGAATACGAAACGCCGCCGTCATAAGGCCGCGCTGAAAATAAACAGCGACCCGGAAACGCCCGACCTCCGCGATCTCAATGCCGAGGTCCACGGACATCCGTTCTCGCAGGAGCTCTTTGTGACGTGTGCTGAGGATCTGGTCTAACAGATGTTCCACTTCGTTAGGGGTGAATGGTGGACAATCACCGCTACGCATGGCCCCACCAATGCGCAGCGTCGGCGGTAGGCCGCCGCTCAAATGCAGGTCCGAGGCTTTCTGAAAACGCATCAGCGAGAGCAGTTCGATGATGGTGGTCGGTTTTTTGCGGACCGGAAAAGTCGTCTGTTTCATGGCTGCATCCTGCTATCTGTCCGTATCGGAGCCGGTGGCCGTCTCATAGTCGAGCAGGTTCTCCTGCTGTCGGGTCAGGCGCGGGTGGGAACTGCGCCGTTCAAGAAACTCCTGACTTGTTTGCCAGCCGTCACGCGGATGGCGAATCAGGTGCGGCGTGAGGATGATCACGGTCTCGGTTTTTGATTTGGTATCGGCGATCTCCTTGAAGAAAAAACCCAGGCCGGGAATATCGCCGAGTACCGGCACCTTGTTTTCCGTTTCCTCCACCTGTTCACGGATAATGCCGCCGATGGCCAGAGGTTCGCCCGGCGCCGCCGTGATGACCGAGGTCAGCTCGTTACGATTGACCCCGTCAAGAGGAAACGACTGAGAGGAGCCGGTATTTTCATCCAGGACGGTGATTTCAGTGACACCCAGATTCGCCGTGGAGATTTCGGCACTGAAATCCATGGTGATGGTGCCGTCCTCGTTAATAAACGAAGAGATTTCGATGTCCGTACCCAACTCCTCACGGTTGATGGTGATTTCGTAGAGGGTGGTGGTCGGGTTGCCTTCGTCGTCATACAGAGTTTTGCTGGTGACATCCTCACGTAGCGGCGTCTCCTCGCCGACGAAGAACTCCACCTTGGAGTTGTTGGCGCTCATCAGATAGGGCGTCGCCAGCACGTTGATGCGGTTGTCTTCGGCAAACAGCTTCATGCGTGCGGTGATATTGTGGTTGCCGAAGACCGTTGACAGGGCAGCGCTTTCAGTCAGGCTGGCTGAAGACATGGAGGAGGCTGAAAATTTGGAATTTCCGTCAAATTCAATATTGAAAAAGCTTTCAAATCCATCGGAAAGCGTCACCTGAAGGATGGTCATCTCCAACAAAACCTGGTTGGTCGGCGTATCGAGCTCTTCGATGATATGGGCGATCTCATCAAGCACCGCCTCGTCCAGAGAGCGGGCCAGGATGCAGTTGTTGCGCTTGAAGACCGTGATGACCGCCGGTACTTTTTTCTCCAGTCGCCGGGCCATTTGCAGAGCATCGGCAACGCCTTGACTACCGCCGAAAAGCATTTGCGCCCGGATTTTCTCTTCGTCGCTCAGTTCATCGCTGTCCGTCGTGCTGGTACCGGAACTGCCTCCGGCGCTTTTATCCTCAGAGATATGGCCGTAAACCTCTTCACTGCCGATGTCGCTGAATTCCACTTGGCCATCCATCAGTGATTCGATGATTCGGGCAATGTCATTAGCATTGGTGTAGCGCAGGGTGTAGGAACGCATTTTTTCATTGCGACGCACCACCATTTCATCCGCATACTCTTCCTTGGTCATCAGGGTCACGATCTCGGTATCTTCGCGGTACCACAGGTCGTTGAGGCGGCAGATCGCTTCCAAAGCCTGACGCAGCGGTGTGCTGCGCAGATCAATGGACACCAGGCGCTGCGCTGCGGCATTGGTGGCGATGATGTTATAGCCGCACAGCTCGGTCAGTAGACGAACCAAAGTTCCCAAAGATGCGTCATTCAGAGTCAGGCGGTTAATTCGGGTCTTCATGCCCAGAGATGCCGGTTCCTCGACATTAAGCTGGTCGTCGGCTTGTTCCTGCGTCAGTTGTGTGCCTTGAACAATGCGCATGATCGGTTGTTCCCTGGTTTGGATAGGCGGCGTTTCCGAAGGCGTATCGGGAAAATTGGACGTTTGCGCCGGTGGTGAATGATAGACGTGCCCGTCCGGACGGGGTAGGTGGCTGCAACCGCTCATCGTTATTGCCAGAAGCACGGCGAGACAAAAAAATATGTAAAAACGCATCATAAATCCAACTTATAGGTCTTTTGATTCGTGTCTGACAGCACCAGGCCGTCCTGGTGCAGACGTACCTGAAATTTATAGGTCATATTGTTGGACGCAACACGCACGACGGTGCGAGCACTTCCAATAAGGTAATAGGTCAGCTTCCCGGAATCATCCTGCGGACAGGAAAGAATCGCCCGATTTTCACTGCCGATGGTTACCAGACCATGCACTCGCACCTTGTCGGCGGCCAGGGCATACTCGGACGGAGCAGTGTTCTGATTGGTGCTCATAAAAGGATTACGCTGGGCGGGTGGGTCCGCGGCATATCCCTGCATCGGCACGGCTGTCCATAGTGTTAACGTCGCCAGCATCAGAACTGTGCGACCGCCAATGGTTTTCATAACAAACTCCTTTTATGCGTGGTGCAGGCAAAAAATCGCCAATCTGCGATCTTGAACTTTTATTGCAGCCCGTATCCGCCTTGATCGCGAAGTCATCGTGAAGCAAAAGCCTTTGATTGAGCCTCACGATAGGGGCCCCGATAAGATCGGATAACACCTTGAAATTCGTGAACCACGGAGTCACTGAGTCACGCAGAAAAACTTGAAAATCCTGGTTTAGGATCCTTCTCCGTGTTTCCGTGGTGAAAAAATCCCACCGTCAAAACAGCAGCTGCGCCTTAACCGTGATAGTGCCGTCAAGCCGTTCGCTTTTGATTATGCTCAACTCGCGCAGTTCAATGGGCTGCGGCATGGCTTTGAGACTGTCGATAAACTGCAGCAGATGCGGGAAGAAGCCTGTTATCTGCAACTCGAAAGATTCCCAGTCGTACAGCTCCTCATCAACCGGTCCCAGCGGTACTAATTGCAACACCAACAGACCCTGTTCACGGGCTTTGCGGTTGACCGTGTCGAGCAGGGTGATGGTTTCCTGCGCATTGCCGCTACGTCCACCGGCTTCGTGCAGCTGCTGCCTGAGGGCGTCGCATTGCTGTTTTTTTTTCTCAATCGCCTTTTTAACCGGTGACAACGGCGGTGGTTCGTCCAACTTGTTGTACTGGCCGATGGTGCTGTTGAGTTTTGCCACGGTTTTTTTCAACGCCTTGGCCTGCGGGTCATACACCTTGTTGAGATAAAAATAACTTCCGGAGACCAGGATGGCGGCAATCAGCCCGAATTTCTCAAGCTTGGTCAGTTTGCGCATAGTCTGTCAGCTCCAGTTCCAGGGTGAACACAAAACGATCCAGATCGAATTTCAACTCCGTCACTTTCACTGTTTGACACCAGGGGTAGTGTTGCAGGGTCACGGCAAAACGGCTGACACCGTCCGCGTCCAGCGCTTCGCCTTTAAGGGTATAACGGCAACCGTGCTGGATGACGTTGGCAAGGGTCAGGTGGTCGGGCAGTTTTCCCAGCGCGGTCAGAGTGCGCTGAAGGCGTTCGAGATTATTGTCCGAGCCGCCTGTGACGAAGTTGATCTGATTTTCCAGTATTCGAATCTCGCCGCTCAGTCCATCCACCTGTTCTTTGTGATTCTTGTAAAGAGTATTGCTTTTTTCACGCGCCTCGACCTTGGCCGCCAGTTCCTTAATCTGTTGGTCGTAGTTATTTTTCTGAAACACCATCCACTCGTAGTGGCCGAACAGGGTCAGTGCCAACAGCACCGCGACCACCATCGGCATCATGTAGGCATTGTCTTTCAATCGCACGCTCAGGGGGGCGGTGTCGTCAATGCCGATATCGCGTCTTGCGGCGCCGAGCAGCTCGCGCAAACCCGCGCCCACACTGGTGGCGAACACGGCATTGAGCGCCGTATGGTCGGCCTTGCTCAGATTGTGCTCTTTGCTCAGCGAAAGGGCTTCGGCACCGTTGGGGCACAAATCATCGAGCCAGGCGACGATCTGTGAATCCAGCGCACCGGGTCCCGTCACCAGAAGCGGGTTGGGCGGCGGAGCCTGTTCAATGATGAAACGTAATGACGATTCAAGCTCGCTGGCGTTTTCCCCTTCAGCCAGTTCGCGCAGGCTTTCACGACCCAGCGGATAAGCGCTGATCTGCTGGGGTTGACGGCCTTTGATCACGACAAACGCGGACAGATCGGTGCCGATATCAAGTACGGCGCGGGCGTCGTCACCGTCAACTGCGGGCAGGTAAAAGCAGGAGTCCGGGGCGTAGATGCGTTGCATTTTCAGGCCGGCGCGCTTGCAGGTCTGACGCAGGGCGAGGAAGACGTTCTTTTCCATGACACTGACCTGCACATCAACATCCTGCCCTCCTTCCAGAGTAAGGAGGATGTCGTCCTTGTCTTGTTGCTGCGGTTCCACACCGACCAAGGCTGTTGCGCCATTGATGCCGGTAAAGGGCTCCACCTCCCAGCGCAGTGATTCCGCCAACTGATAGTTTTTTAGTTTGCGCAGCCGGGTTGACTCCACCGAAAGCTGCACGGTGCGCGTCAAAGGCGTGACCAGCACTACCGTTCGACCGCTGTAGGACAGGCGCTTGGCCAAAGCGTCCAGATCGTCACTGTCCGGCAGGTCCTCACCGGGGTTTTTACGCTCGCTGGAGACAAAATCGACAATCGTCGTTTTTCGGCCGTGGGCTTGCACCACCGCACCATAGAGCTGGTCGTCACTGATTTCGATGGCCAGGATGGTGCGTGCCGGCAGCAAGTCGAGGCCGCGCAGGATCAGATTTCCGGCCCATGCGGACAGAGGGGTTTTCATGGTGTTGTGGTGCTCCAATTATCGTTAATAGCTGTCTATTTTTTTCTTGAATCCACCATTTCCTGCGGCTTGGCATCAAACAGCAGGTCGTTGGGGATAAAACTTCCCAGCCATCATGCCCTAGCGGATGGATCCTTCTTCCCCAAGGAGGCGCTGCTGGCAGGACATGGATGACCGGGAAATCGAAAACTGTTTTTGTTCACGTAGATTTTTGCTCAAGCCGCCCGTGGTTGTTGCCTTGTTACGGGGCTGAGTAGAACATGTTAAGCGTCAATGTTTTCTGAACCCCGCTGCCGGTGATGGCCGTAACCGGGTAGATGATGGCCTGATACTGTTCACCTGAATCTTCTCCTAAGTCGACTTCGTTATCGTTGTCCGTGTCGTGCCACACCACCAGATAACGTCCACCGCTGGGCAGGAGCTTGCTGCTTGAATCATCGTAGTTAAACGCCTGGTCCGCGTCATTGTCGGCGTCGCCGACCACCCAAACACCCACCGTGGTGTCCTCGGGGAAGGTCCCGGTCGTCCCGGCCGTGAGCAGATCGAAATCGGCAACGAGACTTGCAGCGGCGGCGCGAAAAAACGCCGCCTTGGTCACGCCCTCCTGGGCGTTGAGCACGATCAATTGCGGCAGTTGAAAATAACCGGGCTGCCAGTCGATGGCGTCCACCCGCATCACCACGTTATCTTTATTGTAATTGTAGGTGGCGTTATTTTCATTGACGGTGGCGTTCGCATCGTAGCCGTTCACGACGTCAAACTCCTCTACCAGGTTCGCGGGTTCTTCGAATGATTCGCCTGTGTCGCCGAAAATGTATCGACCATCCGGTCCGCGCGACAGCACCAGCAGCGCATCATTGGTCTCGTCGTAAAAAAACAACAGCTCGCGTCCCCAGGCATCGTGCAGCACATTGGCTTCACCGACGCCGTCCGGCGCAGGTAGGTAGGCGCGCTTCCAGCCAATGCCCCATTGCGACGCGGGGAGGTCGTCACTGTCGTCCGTGCCGTCGCTGCCGTTGGGCTCACGCGTCCACAAGCCGCGCGGCTGGCCCACCCTGTAGGGTTTGCCGTCGTCATTGTTGTCGTCCCAGTGGTCGGTTTCCCCGGTTTCCCACTGAAACAGGGCCGGCCACGTGCCCGTGTCGCCGGTGAATCCGCTGTTGAGTCCGCCCGGAGCATCACCGACAAGAGCCTGGCGTATCCGGCCAAGCAACTGACGCGTGGCGGCGATTTTGGCCTGCTGCTGCACATCGAGGAGCGCCTGCCAGTCGCGCGAGTAGAGCTTGAGCACGATGTTGTCCTGGTTCGTATCGGCGTCTTCGTCGTAGGCCAGGCTCATGGTGTCGCTTGCGTCCGGCGTCCAGACATGGCTGGCGCAGGTTCCCTTGTTTGGGTATTCTCCTTCGCGGTCCGGCCCTTCCGAGAGAATCCAGAAGATGGTGGCGTCACCGGAAACGTCCGGATCGTCGGTGATGAAAAAGCGCAGGGCGCGTCCCCAGCCGTCGACGAAACGGCCATCGTTTTGCAGCAGGCGGAAGGATTCCTTGTTGTCGAAAAACTCGCCCGGTTCGTCCGGCGAGGGGTAATAGACACCATCCTCCCACCGCTCTGCGCTCAAGGCGGGAATCCAAACCGGTTCCAGCGCTTCATAGTCGCCGTCGTTCTCGGCCCAGTGGTCGCTGTCGGAAAGCTTATGGTCGAGCGGTGGGCTGATGTACGGCCCTTTCCAGTTCGGCCCCAGATCCAGATCCGGTGCTTTGTAGCTGCCGATATCAAACGGCAGACCTTCGGGAAAGCGGGTCCACAGCCCGCGCGGCTGACCCTCGTTCTCCGTTTCCAGCCCGCCGATGTGGTCGCTGTCGGCCGTCGTATCGTCGCTCAGGCGACGATAGGGGCGGTTCCAGTGCCAGCGGTTGCCACGGAAATAACCCGACGGGCGAAAAAAAACTTTGTCCGCATCCACCGTGTAGTCCGGGCCTTGGCCGAGGCCGGGCGTCATATTGTCCGGGTCTTCCCAACCGACGCCGCCGAAGTTGGGACGCAACTCGGCACGGGCTTCCCACAGACCGGGCCAAGCGTGCATGTCGCCAACATAGCCACCGATCACCGGGTGCCCTTTGGCGTCGAAACGGTCCGCCGGACCAAGAACGGCGCGCCGGATTTGCTCCATGGTGTCGCGGGTGAGCTCGGCGCGTTTGTGGTCGTTGAGCATGCCCGCGGTCGGCGCGACCATGGCGGTCAGCAGACCGAGGATGAAAACAACGATCAGCATTTCCAGCAGAGTGAACCCATCCTGACTACCTGTAGAGGCTGGTGAAAACATTGCTTGTTTCTTCTTCCAGTTTAAGTCAGAAATCACTGCGTTACGCACAATGCCGGTAACGTCTCAACGGAGCCTGTTGCAAAAAATCGTCTCGTTACGAATGAATCGCACCTGCACTTTTGCGGAAGCATATCCAGCGAGCCGTGAGAGGAGCTGCATCCGCAACAATACAGGTAGATGGGAATTCATCTCATTTTTCCGATGGTCAGCATTGTGTGGGGAGGGGCTGCAGCCCCCCCCACAATGTTGAACCAAGATCTAATTGGCGGATTTCTTAAAAGTCACCAGCGTCGATGTTAGCGTTTGCCGGATCAATCGCCCAGAAATCGGAATCGTCAGCCGGGTACATGTGACCTTCGGGGCACATGGTGGCATACTGGAATTTTTCCTGAGCTCCGAAAGTCAGCACGCGGGTTTTGATGCCGGCCGGGGCAACGTCAATGGTGCCCTTGTTGCCGCTGAATGTTGCCGCCGTAATGCCGCCGGAAGTAGCGTCCTGCAGGTCGGCTTCATCATCTTCGGTGTAGCCGTAGGCAACGTACTGAATACCGGTAATTTCGCTTGCCATGTCAGTAATTTCAGGAGTCGTTTCGTCCAGACGGTCAACCGTGGATTGAAGACGGGGCACGATCAGGTTGTAATCGTTATAGGTAATATTGTCGGCATTCTGGATGCCGCCGGGGCAATGGGCCGCGTTGGACACCAGGCCGGAGGTGACCAGGCCGTTTTCCGGACCGAATCCTAAGACAATACGGCCAAGGAAATCGGCTTCGCCAAAGCCGGTCAGTGTATCCGTGACCCATGAACCATTCGAATCGACGCCCATGCCCGACATCATGACCGCAAAAGTGCCCGTAGTGTAATCCACGCTCGTGGGGATGACCTCTTCCATGGGGTTGCCTTCCGCTGTTACCGTCATGTTGTCATAGGCGTTGAGATTGAACACCTTCTTGATACCCATGTCGGCCAGTTCCTGAGCTTCGCTCGCATTAAGATAGTGAATTGTTGGAGCGACGCGATTGCCGAATTCTTCCGCTAGAGTTTCCTGGCCATTGTCCGGGTCGCCGTCGCTGATGGTGGGGATAGCGTATGTTGCGGCATCCCAATCGGTGCCATCCACGGAAACAAGGTTGGTCAGTTTGCTGGGGAAGTTGCCGGTCCTTTCAAAATAGGCGGCAGCCATCTGGATGGTGCGATTCTGGTTGCTGTCGCATACCGTATCTACCGCGCTGCTGGAGATACCGGCCAGGCGCGGTGCGACCATGGCGATCAGGAAGCCCATGATGGTCAGAACCACGAGGATTTCGAGCAGGGTGAAACCGGACTCGCCGATTTTACGGCGTTGACGCATTTTTCGTTGTTTTTGCAGCAAGGTGTGCAGTTTCATTGCGATTGAAGACATTACTTTTCTTCCTTTCGGAGTGTGTAGCCTGTTGTTCGCTCTCCGAACCGACATATGGCTTTTCGATTGATTCTCTTTTCTGCCTAAGTATGCTCCGCCGGGTACTCCGGCCGGGCGCGTCTCCCTTTAGACGCGTGGTGCCATAAGCCCGTCTGCAGCCGGGCGGTGTGAAATAATTTGATTGAGCCCTTTTGCAGGGATTTAGGCTCAGGAAAGCACCTGGTCGGCGGCAATGCGCGGTGGCCGGGCCACGGTGATGCCGTCCCAATCGTTGTCGAGTGGGGAAAGAAGTTCTTTGACGGCTTCGCGTGGCACATTGAGAGCCTGGCTGATTCCGGCGTAGCCGAACAGGTGAGGCTCGCCTGGAGTAGCATGCTGCATGGAGGCGTTGATGTAGTCTTCAATGCGTAGCGCCAGATTGCGTTGCTCATTTTCCCCTCTGTAAGGCCCTGGCGAGATGTGGACTGGATAGAGATACATGGCGTTCCCTCCTTTACTGTTCTGTTTTTTTCTTTGTTCCTCGAACGACCTTCTTCACAAAGTGTTGTAGATGGTCGCATCAGTTGTGATTGCTTTGTTTTTTCAGCCTGTTCGTTAAAGACGATGGATGTTGATCCTCGTTTTTTAGATGCTACTGATCTTTTTGATGTCATTCCCGCGCAGGCGAGAATCCATTTTCAACAATGGAATAGCTCCTCGCCTGCGCGAGGATGGCGATTGACCTCAACGTTTTGTTTTGGAGGTACTTTCAGTGCATTGTGGTTTGTTCTGCTTTTCTGGCAACGCCGCTCCGGCAAAAGGGCAGAGCGCTTTTTGCCGGTTTCGGCGACATGCCGATGGTCTCTTTTTATGGCGTAGTAGGCGTTGTTGTCCGCTGCGTCGGCAACGGGCCAAGCCGGGCGTTTTTTAGCGATGAAAGACTGATGACGGATCAGGTGAAAATTGTGGATAGGCGCCTTCCCTCTTGATGGGGAGGTGGTGCCTGAGAAGGAATCGCCAACGGTGGTGTTGTGATATGTCATATCTGGTCTCCGTAATGACATCCATCGTTCGCCCACCGAACCGACTGGAGTATTTTGATTTTTTTTGCTGACGGGTCTGTTTTATGACGCCGTTCTGTTTATTCAACTATTAACGTGTTTGCACTATTAAACGCATATCAATTTTTTATTCACCCATGGACTCGAAGGATCTTTTTCTGTCGTCCGCTGGAGAGAAGGGCGGGGCTGTATCCAGTCTGACATTGTCGTTTGTGGTATTCCGGCCTTGTTTCCATCGCGTGCCCCCCATTTTCACCATTGCACATCGTCCCCACAAGGCCACCACGGCTTATTTTCTGTACAGTGCTGATTGGGGGCGGCCTGGAAAGCAGCCTGGAATCTCGTTTGTGTTTCTGGAAACAGCCCCTAACCGTTAGCTATCTGAAAGTTCACGACATATCGATATTCTTTGCCGCAACGTAAAATAATCTCTTTTTGACCGCGTTTAAGGATGCGCATGTCAACCTGAATCTGGCCGTAACCATCGTGACTCAATAACTCGTCGAGCAGGCTTTCGAGCTTATGTTTGACCGGTACGACATCCGCACGTATTGCCATGTTGTGCATCTACAGCCCCTCCCGTGAAAACTATGAACATGAAAAGCAATTTCAATTAGCATTCAATGGTGAAGACTATAACGCTCCACGAAAGCTTTAGCAGTGATGAATATCACATGAGAAATGATTTTATTTCTATGGTGACTTTTTTACGTTATATTTCGTTTCTTTGATAGGCAAATTATTATATTTCAAGTAGTTATGATGTGTTTACAGTTCTTATTGAGTTAAAAATATATTTAATTTTTGAGTGTTTCTTGTCTTTTTATGGGATTGGGGAGGGCAGAGAAGTTTTGCACGCGTCGTAATTTACTACTTGAATACACTCAATTTTGTCATCGAAGTGCCCCCCCCCTGTAGGAGCGGATTTATTCGCGAATTGTTCTGGTCCTTGATCCTTATCATGATGGGAATTCGCGACTGAAGTCGCTCCTGCAATAGACAATTTCAATTATGCTGAAGTTCTAGCAGGATGTTGAAAAATAGCCTGTGGAACCCATGGACGAAGGACTAAAATTTTTAATCCCTCGATTTTGTAAGTAAGACGGAGATTACATTTTGGGCTTGCGTCGTTAAAGAGACAAAATAATAGTTTTTTGTAACAACTTTTTTTAAAAAAAATGTCTGAGCATGAGGGGCACAACAGTTTTGCCTGTGCTTGAAGAGTTTTTTTGTGTGTCTGAAGATTAAAACAGCTGCCCCGGTCATAGCTCATGGCCGGGGCTTTTTATAGAGAACTTGATCAGGGGCTGCTTGGGGGTATTGGCGAGGAATACATCATAGCACAGGTGCGTCCGATCATGAGACCTTCAGTCTGTTCTGTGGGCTTGACTTGTGGTTAGTGGCGAACTTTAATCCGGGCAAGTGCAGGTTTTGCAACGACATAAGCCCGTTTTACTTGTTCCGCATCGGCAAGGCCTGCCTTCCGTGTCCGGCTCGATCAAAACTGTTTTGTTGTGCAATCCCGAAGAGGGCAGGCCGCTTTCTTTTGGGGAGTTCATTGCCTTAATGTGGGGTTGATCAATCGTCAGCGTTGACATAGGGCACCTCCTTTTAAAACGTTATGGTGATCTACCGAAAAATCTGTTTGCTGTTTTCGACAAGGGTGACTTTGAAGGCCATGCGTTTCAAAGTGCCACGGAACTTTTGGTGGATCAACGAGGCCGGCCTTTGGTTGTCATTGATGGGGAGCGTTTTTACAATATTGTTAGATCCGGTTTTACAGTCCCTCAACCGGGTTGTGCTGTGAGGGACTGTAACGGACTGCTTTTTTTACCGCTTAATGCCCCATTTCATTGAGAAGTTGTTCCGTCCAGTTTTTCATGCGTTGGTCGGATAACTCCGACTGATTTTCTTCATCCAAAGCCAAACCAAGGAGCTTGTCCCCTTCAAGAGCTGCCGAATCCTGAAAGTCGTAGTTTTCAGCAGACCACAATCCGATGAGCTTTGCCCCAGCTTCTTTTGCCGCATCATTGAGTGGCCGCAAACCATCGACAAAGGTTGAAGGGTAGCTGTCCTGATCTCCCAGGCCAAACAAAGCGACTTTTTTATCCGTCAGATTGGCGCTGCGTAACTTGTCCAGAGCAGACTCCCAGTCGTCTTGTAAATCACCAAACCCCCAGGTTGAGGTGCCAAGCACCAGCAGCTCGCAATTTTCGAAATCGGTAGTGTCCGCATCTGTGACTTCCATTACCTGGGATTCGGGCATTAACTTGGACAGTTGGCTCGCAGCGGCTTCAGTGTTCCCGGTTGAGCTACCGTAGATAATGGTAATTTTCATGGTGAGACCTCCTTGTGTGATAAATGAGTTTAATGTTCGATAGATATTGAATTCCAATATCACTATAGGTGCGTTTGTCACGATTTGATGTGAGTGTTGTCACAGCAAAAGCAGATATTTTCCAAGGTTTCTGACTATGAAAAAAATCGTTAAGATAGTAGAAAATTTTACTTTTGTTCTTTCAGGTGAGTCTGCATGGACGCTGGACAAAAAAGTTTTCATGACAGTGAAAAAAAGGTTGTACTAAAAGAATCCCTTATCTATATTGAAAGCCATTATCATTTTCATGTGTTGGTTGATGGTTGATTTTACACTGCTATCGATTGAATGCGCTCCAATATTCTCTTGAAAGTAAAATTCATAATCAAGCCAAAAGTGCTTTAGAATACGGGATAAACGGCTCTCAGGAACGACTGTGATGAATTATGGTTCTTGCTGCCGACGTGTTTGTCTCGGTGTATCTTTTAATGTTGATTGAGGTTGCTATTATGTCTGGTTCGGTTGGAGAACTTACTCAATTGCCTCTGCTCAAAGGGGTGTCACCGACAACTCTACAGTCTGTTATTGAAACGGCTAAGCGACGTTATCTTCCGAAAAGGGGCGTAATGCTCAGTTCGGAAGATTTGTCGCAAAGATTATTTGTCCTTCTTGAGGGCCAGATCAAGGTATTGCGGCCTTCTGTCGGCGGTGATGAGTCGTTGCAACAACGCCTTGGCGAGGGCGATGTCTTTTGTCTGGTCTCAATGGTTTCCGGTGCTCATTGCGGAAGTTATGGTGAAAGTATGGAGGCTTGTACGTTGCTCAGTTGGCCACACCGAGTGTTTATCGAGCTGATGGAGAAAGATCGTAGCCTTCATGTCAATGTCCTCAACCTGCTGGCTCAGCAAGTCGAGGTGGAGCGCCATAAGAGGTGCCTGTCGCAGTGCTCCAATGTGGGGGCCAAGGTGGCCGGGTATCTGCTATATCTTGACGAAACACGTTGTTGCCGAAGTGAATCCATTGATGTGCGTCCGATCACGCTAAGCGCTCAGGAGTTGGGCATGGCTCGGGAGACTATGTCACGGACATTTTCGGCATTTGAACGTTCGGGCATTGTTCAATGCTGCCGTGGCCTTGTTAAGATACACGACCATGAACGATTGCAGATGATTGCTGACGGCATGGAGTGTGAGTGTGGTTGTGGGGCTGAACAACGCAAAGCATTGTCGTCCTGAAAGGGACGAAACGATTTTTATGGTCCGCCGAATGGATTACTTCCCGTTTGGATGAAAACCGATGATGTTTGATCCTCCTCATGTTCGTTCTGAACGCAGTTTTCATCTGCAGCCAATCGGCGGACATTTTTTACGGGTAATTTTGCGTTGTTATTGTGCTGAATTTCCAGGATACGAGCATGCAGAGGCTTTTTAGCTCACTTGTGTAAGTGGTTAGCCGTTGCCCATTTATCCCCGATAGGATGTTGAAAAAGCTCTATCTGGCTGCTCTTCAACGACGCACGCCTAAAATACAATTTCCATCTTGCTGACAAAGCCAAAGGCTTGAAATCTGTCCTTGACTTTGTCAGCCCCTCCATCAGCTCCACTGGACTTTTTTCACAACAACCTGCTGGAAAGACACTAATTGCCTTCATCTCCTTTGGTTGTTCAATTGAGCGATCGTCTCCTAAGCGATAGGCCACTGGTTCGACTCCAGGTAGATCCACCACGACGTGAAATCCTGAGCGCTTGTCGTTAAGGATTTTTTGTTGTTCTGACTCGCATGGGAATTTTTCAGATTTTTTTGAGCTATTTGAAAAATAAAAAGCCGGAGCAGAAATCCGCTCCGGCTTTTTATTTTGTGCAAGGAATGTGGTTTAGAATTCGATCGCGAGTTGAGCCGTGACAATGTCTGCTTCGTCATCGGTTTCGTATTCGTCGTGGGCGATTTCCAGTGCCAGTGAGGTGTAATCAAAGATTCCGGCGCCGATGCAGGCCACGAAGCGGCTTTCCGGCAGAAAGTCACCGGCATTATCCGTACCCTGATAGGCCGCGGCAACAACGGTTTCTTTGCCCAATAGCTCGAAAGTGTATCCAGCTTCCAGGTTCCAGCTGCGAATGGCATCTTCTTCGACTTTGACGCCGTCAACGAGGTATTCGATGTCGTCAATCGCGCCGACATATTCTGCGATCAGGTTCAGGCTGCCCAATTCAGCGACAATATGAGCGCCAAAACCACCGACATAGTCATTTAATTCCAGCACGCTCCCTGCCTCGTCCGCTTCTTCAACGGACTCGTCAAAGGAATCGCTCAGGCCGTCGGAGTCGAGTAGGTTGTTGATATAGCAGATCCCGGCATCGAGAGTCATGCTGTCGTTTTCCACGGCATAACCGACGGTGACGCCAAAGTTGTCGACATGATTATCATTATCATCATCAGCTTCTTCAATATCACCATTGAAAGCGTAAATGCTACCGTACACGCCGTTGATATCAAAGCCGACCAATGCGGAACTTTCACGGGTTTCACCCAGTTCAAGGGTCAGCGGATCGGAAATCATGTTTGAACTGAAATCGCCAAACGGAACATACATTTTACCGACAGTGAGATAGAGTGGCAGCACGTCCTCGCCGTTAAGCGTGATAAAAGCTTCATCAACATCCATCGGCTCGGTATCATCCTCTTCCCACAGAAGCAGGATATGGCCGCTGACGTGCTTGACGAGATCAACATCGACGCCCAGCTCAACGGTGGCCAGCGTGATATCGCTGTTATCTTCATCGCTTTGAGCTGAATCATCGTAATCAATGGATTCGTAGCAGGCTTCGATTTCAATTGCACCACTCAGGGTGATTTTGTCGGACCAAGCACCGAGGAAATCGGGGGCATCCTGTTGTTCTTCTTGGGTGGCGAGCTTTTCTTCAAGCAGAGTGATACGCTCCAACAGGGCTTCGTTGGAAGGGGCGGGACGATGGGCTGCTGCGATCGTGGCAGTACACAGGGTGATCAGCAGGCAAAGTAGTACCGTGGTGGTTTGTTTCATTCTTTTCCTTCTTCCTTTGGTTAGGGGTGAGTGGTTGTGGCGGAACATTGTCCAACGAATTTCTCGTGGCTGTCTGCCTCGTCTTATTGATTTTTTTTGTCGAGTTCCCGTTGCAGTTCCGGAGCCATTTCACTCCAGGCCCGCCGGCAATAGATCGTCGGCAGTCCGAGATTTTTAACTTTCTCCTTGAGCTTGAGAGCAACGGTATGGTGCAAAAAATCCGTAAAGAAAACGACCAGATCAACATGCTCGGGTATTTTGTTTTTGCTCGCTTTGTAGCGCCGGGTATCCCAATGGGTAATCTGTTCCACTCCCATGGCTTCTATTTTAGGAACCATGGATTTAATACGGTCTGCACCAACAATCAGGATTGACATGACTTCCTCCGTTTTCTTGTGAGAGGTCTTTATTTACGCCAGGAGGGGGGAATGCACCTGGACTGTTGCAAAAGAGTTTGAAATTCATTTTCAAAAAAGATAACAGAAAAAATAATGTTTACTGTGACTGAGGTCACAAGGCGGGGTTTTTTGAAAAAAACTCCGGCAGGAAGAACATCCTGCCGGAGAAGAAGGGCTTACTTTTACCAGCGGCTGATGACACTGAAATAGATCATCCGTCCCGGCTCATAAACAATGGGTGGTGTGGCGGCGGAGCCGCTGACCACATCGTATTCGTATGAGTTGGCCACGGCATAGCTTTCGTCAAACAGATTTTCCACGCCGAGATGGAACGACCAATGCTCCGAGTAATGATAACTGGCTGTCAGATTTACCACGTCCCAGTCAGCCAGATCAACTTCACCGGCCTGTTCATCAATCTGACTGGCTTTACCGGAATGCAACCACTCTGCGCGCACGGCCCAGCGATTGTTTTCATATTCCAGGCCCAGACGGGTTTTCCACGGTGGGATTTCACTGAGGTCTTTGTCCTCATTGTTGGTCGGTTGGTCATCTTTGCGCCCGCGTTGCCAAGCGTAACCGGCATCCAGAGTCAGGCCGTTGACGATCTCTTTGTTCCAGCGGGTTTCAATGCCGTAGATATGGGCGTCGATATTGACCCAGGTCTTGGCCGGTGAGGCTTGCTGATAGATGTAATCATCCAGATCCGAATAAAATCCTTTGATCGTCCACTGTCCCCATACACCGTCGAGGGTCGTGCCGAGGTCAAGCTCATGGTTAATGGTTGGATCAAGGTCAGGATTGCCGTAAAAGGTGGGAGAGCCTTGCAGGTAACGCTCTGCGCCGGTGGGCAGGCGCACGCTACGGCCGACGCCGACAAACAGACGACTGAAATCGGTTGGATACCAGCTGGCAAACAGATAGCCGCTGGCAGTGCGGTCATGTTGGCGATTGCTGTCGGTGATGGCGTGGCTGAATTTCAATGTGTCACCGGCTTCCATGGTGGAATCATCATAACGGATGCCGCTGCGCCAGGTTACCGGACCGGTGAGAACCTTGATCTGGGCATAGCCTGCCCACATATCGTGGTCGACATCGGGAATGAACTGGTCATTGATCAGAATGTCGGCATCGTCGTTATAGGCATCGGCGTTCCAATCCTGATGATCATGGGTCAGCCCCACGGTCAGTTCACCCCAGGCGCGTTCCACCGTGTTGCTCAGCGAAGCGCCGCGAAACGTCGAGCGTGCCTCAAATCGACGATGGAACGAAGGCAGACCGGCACCAACCAAGTCCCGATAGCGGTCAAAGGGATTGTGCTGAACATCGTGATGATAGAGCGCACCTGCAGATGGTCACTGTAAGGGCACAACTCAAACGCATCATAGTGCAGTTGGGTGAGGGTGGTGCGCTCTTTTTCGATGTCGACGGCCACTCGCGGCGTCAACACATCTTCGGCCTTGCCGTAGGTGTGTGAAAGAGTCAGGCTGTGTTGCTGGTTGATATTCCAGCGCAGCTTGCCCCACACATCCTGCTTGGTAAATGCTTCCTGATCCTCTCCCTCGTTGGAGTAAGGACGCCCAGCCGGGGCAAAATCGGTCAGTTTGCGGCCATCGCCGTCTTCATACGGATCCATCTCTGTTGCCGCGTAACCGAGCAATGCCTGGATGGTGTCGTTACCGCCGGTCACCTGAACGGCACCGCTGCGATAATCAAAGCTGCCACCTTTCAACCACACTTCGGCCTGCTCTTCAGCACTGGGGTCGACGGTTTCAACGCTGATAGCGCCGCCGAGTCCGCCCTGACGGCTGACATCAAACGGGCCGGGTTGAACGTTGACCTTGCGCACAGCCAGCAGCGGCACGTGGGACAACGCCGGGTCCTTGCGACTACCGCAGGCGCCCTCGACCATCGCATTGTCATACAGCACCCGCAGGTTGGCCTTGCCAAAGCCGCGCAGGGCAATCTCATTGCCGTAGCCGCTTTTGCGGATCAGGGTCGTACTGGCCGATTGTTGGCTGAGCAACTCGGCCAAGTCCACAACATGTTCATGACGCAGTTCCTCTTGGCCAACTTGGTCGGGATGATCCTCTTTTTCTGCAGAAGCCGTTACCAAAATGGTCTCCAGCTCAGTGATCTGTTCACCCTGAACAGGGTTGATGGAGACCAACACAAACAGCAGGGCGAGCGGAGACACCACTCCCCTGTATTTCCATGGCAAAGTAAAAGCCATTTTTCCTCCTCAATGCGCTGGCGCGCATTTCAATTGAACGTGCACAAATTCCGTTCATTGCCGTTGGCAATGACGAAAAGCATCACATAACGGGTCGTGTGCAATCAGGCACTGGGAGGAGCGCGAGCCGGGTAGCTGGTGTCAAGGTGTTGTTGAATCTGGCGATAGATGGGGCGGATATAAACCGCATCCAGAGAAAAGATTGGAACTGCGGGAGCAGCATCCGCCAGATCAAAATGGTGAATGGTCTGGCAATAGTCACGAAGTGGGCAAGGCGCGTGATGGTGTTGCTCACTGTCCTGGTAGGCGAGAGCGTGATGGGTGGAGTCCTCGTGGCTCTGGTGAAACAACGGATGGAGCAGATGCACGCCGATCGTCAGATAAAAAACGGCCAAGGCAGTCAGCCATAGGCTGAGTGTTGGCACAGAACGACGATGGCGGGATGTGGCTGTCATACAAACTCCTTCACGCGAAAAGCGCGCTTATTGTAGCGACAATCGTCTGCTTTGACCAGAGCGAGATGCTGACAACATCATGTGTTGAACTCTGTGATCCCAGTTTTATACGGGTGTTATGGAGATTTTGGCTGAAACACGCTGAAAGATCTTGTGACGGGAGGGAGAAAATGTTGACCTTTCGTGAAAGGGTTGCGTTGTAAGTTGCTGTAATTTTATAGTTTTTTACCCTTTCGGCTTGCCGAACAAATTAATCAACATCACCTGTGTCCTGAAGGATGTTGTCGATGAGAGCGTGAAGCCGTTGGTAATCCGTTTCGCTGAAAGGCCGGTTCCCATAAAGCATGGCACTGTAGCGTTGGGCGAATTTAAGGCAATCGGCATTGTTCAGTTGTCGGGCCTGTTCGATCAAGCCACGGGTCGATGATAGACGCTCCAGGTGGTAACGTTTCTGCAGGGCATTCTGGTAGCGTTTCAACAGCCGTTGTTGCGGGGTCGTCTGACGATATTTAAGCCACCACAACAGCGTGGCGGCACTGAGCAACAGGGCCAGAAGGATAAGGCCGCCACGGACAATGCTGCTGATATCAGGCACGAGCCCTTTGAGTTGACGGCCACTGTTGCGTACCAGACTGATCTGGCTGTTCAGGTCAAAGTTAATAATCACCTGAGTCCACAAATATTCCAGGCTGTCCATGGTGCGTTTGGCCAGAGATAATCCCTGTTGCCGTGACGCCAACAGCGCGGTTTCGGCATTCGCCGCGTAGCGGCTTGGGTCAATGCGTTGCCACTGGTTGTCAACCAGTGCCTCGACCCAGACATGGGCCAGGTCTTCGGTAATCAGATAATAACCGCCGAGGTTATTGTAGTCGCCACCATGATAGCCGCCAACCAACCGGGTCGGTACATCACACAGGCGCAGCAGTAAGGCAAAGGATGAGGCAAAAAACTCACAATAGCCCCGTTTTTTTACAAACAGAAATTCATCAATCGGCGCCGTGGGGCCCGGTAGATCCGTGGTGGCATAGGCCAGTTGTTGATCGCGGAAAAACTGCTCAATCAGGGCAATACGTTGGCGTGGATCGTTGGTTTGCTGACGCACTTGCGCGGCAATTTGTTGCACGCGCGGTGACAGGGTTGTCGGTGTTTCCAGATAAAGTGCTTCGTCCACGGCAGACTGCAGTTGCCATTGACCACCCAGCCGGGATTGGCATTGGTAACTGACGCTTTTTCGCAAGGGCCAGCGCGATTGAAAAACGAGGTCGCCGTGCTGATGAAATTGAATGCCCTCAAGGCTGACGGGGCGATCGAGGGTAAACAGAAAGCGTTTGTTTGTCGCGGGCAGGGTAATGGTGCAGGTTGCAGGTTTCCCGCCAACCAGGCGGGACTGTTCCCGTTGTGGCGCTGTACGTTTCCAGGTTGAACCCTCAATGGTATTGAGGACGGTTCCCCGCCAATAGAGGTCCTGTGCGCCCAGTTGGTCACATTCAGCGCGAAAGGCCAGGGTTTTCACAGCAGAGTTGCTGGCAAAGGCACCAGGGCGTACCTGTTCACTGAAGCCGGTGGTGGCCGATGCTGTGGGATTGAGAAAGTTCCATAGCGGGAACTGGGTGCGTGGCAGGATAACAAACAGCACCATCATCAGCAGCAATGAGCCGATGGGGAGAATGGCCGCTGTTTTTAACAGGGTGGTGATCTGGGCGCGATTTAAACGCAGGCTAGGATCGCGGTGGAAAAAAGTCAGCAGCACCAGACCGATGGTGACACCGGCCACCATCAGGATCAGGGCCGGAAGGTAGATCATGCTCAGGCTGAGCAGCGAAGAACCGGCCAGACAGAACAGCGATAACACAAAAATCTGCAGATAATGCCGGCCCTGTTTTTCCGTAACCAAACGGATACTGAGCAGTAAAGCCAGCAGGTTGACCGCTGGGGGAATCACATTGCTCAGGTTGAGTTGTGCCAGGTAGATGGCAAAAAAGGCAAAGGTCAGTAGCGTTGCCAGTTTTGGCCCCAATAAATAGTGCTGGCGGCGATCTGAAACCACTCCACCAACACATGCGACTACCGTTGCAATCTGCACCGGAACATCCAGCCAACTGAACAGCGGCAGCAGGCCGAGCAGGACCACACTATAGGTGAGGATATCGAGTGGTGCTTTAATCCTGACCATAGATTGCCAGCTCCTTGAGTAGGTGAATTTTATGGCCTTGGCCCAAAGCCGGAGGCAGGATATGGTCGTTGAGTTTCAGTCCCACCGGGTGATCGCGACGCAACAGATCGTTGATCAGAAACGCGGCGCAACGCAGTTGCTGCTCCAGCCCGGCACCGGGCAGTGCCAACGGGTTGATCTCCACCGGCGGTTGCTGCAAATTGGACAGTTCCTTGATCTTTACGCTGTCGTGACGCGCCGTCAGCTTCCAGTGGATCATTTTCAGCGGTTCCGTGCCCTGATAGTTGCCGATGCGACTGATATCGCCCTCACTGCCTTTCAATGGACTCTCCAAGGCCCCGTCACGTTGTGCCTGTTCCATGATCTGATGATGACGACAGGAGATTGGCCGGGGAAACACCAGCAGGGTTTGATCCAGGTCGATGATACGTCTCCGGATAAAGAAATTGATGGGGAAGGTTGAACGGATAATCAAAACGTGTTGCCCGTGGACGCCACGGCCGGTAAAGGTTACCGGCACACCGACGCTCTGGTGTGTGCCCTTTTTGACCACCGACAGGTGTCCTCTGCCGGCGTGATCAGCAAAAGAGATATCCAGCAAAAAAGCCGGTAGCAGTCGCCGTTCATTCGACAGGCGTACCCGTACCAGGGTTTCCAGACCGTCGTAAATTTCATCGGGTGGCTCCAGAGCTATCTGAAGCTTTTTCAGATTCCAGTGGCCGAGAATCCCCGATACCGACATGAATCCGAGCAGGGCCGAAACCATCAGATAGAGCAGGTTGTTGCCGGTATTCACCGCACCGAAGCCGAGCAACAGGGTCATAACGATGTAAAGCGTTCCCGCTTTGGTCAGTTTCAGACCATAGGAACGGGTACGTTGTTGAGTATCGATACCATCACCTCACGTTTGTTCAGGGATTGGTGCTCATTGCGCAGAATTAGGCGGTGGGCGCCTACCGGTCCGGCAATCTCTTTGACATCTTCGGGGATTACATAGTCGCGGCCATCAAGGTAGGCACAGGCGCGTGCTGCCGTGGTCATGCTGATGGCACCGCGCGTGGAGATTCCTGCACTGATAAAGCGATGATTACGGGTTGCTTCGGCAATGGCCAGTAGATAATCGACCAGTTTGTCATCCAGATGGATGGTCTGAACCGCCTGTTTGGCCAGATGGATGTCTTCACGGGAAAGAAGAGGCTCAATCTCCAACATCTTTTCGCGAATGCCGCCGTTGCGGATGATCTGTTTTTCCAGCTCCGCAGGCGGGTAGCCGATACCGGTGGTAATGAGAAACCGATCCAGCTGCGATTCCGGCAGCGGATAGGTGCCAATCTGCTCAGTCGGGTTCTGGGTGGCAATGACCATAAACGGGTCGGGCAACGGATAACTGACCCCTTCCACCGTGACTTTGCGTTCCTCCATGGCTTCGAGCATGGCACTCTGGGTTTTGGGCATGGCGCGGTTGATTTCGTCCGCCAGCAGAATGTGATTGAAGATCGGCCCCTCAATAAAGCGGAAACTGTTTTTTTCACGGTCAAAGATCGACAGGCCAGTAATGTCCGAGGGCAGCAGGTCACTGGTACATTGGATGCGCCCGAACGACAGGCCCAGAGCGCGGGACAGGGCCAGCGCCAGCGTGGTTTTGCCTAACCCGGGAATATCCTCCAGCAACAGATGGCCGTCAGACAGCAGGGCGATTATAGCCAGGCGCAGGGCTTTGACTTTGCCCTGCAGATAACGGCTGGCGAGTGTGTCGATGACGTTTAAGATTTCAGCGTGTTTTGCCAATTTTTCTGTCACAGCGTCTCCTGAGGGAATCGATGAGTGTGAACGAATTTTTATGAACTGTATCGACTATAGCATGTTATACAAGGGGCGAAAATATTGTCCTGTTATCAATCATGATGTCCGGTCGTCGTCAACCGGACGGGAGAACTACCAATGACCATCTGGGTTGATGCCGATGCTTGTCCGCGGGTGATTAAAGAGATCCTCTATCGTGCGGCACAGAAGCGACAGATTCAACTGATACTGGTGGCAAACCAGCCGTTACGCGTACCCGCCAGTCCGCATATCTCATCGCGGCTGGTCGGGGCCGGTTTTGATGTGGCCGATGAGCAGATTGTGGAATGGCTGGTTGAAGGGGATCTGGTGATTACGGCGGATATTCCCCTGGCGGCTGCCGTGTTGAAAAAGGGCGGACATGCGATCAATCCCCGCGGGGAATTGTACGATGTCGATACCATTCAGGAGCGCCTGGCCATGCGCAATATGATGGATGAGTTGCGTGGTGTTGGTGTTGAGACCAGTGGACCGGCGGCATTCAGTGCGGCGGATCGTACAGCGTTTGCTAATCAGTTGGATCGGTTTCTGGCGCGGCAGTGCTGATGTGGAAGCCCGCGTCACGTGGGTACCACCTTCGCGAACGGATGAAGTTCGCCGGTGCGATTCGTTTCGTATTACGAACCACTGAAGATCAAGACCAAAGTCAAGGTCGCCGGGTTTCGTCCCGGCAGCCGACATCCTTTTGACTGGCCGCTCAAAAGGATGCAAAAACCAGCTGAATATCTCCTGACCCTCAGATCAACCGACAATGAGTCTGTTTCCGTTATGCTTTGCAGATCCGGCTTGCCGCCCTTTAGGTCGGCAAATCATGCAACTCATCGCCTGTGGCGTAAAACGTTGATAACCAATTGAAGCTGCACTTTATTTCTTCCGTGGCCCCGCTTAAACGGGTGGGACGGTGCCCACCCTTGCAGCAGCAGGTTATTTAGCAACCAAGCTCCCCCGTTCAGCAGCGCCGAACGCAGTGAATGTCAGCGCGATGATCGTCGGCAACCTGTTTGAGCGTCAGCGAGTTTTGCCGACATCGCGGTGTAAGTGAACGAAGAGAGGGAACCCGCAGGGCGCAATGGTCGGGGGTCGATTTTGCGCCCCTTTTGTCGACGCAAAAGGGGCCCGACGGGCGGGCGCGGAAGCCCGCGTCACGTGGGTACCACCTTCGCGAACGGATGAAGTTCGCCAGCGCGATCAGTTTCGGATGACGAACCACTGAAGCTCAAGATCAAAGTCAAGGTCGCCGGGTTTCGTCCCGGCAGCCGACATACTTTTGACTGGCCGCTCAAAAGTATGCAAAAACCAGCTGAACATCTCCTGACCCTCAGATCAACCGACAATGAGTCTGTTTCCGTGATGCTTTGCAGATCCGGCTTGCCGCCCTTTAGGTCGGCAAATCATGCAACTCATCGCCTGTGGCGTAAAACGTTGATAACCAATTGAAGCTGCACTTTATTTCTTCCGTGGCCCCGCTCAAACGGGTGGGACGGTGCCCACCCTTGCCTGGGTTTGTCATTTAGCACCCAAGCCCTCCCGTTCAGCAGCGCCGAACGAAGAGAACGGTCAGCGCGATGGTCGTCGGCAACCTGTTTGAGGACTGATGCCGACTGGGCGAGTTTTGCTGACATCGTGGTGTTAGTGAACGCAGAGAGGGAACCCGTAAGGGCGCATTGGGGTTGTTATGAATCAGATGAACGAGTGGTGTTGCGTGAGATTTTTTGCGTCAGCAAGGCAGAGGGAGGAGCTATAGTCGTTCTATGGCGACGACCGATAACGCCGCTGACGTGAAAAAGATCCGCAACAACACCGTGAAGGCTGATTGATGACAGCCCCTTGGGAGTCGATTTTGCGGTACTTTTGTCGACGCAAAAGTGCCCCGACGTGCGGGCGCGGAAGCCCGCGTCACGTGGGTACCAACATCACGAACGGGTGAAGTTCGCTGGTGCGGTCAGTTTCGGATTACGAACCACTGAAGGTCAAGGTCAGAGTCAAGGTCGCCGGGTTTCGTCCCGGCAGCCGACATCCTTTTGATTGGCCGCTCAAAAGGATGCAAAAACCAGCTTGAACACCTCCTGAACCTCAGATTAACCGACACTGTGTCTGTTTCCGTGATGCTTCACGGATTCGGCTCGCCGCCCTTTAGGTCGGCGAATCGTGCAACTCATCATCTTTGGCGTAAAACGTTGATAACAATCTTAAGTCGTGCTCTATCTCTGGTGTGGCCCCGATCAAACGGGTGGGACGGTGCCCACCCTTGCCTGGGTTTGTCATTTAGCAGCCAAGCCCTCCCGTTCAGCAGCGCCGAACGAAGAGAACGGTCAGCGCGATGGTCGTCGGCAACCTGTTTGAGGACTGATGCCGACTGGGCGAGTTTTGCTGACATCGTGGTGTTAGTGAACGCAGAGAGAGAACCCGTAGGGGGCATTGGGGTTGTTATGAATCAGATGAGCGAGAGGTGTTGCGTGAGATTTTTTGCGTCAGCAAGGCAGAGGAAGGAGCTATAGTCGTTCTATGGCGACGACCGATAACGCAGCTGACGTGAAAAAGATCCGCAACAACACCGTGAAGGCTGATTGATGACAGCCCCTTGGGAGTCGATTTTGCGGTACTTTTGTCGACACAAAAGTACCCCGACGTGCGGGCGCGGAAGCCCGCGTCATGTGGGCACCACCTTCGCGAACGGATGAAGTTCGCCAGCGCGATCAGTTTCGGATGACGAACCACTGAAGCTCAAGATCAAAGTCAAGGTCGCCGGGTTTCGTCCCGGCAGCCGACATCCTTTTGACTGGCCGCTCAAAAGGATGCAAAAACCAGCTTGAACACCTCCTGACCCTCAGATCAACCGGCAATGAGTCTGTTTCCGTGATGCGTCACAGATCCGGCTTGCCGCCCTTTAGGTCGGCGAATCGTGCAACTCATCATCTTTGGCGTAAAACGTTGATAATAGGCTTACGCCTTCTCTATTTTTTTCCGTGGCACCACTCTCCCGGGTGGGGCGGTGCCCACCCTCCATTAGTCTGTTATTGAGCAGCCCAGCCTCAATTCTATGAATTCAGAGCCTTCTTCACATCCTCCGTCTTACCAATCAATACCAGTACATCACTATCCTTGATGGTGTGCATTGGCTGAGGAGCGACAATAAACTGATCGGAAATCACATCCTTGATGGCAATCACCGTCACATGAAAACGTTGGCGCAGGTTGAGATCAACCAGTGTCTTGCCGATAAACTCACGTGGCGGAGCTGTTTCCGACAGGGAATAATCCTCTGCCAGAGGAATAAACTCAAGTAGATTGGGACTCGATAAACTGTGAGCGATGCGCTGCGCCATATGCTTCTCCGGATAGATTACCTCGCTGGCACCGACTTTTTCCAGAATGCGGCCATGGTCCTCATTGATCGCCTTGACCAAGATGCGTGGCACATTGAGCTCTTTGAGATACAAGGTGATCAGCGTTGACAGGTGGGAGCGCTCACCCGTAGCAATAATCACCGCGTCCATTTCGCTCATCCCCTGTCCATCAAGAAAATCCTTGCTGGCGGCGTCACCGAGAATGGCGTAAGAACACAGATCTTTCACGGTCTGAACCTTTTCTTTATCCGAGTCGATGGCCATTACTTCGTGGCCCTGTGCATAGAGGCTGGAAGCGACGTGAAAACCAAAATTACCCAAACCGATGACACAGAACTTTTTCTTTTGCGGCATAATTCTCTCCCTTAGCCGATCATGATATTTTCTTCGGCATAACGTGGTGCTGTCGACCGGGTGCGTCTGGCAATGGCAAACGCCATGGTCAACAGACCAACCCGACCGATAAACATCAGGGCAATGACAATGCACTTGCTGGCGATGTTGAGTTGGCCCGTGGAGCCCATGGATAGGCCAACCGTACCGAAGGCCGAGACGGTTTCAAACATAAAGCCAAGAAATTCGCGTGGATTTTCATGCGCCCAATCCGGGCTTTGGGCAATCAGCAAGCCGAACAGCGCCAAGCCGATGACGATCATGGCCAGCAGAAACAGTGATAGCGCCCTGGAAATAACGTCTTCCGGGATGGTGCGGCCAAATGCATTGGTGTTGGGGTTGCCTTTTAAACGGTTGTAGAACAGGAAAAACAGCAACGCCAGACAGGTTGTTTTAACACCGCCGCCTGCCGAACCCGGTGACGCACCAATGAACATCAGGAAGATCATCAGGAACAATGTCGGCACACGAAACAGATCCAGATCAATGGTGTTGAAACCGGCGGTCCGCGCCGACACCGATTGAAATAACGCCGTCCAGGCCGCTTCACCAGTGGACATGTGTGCCAGGGCGTCATGGCGCTCCAGCCAGCCGATGGTGACGGCACCATAGATAATCAAAAACACTGTGGTTAAGATCACCAGCTTGGTGTGCAGCGAAAAGCGGCGTGGCTGCAACGGGTTTTGCCGTGGTTTGCAGGCGTCGGCTAACTCGCGGATGACGAGAAAGCCGATACCGCCAAGAATAATCAATGCCATGATCGTTACATTGACCAGAGGATTGTTGCGGTAACCGATCAGACTGTCGGGAAACAGCGAAAAACCGGCATTGCAGAACGCTGAAATTGAGTGAAAAACGGCAGAGTAGATCCCCTGTTTCAAGCCGAGATCCGGCACAAACACAAAGGACAGCAGCAGTGCCCCCAAAGTTTCGATGATCAACGTGGTCAAGAAGATACTGCGAATCAGGTCGCGCCATGAGCTGACCGGTGTCGGCAACAGAGTTTCATTGATGATCCAGCGACCGCGGATACTGACGCCGACGCGCAGATAAATGAAGAGATACACGGAAAAGGTGGTAATGCCCAGACCGCCCACCTGAATCAGGGCCAACACGACCCCCTGGCCAAATCCCGATAACCGGGTGCCGGTATCGACGACACTCAGACCGGTAACACATTGGGCCGAAGTTGCTGTAAACAGCGCATCCAGGAACGAAAGGTGAGGTCCGACCGCCGCCAACGGGGTACAGAGCAGCAGCGCTCCGGCGAGAATGGCGACTCCATAATAAAGGACCAGTGCCTGGGCTGGTGTGAGTGATTTCAGTGATTTGTAAGACATTCGCACTCCATGTCCAACGATAGTGTTGTGCAGCTGACGCCATGGTTGCAAGGTTTTGCATCGTAGCACCATTTTAAAAAAATAACTATGCACACAACCATTTTGCTTTTTGGGCCTGATCCCGTAAGGTGTTGTGATAGCTTATACGCTTCCATGTCTTCACGGGTCCTCCACGCGATGAGGTTTAACCCGTTGTTCTCAATAGGAAAGTTATGCGCCACAGTTTAAAGAAAAGTGTTCTTTCGTTCGCCGCAATGATGCCGATGATTTTCGGTGTGGTGGGGTTGGTGGCCATGCTGCAGACACTGATTCCACCGCAACGTCTGGTTGGCTTTTTTACCGGCAATGCGAGAGTCGATACGCTGATTGGGACCGGGTGCGGTGCCGTCGCGGCCGGCAATCCCATTGTCAGTTATCTGCTTGGCGGCGAAATGTTGGGCCAGGGGGTCTCACTGTATGCGGTGACCGCCTTTATTCTGGCTTGGGTGACCCTCGGTTTTATTCAGATTCCCATGGAGGTCGAAGCCTTTGGCGGTCGTTTTACCCTGATTCGTAATCTGCTGGCATTTGTGGGCACCCTTGCCGTTGCAACGCTCACCAGTTGGACTGTGGGCTGGTGGCAATGACTGCACAGAACTCCTCCTTTAAATTCAAAGGACTGCGTTTTTTATCGCTGGTGGCAATCTCCTATGTTTCCCTGGCAGTAACGCATGATGAGCAGGCGTGGCAATCACTGCAGCGTGCCGGGCAGATTCTTGCACAAATTCTACCGATTATTGCTCTGGTGGTAGTCATTAACGCTTTGATCAACTGGTGGCTGCCGCCGAAGAAAATGGTGCGTTTGTTCAAAAAGCACGGAGCGCGGCGCGGTTGGGTGATTGCTATGATTGCGGGGATTATGAGCCATGGGCCCATGTATCTGTGGTATCCGATGTTGTCGGACCTGCGCCGTGGCGGGGTGCCGGAAGGGGCGTTGGTCACGTATTTTTATGCTCGAGCCGTCAAGGTGCCTTTACTGCCGTTGATGGTTGATTATTTCGGCCTGTTGTTCACCGTGACCCTTGAGGTCTACATCCTCATTGCTGCCTGGTTGCAGGGTTTGGTGATGCAGTTTTTTAATCGTCGCTATGGGATGGTTGAATCATCCTGCGGTAATGACGACAGATAGTTTTCCAGCAAGGCAAGCCCTTTTTCCGTCAGACGACAGCGAACTGCCTGACGAACGACACTGTTGCCCCGCGTCAGAGCGGCCTCGGTGACTTGTTTTCCTCCCACTTCCAGATAATTGATCCAGAACAACGTGACCAACCACACCTCTTCGACAAACAGACCGAGTTCCTCGTTTGACATCGGCTTGAGAATCCCTTGGGCGACACTGCTTTCAATGGAATGGCGTACCACGGCAAGCAGGGTACGGTGTGTCGTGATGTATTTTTCCTTGAGTTGCGGATCATTGCGCAACAGGGCAGTCAGTTCCCGTTTGAAAAAGCGGTATTGCCAGTTGAAGCGTTGGATCATTGCAAAGGTTTCTTCCATCGCCTGTAGCGACCCGGCTGGAACCTTGTCAATGATCTTCTGGTATTGTTCCATCCCCACGAGATCCATCTGCTCGAAAATAGCCCGGATAATCTCTTCCTTGTTGCGAAAATGGTAATAGAGGTTTCCGGGACTGATGCCCATGGCTGCGGCGATATGATTGGTGGTGACCGCTTTGGTGCCCTGGTCGTTGAACAGGGCCACGGCGGTTTCGATAATGCGTTGTTTGGTGGTCATATCAGGCAGAATACGCTGGTTGTCCTCAGTAATCAAGATGTGCCCGACGCACTCGCTTGAGAAAACGCTGAAATCGTTTTATCCGCAGCAGTCCGTGGACGCCCAATTTCGCCGCCGGTAATGCCCGATCCAGGGGTACGGAGCAGGCTGTCTTGCGGATTGTTGAAAAATCAGCTTGAATCTCGGGAAGTTTTTTATTGAAAGATCTTTAACTTTAAATAGTTATACGTTGTTACCCTTTGACGGAGATCAGCGAAAACACGTTCAGTAAACAAAAGTAAAAACCAAACCACGATAAAATTAATAACTCTTTTTTTTCAGCGGAGCGCCGTTTGTACACATGCGTGTTGTTTTAAAGAAAAAAAATTATCAAAAGGATTGTTTCCAACCTATTGTCAAACACTTGGAAATTGTTGTAATATTGTAATGATAAATTACATGAGTTGAATTTTCACTAAATTACGCTATTCTTTATTCATCGTGCGCGTTACGCAGTATCAAATCCGTCAAGACCTGTTCGCGGGAGTCGGTTATGAATGTCTCAGCACCCAGCGGTACCACAACCAGCGTCGCACAGGCGTCAGTGAATGTGGTCGATACTCAGGCAGCACAATCACGCCAGCCTGAAACCCGTTTGACGGTTCTCCCTTCGGGGGATACGGTGCAGATCTCCGCTGAGGCACGTTCCCTTTCTGCTCAAATCCCGCCGGTCACCTCGACGCCGATAACTTCCGCGCCGCGCACAACATCCCGATCCAACTCTGCAGATAATCCAACCCAGACAACCGCATCGCCGTTACGTCTGGTCTCACCGGGTGAAACATCCACTCCTGAGGAAGCCGCTGCTCTACCGCAACAGGCTGTGATCACGCAAGAGGATGCTCCTGTTGTCACTCAGAATTCCTCAAATCAGTCAGTGCAGCAGCAGAAACAGCCGGAGGATGAACAGGAGATGTCGCCGTTACAGCAGATGCAAAAACAGGCTGAAGAGGAGCAACAGACTGTTGAAGACGAAAATAAAAAAGAAATTCAAATCCGTGATGTGCAGTCCGAAATAGGTGGTGTTCGTCGCGACATTACCTTCCTGGTCGGCCGAGCAGCCATTAACGAAACCATTCGCGAAGAGTTGCACGACAAGAAAACCGAGCTTTCCGAGTTGATGGTCGAGTTGTTCCAGCTCGAAAGCGTTTCCGAAAATCCTTTGCGGTGACCAAGAGTTCTGCCGGCCATCACTCATTCGTGGGTCGTCGATCATTCGGCGATCCTTTTTTGTGCGTGTAGATCAATATAGTCGATTTGCTTGAGGTTATTTTGAACAAAAAAAAGGCGCTCCATATCGGGAGCGCCGGACACATTCATCACAGCATGTCAATTATCAAAATAGTTTGGTCGGGGTCGGCAAACGTGGTTTTTAACTCAGTTGGCACCACCAAAAACCGGTGCCAGTTTCTTCCAGATACTCCTGCCCTGTTTTTCACACACCTCACGGGCGCATTCCAGGGCCAGTTGCAACTCGTGGCAATCCTCTTCGTCGTGCGGCTCCATGGCGTGATAGAAAATTCCTGCCGCCCGCGCCTGGCGTAAAAAGCCCATCTGCGCATCGTCAGCCAGCAGGATGATTTTCAGATGCTTCTGCAGATAGCGGAAGATCGGGATGACATCCAGCACGCAACTGCCGTCAAAGGTTTTGCCCAGTAGCATGATCGCCGTCTCCTCTTCGCGTAGCGCATCAATGGCTTCATTGAGGGTGGCGACGGGTTTGGCAACACACCCGGCCTTTTCAACACACTGCATCAGTGCATCGGTTTCAGCAGGAGACTGGTAAGCAATAATCACGGGTAACATGGGTCGCTCTCCTGTGTGAGAGGCGATGCCCCGGTTGTGGGAGCCGGGGCATCCAGTGCAACGCTAACCTCAAAAGCACGCTTAGTGCGATTTCTGTTCGGCATGCTCTTTGGGGCTGGCAACGGCTTTGACGATGCCGAACATCACCAGAACAGCCGGGACCAGTTGAGCGACAACGATCAGGGCGCAGAAGCCGAGAAATGCCCAGACCAGAAATCCGCTGTTGTCGACGCGGCCAGCGGTGGTTGCGGCCAGCGAAGGTGAAGCCATCATCAGGGTCAACAGAGCAGTCAGAGCGATGTTTTTAAGTGCTTTCATGGTTTTGATTCCTTTCGTGTTTTGTGCTGTGAATAACATTCAATAAAGTATTAAGCGTTGTGCTTATGACTGTGATCGTCGGAGTGACCAAGAACGCCCTTGACCATGCCGAATCCCATGACCAAGGCCGGGATAAGTTGGCCGACCACGATCAGACCGATAAAGCCGAGGAACAACCAGGTCAGGATTCCGCTGCTTTCCCCTTGTTGACCGGCAAAGGCCGGAACGGCTGCGAGAGTAAGAATAATCAGGCTGGTGGCGATTTTTTTCAGGGCTTTCATGATGTCCTCCTATCGTTATGCAATCTATGCTGCTTGTACTTGTAAGTGAGTGGTGTTCGTTGTTCTTGTCTTTCTTATATAGCGAGAGACGTGCCAAGAATGGATTTTTTGATTTTTATGTTTTTAAATTACTGAAATCAAAAAGCTTATTGTTCTTTTTGAAAAAGAGAAAGACGGTGAAAAAAGCTGTTGGTGTATAGATAAAATATGCTTTTTAAGAAGGAATTTATCTGTGGTCGTTGTCTAAAAAAGAATCAAGTCGAATGATTTTAGCAAGTTAAAGAAAGTATGATAAATCCATACGCTGTATGAAGAATTGTATATTTTTTTATGCGGTGGGTTTGGAAGAAAAAATTAGTCAGCTACGGAGATACAGAGGCATGCAGAAAATCAAAGACTCAATCTATTCTTAGCCTCACGATAAAGGCCGCGATGACTTCGGATAAAAAGAAATTTGAACGATGAAGATATCGTAGGATGTTGAAAACATCTCCTCCTGGGGTTTTCAACGACGCAAGCCATAAAAGAGATTTCTGCTGTTGTGCCCACAAAATTACGGACTTGAAAAAAACTGTCCTTGATCTTGGCTGCCTGTCCACGGGGGCAACAGCCTGATAGGGGAATGGAGAAGGGCTATCGCTTTTCATCAAGGGCGGTACCTGAACTGATCGTGAGGTTATGGTGAATCAATGATTTTTTTAAGGTTTTCTCCATGTCTCAGTGCTTTTGCGGTGTGACAGGGCAACAAAAAAGCCCCGCACAAAGTGCGGGGCTTTTAAACGATCAAACAGTGTCAAAATGGTTTAGATTTTGCGCACGTTCGCCGATTGGGGACCTTTTTGACCTTCGGTCACGTCGAAAGTTACGCGGTCGCCCTCAGCCAGAGACTTGAAGCCGTCGCTTTGAATTGCTGAGAAATGGACGAATACGTCAGGGCCGTTATCCTGCTCGATAAAACCAAAACCCTTAGTGTCGTTAAACCATTTTACTGTACCTTCTGCCATTTTCTTTTCTCCATGTGTTCCCGTAGGAACTTGCTTCTGTGTGTCTGCTCTCGACAATAATAAAAAAACACACGCCCAAAGGGCCTGTGTTTTAATGATCCAGACTGACACCTTGTCAGGCTGGTGAGAGCTAAATTAGCGACACAAACTTACTTAAGATGCAGTGACACTAACATGGCCGTGAAGTCATAGCAAGCTGTAAGTTGCTTTTAGTGTGTTTTTTCGCGTTAGGGGGCATTCTCAGTTACAAAAATGAGCAATCTATTGAGGAATATTTCGTTACAGTAAGGCACATGGAGGAGTCATCATTATTCTATGACGCTCTATTTTTTCCGCAGCCCACTGACGCCATTGTTTGTTATTTTGCCACCTAACAGGCTGTTGAAAAACAGACTGTGGAGCCCATGGACGGGACTTTTTCAACATCCTGCTAAGTACTTCAGCATCATTGAAACTGTTTATTGTAGGAGCGGCTTCAGCCGCGAATTTCCATCATGATAAGGATCAATGACCAGAACAATTCGCGAATAAATTCGCTCCTACAGGGGATCACTCCGATGACAAAATTGACTGTGTTCAAGGACTCGTTCCCCCGTTCGAAAGTGCCGAATGCAGTGAACGTCAACGCGATGATTGTCGACAAAAACTCGCAGACGCTCAAACAGTTTGTCGACATCGCGGTGTAAGAGAATGGAGTGAGGGAAGCCGCAGGGTGCAATCGTTTTTCTGTCTCTGTTGACGAGGCAAAAGGAGCCCGAAGTGCGGGCGCGGAAGCCCGCGTTACGTGGGGTCCAAGTTGCGCAAACGGATGAAGCTCACTAGAGGCCATTCGCTGAATTCAGTGTTGGTAGAACGCTAATCCAGTTTGATATCTACCTTCACTTCTCCACCACTGACACTGTCTTGAAGCTTTTCCACCTTGTCATTCATCAGCACGCTACCACTGACATTGACTTTCTTATCCGCTTTCGCGGCCTTGGTCTGCTTGGTGGGGGCTTCGTCATGCAGAGAGGTGTCTTTGGGCTGAGCCAGCGTTTCCAAGGTTTGTTCCTGTACCTCCAGTTTAACCGGAGATGGGGCAGGCACTGGAACTTCTTTAGGAATAATGGGGGCCGGGCGTGGTGACTCCTCGGGTGGGGTGGCGGGTTTTTCCGGGATGGGTTTCACCGGAGTTGGCACATCATCCGTTTGCGCGTTACAACCAAACAGCAGGACCGTGACTAGGAGGCCCCATGTGAAAAATTTCAACATAACGTCGTCCTTATGAGCTTTGCGGGTTGTTGTTTCTGTGGCGAGCTGTGCGTTGCGCAATGAACACGACACCAATTAATACAATCAACAGCATAACAAAATACCAGACAAATTGCTCCGAAGTGACCATGAACGTGTGGCGTTCCAGTTGTGCTTCATCCAACGTCGATGGTGCGCGTTGTTTGAACCAGGCATAGGCACCCGTGTAGGCAAGGCTGATTCCAGCGTAGGCCAGATTAAAACTCAGGCCACGAAAACTCAGCACCGTGGCGCGCATGTGGGACGGCGTGACCTGATTGAGATAATGGCTGCCGAAAAACATGTTGAACATAAACACCACAAATACCAGCGCCATGGGCAACACCCCGTACCAGGGGATAAACAGGGCAAACGTCGCGCAACCGATCATCATCAGCACGCTCATCCAACTCAGATTCACCACCGGACGAAAGCGGCTTGCCGCATATACCGCCAGTGGCGGGATGAAATAAGCCATTACCGACATGGACGAGCCGATCACACCGAATAGCGCCTCGGGAATGTCGATCATGCGGTAGTACTGGCTGTTGAGGGTCAACAGCATACGGATGATGTGATCAAACAGCATGGTAAACAGGATGATGCCGAGGGCAAACGGCGTGTGCCAGATCCACTTGGCGCTGTCGATGATCAACTGGGTCGTGGCAAAGGCTGTGGCAAAAAAGCCCTGCTGCTCTGGTTGATCAGTATTGGGCGGTTCGGTCATCTTCAGGGTCAGCACCAGTGTGACCAAGGCTGAGCCGAGCGTGAGCAGCAACGGATAGCGCATGGTGTTGCGTAACGTCAGCTCGCCGTTGATGCCGATCCAACCGGCGATGCGGTTGAGCAGCTCCGGGTCATAGACCAGCGCGCCCAGTGTCATGGCAACGATAAAGCCGATCTGCTGCACCTTGAGCTGCACGTCAAGCACCTTGGGCCACAAGTCCTTTTGCCCGGCAGCCACCAGCGTGTCGTAGGCCAGAGCTTCATCCGCGCCGCTGCCCATGGCTTCCGACGCACCGCTGAGCAGGCGATTGGCCAGAAACAGGTAAAAGATCCACTCCGGCTGGGTGCTGGGCGCAAAACTGATCAGCGACAATTCAGCAATCATCAGCAGTGATGTGGCAATGAGCAGACGGCGGCGACCGAACAGGTCTGCCAACGCGCCGGAAGGTACTTCCAACAGCACGATGGTCATGGCCCACACCACGTTGAGCAGGGTGAACTGCTCAAGAGTCAGGCCAAAGTCGAGAAATAGAATGGTGAAAACGGGATAGTAAAACCGCGCGTTGTAAAACACCCGGAAGGCGATAAACAACCGGATATTGGCGTGGTTAAACGGCGCGTTTTCAAAACGTTTGATCATAGAGTCGGCAACATCAGGGCCGCAATAGCGGCGGTCATGCTGGTGGCCAGCGTTCCGGCCAGCAACGATTTCACCCCGAGGCCGACGATCTCATGACGGCGCTCCGGGGCCATGGCACCCATGCCGCCGATCATGATACCAAGGCTGCCGGGGTTGGCAAAGCCGCACAGGGCATAGGTCATGATGTACAGGCTGCGCTGGCTCAAGGTGCCCTCCGGCAATTGGGTCATATTCAGATAGGCGACAAACTCGTTGATCACCGTCTTAGTGCCAAACAGCGCACCTGCCGCCGGAGCTTCCTGCCACGGCACACCCAACAGCCAGACCACCGGAGCCAGCAGCGTGCCAAGCACGCTTTGCAAGGTCACTCCCTCAAAGAAGACGCCAAGCAGGCTGTTGATCAAGGCAATCAACGCCACCATGACAATAATTATCGCCACAATATTGATCAGCAACTGCACGCCTTGCACCGTACCTTGGGTGAGGGCATCCATACTGCTACGCACATTGCTGTCCGGCACCATGGTCGCATGGGTGGTGTCGTCCTTTTCCGGCACCATGATCTTGGCAATCACTACCGACGCTGGGGCGCTGATCAGCGACGCGGTGAGAATGTGGCCCATGATGTCCGGCAACACCGAGCTGAGAATGCTGGCGTAGAGCACCATCACCGTCCCGGCTATGGTCGCCATGCCGCAGCTCATCAGAGTAAACAGCTCGCTGCGTGTCATCTGCTGAATGTACGGACGGATGATCAACGGTGATTCCACCATGCCGACAAAGATATTCGCCGCCACGCCCAGACCTTCGGCTCCGCCAATGCCCAGGCTTTTTTGCAGCAGCCACGAGCAGCCCTGCACGATACGCGGCAACACCCGCCAGTAAAACAGCAGCGAGGATAACGCACTGATCAGCAGCACCAGCGGCAAACCGCGAAAGGCGAGGATGTAGGCACTACCGGGAAAAGGCTCTTGGAACGGCAACGCACCACCGCCCAGATAGCCGAACACCATGCTGGTTCCGGCTGCCGTGGCGTTTTCCAACGCCAGTACCACTTTGTTCAGTACCAGAAACAGGCTTTGAAACCAGGGCACATGAAAGAGCAGGGCGGCGAGGATGAGTTGCAGCACCAGGCCGATGATGACCAGTCGCACTGGAAAACGGCGGCGCTGTTCGCTGATCAGCCAGGTGATGAGGATGAACACAACGAGGCCGAGAAGAGGTTGGAAGGGCATTTATGGGACTCCGCTAAATTTAAATTAGATCAATGTGTGGCTTTATCATTAGAAGGTGTGGTGGTAATGTGGCTGCTGTTGTTTGCTAAGAATCAAAAGTTCCCGATTCCATAACATGTTTGAAGGGGTCGGAAAAAGGGAAAAGAAAATTATGATGTGATTTGAGGGCATAGATAGAAAGAAATAGGATTTTAAAAATTTAATCTGTCTTCTAGGAAGTCAATAACGTTTCCATGGTCACATCTTTTAAGCTGACGAGAGCAATAAATGGATAATTCAAAAGTTTCGAGAAACGGAAATTCAATATCGGTAATAGGGCCATTGCTTGACTTTAGAAGGTTTTTATCTGAAGTACATAAATCAATAATGAATGCAGGGTATACTGATATTGTTTTCGACTTTTCAAAATGTACATCAGCTTTTCAAAGTTCTATGCTTGCTATATGCGCGCAAACAATGAGATATACAAATGAAAAAATATTATTCGAACTAAAAATGCCAGAAGTATCTACTTTGTCAAATTTATTTAAAAATGCGAATTGGGCTCATTTGATAGATTCAAAAAACTATATGCCTTCTGTATTTCGTGGACATACTCGAATTCCAGCTACTCAATACAGAACTGCAAATGAACAACAAAGGGCAGTAAATAAAATTGCGAATACTATTTTAGGCGCTATTCCGGATTTGAAGCGAGAAGATTTTGCAGCATTTGAATGGGCAATTAACGAAATAACAGATAATGTTTTAGTGCATTCCAACTCACCAATTGGCGGTCTCGTGCAAATATCTACTTTCCAAAGAAAAAGAAAGCAAGTTGAATTTGTTGTAGCTGATGCAGGTCTTAGTATCCCACAAACTTTACGTGACGGTAGACCCGAAATTTTGTCTGACACAGATGCTCTAGATAAAGCAATTAGGGAGGGAGTTACCCGCGATAAATCTGTTGGACAAGGTAATGGACTCTTTGGAAGTTACCAAGTTTGTAGCGAGTCTAGAGGTAAATTTGAAATTAACTCAAGTCATGGAAAGTTATTTTATGATGAAAGTAGGGGGCTCCATATAGCAAATGAGGTAATTCCTTACTCAGGAACACTAGTGAGTGCAACTATTGATTTTTCCGTCCCGCATTTGTTGGAAAATGCTTTGAAATTCGATGGAAAAAAATATAAGCCAAATGATTATGTTGAAAATCATTATGAGACAGGGGGAGAAGGTGAGATCTGTATTAATTTGCTAAATGAGGCCGAATCCTTTGGAAGCAGAGTTGCAGGTACACCAATTAGAATAAAAATTAAAAATATGATTAGGATCGAAGATGTTAACCAAATTATTATTGACCTCGATGGAATATCACTTATTTCTAGTAGCTTTGCAGATGAGGTTTTCGCGAAATTGTTTTTAGAAATTGGCCCAATGGAATTTATGAAGAAAATTAAAATAACAAATTCTATGGCAACTGTTAAGAGTTTGATAGATAAGGCGATAACTCAAAGAATGTCTACTGGGATGTGAAAAGTTTAAAATAAAATGAAGGCTTCAAAATGAAAGAAAAGATTATTTTCCCTGAAATAGCTTATTCTGAATTTTTATACCTGTTGCCTCCATTCGATAGTCCAATAGAAGAAATTTTTGCATATCACTTTATGAAATACAAATCAGAAGGAACCACTCTTTATCAACAAGTCCAAGTAAATACTATATGTGGTCCTTATTGGCTAGATTTTGCTGCCAAATGCAATGATACAGTTATTGCGATGGGAAAGACTATCACGACGCGAATAGAGATCTTTGGCGAGATTCAATGATTTTAGGAACTGGCACTGTAGACGCGATTTATCGATTTACAGGTCAGAATATTAATTACAATATTAATGAATGTTTGTTCTTGCTTTCAGAAACAGAACCTCAAATTTTTTCTAAAAGAGGTGTAGTTAATCTAAAGCAATTATCAAAAACTGAATATTGTGATTCTTCTTATAGCGAGAAGTACCTTTTGGAAGATGCTTTAGTAATTTTCCATCGTAGAGAACCAGAAGAAAGTCGTGTCTTCGATACTTTAATTTATGTTCAGAGAAGGAATAAAGAACGATTGGAAAACAGAGAACCTGAATGGATTCAATATTTCCACTTCGCTAAAGAACATGGTAGTAGAAGTCTGAAAAAAATAATGGAAGACTACGAATCTACTCATGGCAATGAAAATGCCCACCCTTTAGATCTAGATGATTGGTTATTTTAAGGGGACGGATAGTGGACGTAGTTGATATTTTGACATTCTTGTCTACCCTGCACTTATGCCACGTCATGCCCGAATCGACATACCCGGCTTCTTGCAATATGCGGGAGTTCCGGGGACATCCATGATAAGTAAAGTCAAGGGGAAAACGGAGATTTCCCTTTAGCTTCGGATATCCTCCAAGCCTGGTTTGTTGCAGCCTCACGAATTCGTTTCGATCTTTTTGATCTTGTTCTTGTGGTCCGCCTGTCAGGCGACCAGACATCCATGTGCCGTCTCAGGGAAACGATGCTCCCGTCTCGGAAGATTGAGTTTGGGCCAACCCGCCAGCCTTGAAACAGTATATAATGGCGCACAGCCAAGCTTGCGCAGTCCCCGGAAAGGCAAGGCCTGGCGGGAGATCGTGTGAATTCATGGTAATCTATCTATTCGCCTTCCCTTTCATGCAACCTTGGCACTGACCTCCTGTTTAAATGGAGTGCCACGTCTCTCAACCGCCAGCATATATTCAACGAGTTTACGTGCTACAGCCAGGGTCGCCCGGTTGCGATTTCCTTTTTTAAGTTCTTTATCGTGGATCAGCGCAAGCTGGGGGTTCCAATGTGGAGCCAGCTTTGCCGCTTCAATCAGCTTTGTTTGCAGGTGTTTGTTGCGTTTTTTTGAAATTGGTCCTCGTCTTTCTTTACCTGCGGATTCTTTTTGAGCGCTGCAAAGTCCACAGTAACTGATGGCCTGCCGTGGACGGGGGGGGGACGTAGTTGATATTTTGACATTTCCAGCTATTCTTCACTTATGCCACGTCATGCCCGAATCGACATACCCGGCTTCTTGCAATATGTGATTGTCAGAGGAATCGAACGTCGCGATATTTTCATCACCGACGACGACCGTGAAGATTTTGTCAGCCGCTTGTCTGCCCTGCTGGAGGAAACATCAACGGCTTGTTATGCCTGGGCTTTTCTCGATAATCACGTCCACCTGTTATTGATACCGACAGAAATCTCCCTTTCCATCCTGATGCGTTGCCTTCTGACCGGCTTCGCCGTCAGCTTTAATCTGCGTCATAAACGCGCCGGACACCTGTTTCAAAATCGCTATAAATCGATTGTCTGTGATGGTAGATGCCTATCTACTGGAACTGATACGCTATCTTCATCTCAACCCGGTGCATGCGGGGAAGGTTACGGACTTGGATGCCCTGGCGGGTTATCGTTGGAGCGGACACCCTCAGATGATCGGAAGGGGAGAATGTCGTCTTGTAAACGATGATGACGTTTTATCCCTGTTTGCCGGCAAGAAGAGCGTGGCACGCAAGGTCTGCTGTCAGTTTATGGCTGACGGATTACTCCAGAAGGTTCCGCCACTGTCCATGGGCGGGCGGCGGGTTAGCCAGTCTCTGGACGATTCGTTAACGGATGATGACCGGTATGATGATCGCATTCTCGGGGGCGGTTCATTTGTCGAACGGGTGCTTGGCAATGAGAGGCCTGTTGAAGCCCGCTGGTCATTTGATAAACTCAAAAAAGCCGTTGCAAGCTATTTTGAGTTGGATGTGACGGAATTAAGCTCACCGAACAAGACTCGCAGGGTAAGTGCGGCTAAGGCCGTGCTTTGCTATGTGGCCATTCGTCACTACCGGATGACGGGATATGTTGTCGGCAAGGCTTTGTGCTACACTTCTTCAGCGGCGATCCGTGCCGTTTAACGAGGGCAAAAGGTATTTGATGGGGATGCCCGTTTGGGAGATATTTTATCCTAAATATCAAAAAATCAACAACGTTATATCTAACATTGTAAGCGAATTAACTCCCCGGAAATTATAAAAAAACATAGTAAAACAACAGCCTGTTTCCTGCTCCATTTTGTGTAATGGTCAACGAATGCAACGTTTACGCAAAGGAGGCATTTTATGACGCAAGCACAAGACAGGTTACAACAGTTCAGGAAGTTGCGCGAATCCATTCGCGGCTGCAAAACGACACTGGTGGTCGGGATTGATATTGCCAAGGATAAACATCATGCTTTTTTCGGCGATGCAAACGGCAGGACGCTTTGGAAAAAATTGATCTTTTACAATACCATCGAAGATTTTAAAAAGCTTCAGGCCATGGCGGATAGCCTGATGGTGAAGCACACGTTGAAAAAATGTGTCTATGGTGTCGAACCAACGGCTTCTTATCACAAACCACTGGCTGAATATTTGATTCGCAACAACGAGCAGGTTGTTTATGTCTCCAATGTTGCCGTAGCCAAAAACAGAACGTTGCTGGATGGCCGCTGGGACAAAAACGACACCAAGGATGCCGCGAATATTGCTGATCTGGTTAGTCAGGGGCGCTGCCAATTTTATGATCCCGGCGAGGATGCGATCCGTGAATTACGCAGTTTGCTCGCTTATCGGGCCAAGTTAAAAAAGCAGGAACACGGCTTGCGAATGCGCATCCGCAACAATTTACTGGCCCAGTATTTCCCGGAATTGGACAAGCAGATGCCCCAAGGCGGGCAAGATGGCCTCATTCTCGATCTCATTGCCAACGATTTCGACCCGGCACGCATTGCCGCGATGTCCTTTGACGATTTTCGCCGGGGCTACCAGATGCAAAAACGCTCCATGGCTCAAGAACGCCTGTTAGAGGCCATCTGGCAGGCCAGTCAGCTTTCCGTCGGCTGCGCCTTGCCCGACTCGGCAGCCTGGGAGGGCCGCGCACTGGTCGAACAGCTCCGTCAGGTGCGCCAGATCAAGCATGACTTGGAAAAACGACTCAAGGACGTTGCGCAAACGTTCCCGGCCTACGCCTGTCTGCTGACAATCCCCGGCTTTGGCCCCATCGTCTCAGCCATGACCCTGGCGGCCATTGGCGATGCCAATCGCTTTACCAGCCGCAAGCAGGTCCTGCGTCTGGCGGGACTGGACCTCAGCGCTTCACGAAGCGGCAAGAAAAGCGACAGCGCGATACCTGTCATCTCCAAACAAGGCAAAGCCGGATTGCGCTATGCCCTGGTGCAGGCGGCACAAATTGCCAGCTACAAAGATGCAACCATCCGTACCTATTTTACCGGCCTGCTCAAAGGGCGGGAAATGGAACGCGGCATCAAGTTAAAGATGCGGGTCAAGTTGGCGGCCAAAATGCTGATTATTGCCTGGACCCTGATGAAACGGAACCAGGCGTTTGATTCCGACTGCTTCACAAGGACGTGATTGCTCCTTAAACAGTCGGCGGCGAGAAGAGCCCGATCAAGAACGTTGAGGCAATGGACCTCGGGCGGGACAAACAAGGGCCTCTCACTGGAATCTTGAAGCTTGGATAAGGAATGCTGAGGCGGCCCTGTTCCCACTGCGGGCAGGGGATGCCGGATACTCGTAACGATGAAACTCAAGATTCGCCAAGATGTGGGACAACGCCGGTATAGACACAATGGGACAGGTGCGTGAAAAGTCAGGCTCAAGCTTTAACTAATTGATTTACTTGAGAAATATTTTTTTATTGACCGGGGTAAAATAGAATGTCCCCCATGTGTGCCCATGTGTGGGCTTTTGAACAATCGACTATGTGCCTTAACAATGTCCCCTATGTGCCTTCTTTCAGGCGTTTACTTTTTTTAAATAATATTACATATTTTATGTTCCAATTACCATCAATCGGGAAAACGGAGAAACTCTTTGCACCAGTATATGAAAATAATCCGTATAAGGACACGGCTTTGGAACATGGTGCTTCTATGCGTGCTCATGTCAGTCCCGGTAGAAGCCGATAGCGGAGGAAAATCGGTATCGGGAAAAACCCCAAAATCGGTCTGGGAACTGACTCGGGATTGGCCCCTTCCCCCACCTGGGCCGCCGGGACTCGCGGATAAAGTCATCGTCTATATCGGTGAAGATCTTCGCAATGGCGGGATTCTCGGTGTTGGAGTCGGGGTACGGGAAGCCGCTCAAAACATAGGCTGGAAGGTTTCCTTTTTCGATATCGGAGCAAACGATACTCAGCGTGAAACAATTTTACGGCGGGCGCTCAAGCTGCAACCTGATGGTGTTATCCTGGGGAGTATGGATGCTGTGAAGAATGCCCGTTTTCTGACGCTTTTTGACACTGCAAATATTTCCGTTGTCGGCTGGCATGTCGCCCCCAATCCAGGGCCAGTTAAAAACAGCCCAATTCGATGGAATGTCGCAACCAATTCTGCCGAAGTCGCAAAAGTTGCGGCAAATTACGTTATTGAAGACTCCGACGGCAAAGCCGGTGTGGTAATTTTTACCGACAGCCGTTTTGCCATTGCCACCAAAAAAACAAGGGGCATGGCAGAGATCATCCGAGCCTGTGAAAAATGCCAGCTGTTGGAAGTCATCGACCTTCCCCTCAACAGAGCGTGTGAAATGATGCCGGAAGTAACACAAGAACTGATCCAGAAATACGGAGATAAGTGGCAGTATTCACTGGCTATCAACGACCTTTACTTTGACTATGCCACACCGACTCTGGTTATAAACAATCGTCCGCCCGAAGGTCCTCCAGTCAATATCTCTGCAGGTGATGGCAGCCCTTCGGCCCTGCTACGAATCAGGTACGCAAGCTATCAGCAGGCGACCATCCCCGAACCTCTTATCCTTCAAGGTTGGCAACTCGTTGATGAACTGAACCGTATCATGCAGGGGGATAGTCCAAGCGGTTACCAGTATCCCCCGATAGTCATTACAGAAAAAAATATCTGGCCGCAGGGTGACAGAGCTTATCTGTTTGACCCTGAGAATGGTTATCGTCAGGCTTATAGAAAAATCTGGAAAAAGGACGAATAACGTGTCGCTACCAAGGATTTACTCTATCCAGGCAAAGCTTTCCATCTACCTGTTCCTGACTGTGACTATTATGATATGCAATGGGATTCTAACTGTATATTTTTTCAATCTTCACCTGTCTTCAAACCGATTTTTCACCCATAACATCGAACCACAAATACAAAGAACACATGAATTGCAGAAAACATCAATCCAGGTTTTCGGTTTTTCCAGAGAGCTCTCCCATGAAATCTCACAGAAAGACATGGATAGTGTGTATTCCAACTTAACAATGGTGTTGACCCAACTGGAGGAATTGACAACAAAGGTATCAAATGAAGATAGCGGCATTGACATCTTGTCGTTGAATTTCCTTAGCCAATCCATCAGAAGTCAAGCTCAACTCATATTTCAGCTCAAAGCCCAGCAGCTGAGAATGAAGGCGAGCCAGCAACAAGTTGCCAATGAGATAAGACGTGATCTCCTTGAAATCATGGCCTCAGACGTTGCTCAAAAAAGTATACCTGCCGATATAAATAGCTCTTTTGTTTCTTCTCACCTTAAACGACTGATGCTGATGGTGGAACAGTTGGAGATGACGTCCGTATCACTTCTGAAGGTGGATCAGCTGCAAAAGGACTTAGATGAAGTTAAAAATAGTTTCCATAAGCAGGGCATAAAGGAACAAAACCCTGAGGAAGAAACAAAGCTTCAGACGTTGATGAATGGGGCCACAGGACAGCTAGAGCAGTTACTAAAGGCTAAAAGAAGGTCATTAGGCATAACGCAGAGTATCAATAATTTTATCGGCACCCTTGATGATCTGACCGCCAGCTTGATCCAGCTGACAGAACGCTACATCGACGGGGTACGTGCCGGCTTTCATAAGCAAGAGGAAGAGATCAAGCAAGAGGGAAAGCGTCGTCTCAATCTGATCATGTGGACCGGGGGGGTGTGGATTATTATCCTCTATCTGCTATATCGTCGTATTATCGTTCGCGGATTTGGCAACCGTTTGAGCCTGATCAGTCGGGCAATGAGTCATGGAGCGACAGACGAAGTTGAGATACCTTTGCCCATCAAAGGTCAGGACGAAATTGCGAATATGGCAAAGGCCGCTGAAGAACTCCTCAAAAAGGCCAGAAAACTCAACATACTGGCAATAACAGATGAGCTGACCCAAGTATATAACCGCAGATATTTTTTCCATCTGGCTGAAAGAGTAAAAAAAGGGGCGATCAGAAAAAAACAGCCAGCAATGATTATGATGATCGATATAGACCATTTCAAGCAGATAAATGATACTTGGGGACACAATTTTGGAGATAGCGCTCTGCGTGAATTTGCCAAAGTCTGTAACCAACTCATAAGAGCTGAAGATCTGTTCGCACGTTACGGTGGAGAGGAGTTCATTCTACTGATGCCGGACACCACCCCTGAGCAAGGGATGATAGCTGCCAGCCGGTTATTAAAGGCCGTGGAGTCGATTGTATTAACGACAGATTCAGGTAAGACGATAAGTATGACCGCAAGCGCCGGAATGGCTGAAGTCCTGTTGGACGAAAAGCTTGACCAGTCAATAAAAAAAGCCGATGACGCTGTCTATGCAGCTAAAAAATCAGGACGAAACAGGATCGAAGTTTACCGCGACGAAACTGACCCGAAGCGACAATGAACTCGTAAAACGATTGATGATGAAAAAGCACCAAAGGGGTCAAGGCTACGGCTGACTTATCTCTGGTGGCAGGAGATTAAAATAGCTCCAAACGTCTGGGGAGTAAACATAGAATAAGCGAAGGCCGGGGCATCACAGGATGCCCGGCCTTCGCTTATTCTTGATTTTGGATTAACGATCCTAGCGTTTGTGCTAAGAGAGTGCAAGTTCCAGAGACAGTATGGAATGGCGCTAGTTTAAGCACTTTCGTAGCAAACTCGGGACTGTCCCAAGCCCTATCTGGGGCTGTCCCAGATGTTTGCGGACTATGGAACGCTGGTGGTTTGCACCGCAAAAGCCTGGGACAGCCCCGAATGGCGCTAGCTTAAGAGAATTCTCAACAAAGTTAAGGACTTCTGTGCATCGAACAGTCCGAGAGGTTTTCCGGCACAAACTGTTATAATTTCAGGCTATTGGGGCTGTTCTCATTTGCACCTATGGACAGTTCTGTTTTTACGCAAATCTTGCTTAAACTAGTGTCCATCCGGAAAGCCTGGATTTTCAGAGAGTGAGATGGCAGTCTCCGGCGAAGAAGGCTCAGTATTGGACCTTCCTCCCGGGGACCGCTTGAATTTTCATCTTGACACACGGTTCTTTCACAATTTTAGGCGCACCACCGCCTGTGTTCTGGCTATCTCTGGTTTGGATTAAGCCAGCCTGATACGCGCCATGGACAGCAGGTTGTAGGAAACCACGCTGCTGCGGACGTATTGCTTAAAGCCAGCCCAGCCGGACCAGGTGCAACGGTCAAGCCCGAAGGCCCTCTTGAGTACAGAAATTCCGGCCTCGATTCCGGCTCGAAAATTCCTCAGGCGCTTATAGACCCAGTTGCTTTTGGCCATCGCCAAAACGGACAACCCGCGCCGCTTGGCAAAGACAGCATCCTTGACCTGGTTCGACTTGGCGAAGTCCAAATTGCTCTTGGAGGCAAACCCGCCGTCGGCGCTCACCTGGCGCGGCATGCGCCCAAAAAGTTGCTGCTGCCGTTCAAGGAGCATTTGGTAACGATCACTGTCCGCCGGATTGCCCGACTCGATGAGACAATCGAGAATCAGGGTCGATGGGCCACCAGTGAAAAACACTTTGTGGCCGTAGGTGATGTCCCGCTGCCCCTTGACGATAATGTCGCTGTGTTCCTCGAAAAAGGAGACGACCTTTTCCGAGGCCGGTACGGTTTCGCCGTTGATCACGCGGCGCCGGGTCTGGTCGATGACCTTACCCAGCAGACCGACGGCCCGCTCCAGATTTGCCGCGATCCCCTGGGCGCTGAGCAACTCAAGGCCCTGATAGGCACGCAGTTCGGCAATCGCCGGCAGGGCATAGTTGACGACGCGTTCGGCATAGTGAAGTAGATCCTGATAGGCGGTTTTACGAACCTGCTCTTTTCTGGTATTGAGAATGGTCATCACCCGCTTTTTGACCACGCGGTTATGGTCGCTGTAGCGGTAGGAAGGGGCTGGGGAGAGGGCCTTCCCGGCACCGAGCCAGCGGGTGATAATCCGAATGCCATCGGCCAAAAGAGTGGAATCTGTCGGATGGTGGATATCGGTTTCGATGGCCGTTGAGTCGATGCGGATCTTGCGTCCTTTTTCGATCTTATGTTTGACGGCGTAATCGATGAGCAGGCGATGAATCTCTTCCCAGCTCTGCTCGGAAATCGCCTTGATGTTCTCCTGCAGGATCGATTTGCGGGGATATTGTCCCATGTCCAGGCGAGCGAAACGACGAAAGGCAGAGGAGTCATCCAGGTGAAAGGCAAGCTCCTCGTAACTGAGCTGCCGATATTGTTTCAGAACGGCACAGCGCAAGACCTGCTCGGCGGTCAACCCCTGACGACCGGTATCGGCCCGTTTGGTCTTGACCAGATCATCAAAAACGACTTGAAGCAAACCTGGAGTGTCATCGAGGATTCGTGACATCTGCTCCAATTCTTTACCGATCTGGGTATTGTTGACAGTCATAAACAGGCTCAGTTGGGGGTTACGTTTTTGGCGCATTGAATGCCTCCTGAAAAGATAATTGTCATTCAATATCAGGTGGTTACATTCACCATTGTTGCAGAATACGCCTATTCTTGAAAGCTTAAAATGTTGCTTTCGTTTGTAAAATTAGCACGTTAACGTTTCCGGATGGACACTAAACTAGTGCCATTCGGGACAGCCCCCGTCCGGGGACAGTCCCGTTTCTGCTGCTTTTTCCCTTTGAGCTAGCGCCATTCGAGACAGTATGCTTATCTTATTACCTTGGGAAATAGAATGTCTTCTCCGTGCAGAAAGTGCAACAGTGACATAGGTCTTGCTATTTGGAAGCTAAGCGTGTTACTGTTCGACTACTTAAGCTAAGTTTGTGGAAATTTTTATCGCTCGCCGGGTGGACAAGGTGTCGATCTGGATCAAAAACACAGGCCCTCTTGGGCGTGTGTTTTTTTGTTTTTTGATAGGGCGGGATTTGTACAACAAAAAGGTTCCAGAAGGAACACGGAGAAAAAAATGGCAGAAGGTTCAGTAAAGTGGTTTAACGATTCGAAGGGCTTTGGGTTTATCGAACAGGACAATGGTCCTGATGTATTCGTTCATTTCTCAGCAATTCAAAGCGACGGTTTTAAGTCTCTGGCTGAGGGCGACCGCGTAGCTTTCGACGTAACTGAAGGTCAAAAAGGTCCTCAATCTGCGAACGTGCGCAGAATTTAGTTCGGATTTTCATAAATCAGCAAAGGGGCCTCGCAGATATTCGCGGGGCCTTTTTCTTGATAGTAAGACCCCTAAATCTGCTCACTTCTGCAGTGTGAGCAACCAACCTGATGGAAGGAGCAGCTCGATGGCCAAAAAACCGAATTACGGTTATGAAAAACGCCAGAAAGAACTCGCAAAAAAAGCTAAAAAGGAAGAAAAGAAAAAACGTAAATTGGAGCAGGACCCACAAGACGCCCCCTTGGAGCCCTTGGACCAAGACTAGCAGGGGGGGGGGGGAAACATTCCATCCTGGGGCCTTTCAACGACGCAAGCCGAAAATGCAATTTCTGTCTTGCTTACAAAATCAAGCGCTTAAAAAATATGTCCTTGATTTTTGTCGCCCGTCCATGGATTCCACAAGCTTTTTTACAACAGCCTGTTAGGCCTTGAACACAGTCAATTTTGTCATCGGAGTGCCCCCTCTGTAGGAGCGAATTTATTCGCGAATTACTCTGGTTATTGCTCCTTTTCATGATGAGAATTCGCGGCTGAAGCCGCTCCCACAATGTACAACTTCAATTATTCTTAAGTGCTACGTCAAAAGGAAAAATCCCCTCAATCTCTTTGCCGGACAGCTTGCCCTTCAATATACCTGATCCCAGCTTTAATCCTCTCCCAGTCTCTTTGCTCACCTTTTTCAGCCAACTTCATGTCATTACCACACGAAAGGAGATTGCCATTGGCCTCTCTTGATTTCGAGCTTGAAAAGCATAATTTTACAAAATATTACGAGAACAACAGGCCCCTTTTTGAGGAGGCCAAGAACGCCTATATCAGTGTGATCAAATCACTGATTAAACAGGCTGATGTCGGCGAAGTGACTAAGGTCGAAGGCCGGATCAAGAATAAAGAAGAGTGCATTAAAAAGTTTCAGCGCAAATACCAAGACAAACTCGAAGCAGCTGACCAGCCCTATGAGATCAAAAACTATCTCTCTGATTTGATTGGGCTTCGCATCGTCTGTCTCTATGAAGACCAGATTGCGGACGTCTCGAAACTCTTGAAGAATCATTTCAAGATCATTGACGTTTCGGACAAAATCGCGGCTATTGAGAGCACCGAGGATTTGTTCGGTTATAAAGGGCTGCATATGGATCTGTCGTTTGCCAAAGAGATGGCTGCCTTGTCCAAAAATCAGCCATTTGCAGAGTATCCCTTTGAAGTTCAGATCAGGTCATTGATTCAGGACGCTTGGAGTGTGCTGGACCACAAAATCAAATACAAGAAATCGATCCCCAATGATCTTAAGCGCAGGATCAATGTTCTTTCCGCCCTGTTCGAGCTGGCCGACCGAGAATTTAAAGAGATCCGCAACGCCACCGCCGAGCTGATCCAACAGGCGACAGTTTCGCCGCTCGGCGATGTTCTTGAAGACAACTGTGAAGCTGCAGGGGCCGCTGCAACGGAAACCGGTGGAAAAGCGTTCAATGTTTTCCATTTCCTGCGGGTCGCCGGGCATTTCTTCAAGGATTTTGAGTTTGAAGACTACAAGGTTGATAACTTTGTCCAGGATATCCTGCGGTTGGATAACGGTTTTCAAAAGTCGGCCCTTCATAAAAGCTTGGTCGAAAACCTGAAAATCGTCAAAGAGTATCGCGATCATTTCATTGAGGGAAACCCTGAAAGCACCTTCAGCCCCTATACTGTGATCAGGCATTGCCTGTATCTCTACGATCAGGAAACCTTTAAGCGGATATTGGCCAAAGGGTCGACCGGCCGCTTTGTCAGTTGGTTAGGGCAGAACCATTCAACCCCCTGATAGTTTATTTTGAAAACGTGCAAAATCGCTATAAATCGATTGTCTGTGAAGGCAGATGCATATCTGCTCAGTTTGATGACAAAGTCCATCCAGGGACTTTGTCATGGCCGTTTCGCAAAAACGCGGTTTTGCTTCACTTACAAAAACAAGGAGTTAAACCTCTCCTTGTTTTTGGCTCGCCCGTCCTTGGGCTCGGGGAGCCTGTTTGTCAACAGCCTGGGCAGATGCATATCTGCTGGGACTGGTCCGCCATATTCATCTCAACCCGGTGCGTGCAGGTAAGGTTACGGACTTGGATGCTCTAGCAGGTTATCGCGGGACCGATATTGTCAAATGATCGGAAGGGGAGAATATCGTCTTGTAAACGATGATAACGTTTTATCCCTGTTTGCCGGTAAGAAGAGTGCGGCACGCAAGGCCCGTAAGGTGAGTACCGCCAAGGCCGTGCTTTGCGATGTGACCATTTGTTTCTACCTGACGACGGGATATGCTGTCGATAAGGCTTTGTGCTACACTCTTTCCGCAGTACGTCGTGCTGTTCAATGCGGATAAAAGGATTTTAGCAGGATGTTGAAAAAGTCCCGTCCGGGGATTTTCAACGACGCAAGCCGAAAATGCGATTTCCGTCTTGCTTACAAAATCAAGCACTTAAAAACCTGTCCTTGATTTTGGCGCCCGTTCATGGGCTCCACAGTCTGTTTTTCAACAGCCTGTTAGATCGGGAAGAGGGGTTGAAAATATTTCACGCTAACTTTCAAAGAATCAATCCATCATCTGTTTTTTCAAGGGAAAACTATGAAAATAAACCATGTTCATCTTATCTACTTTTCACCGACCGGAACCACGCGCAAAGTTATCGACGCGATTGCCGCAGGGATGGCGGCTGAAAAAATCAGTCGTTACGATTTAACGCTCTCTCAGTCACCGCAGGAACAGTTCTTGTCAGAAGGTATTGCGGTTATTGGTATCCCTGTTTACGCAGGGCGTGTGCCTGTTGGTTGCCTGGACAGGCTGGCGAATTTTTCAGCGAACCAGATTCCCACTATTTTAGTGGCTCTGTATGGTAACCGTGAATTTGAAGATGCCTTGGTTGAGTTGCAGGACATCACCTCTGAAAAGGGCTTTAACGTGATTGCGGCTGGGGCTTTTATTGGTGAGCATTCCTATGCGACCTCATCGCATCCTGTTGCCGTAGGTCGACCTGATGCGAATGATTTGAGTCTGGCGGAATCTTTTGGACAACAGATTGCAGACAAAATTGAACGGGATTGTTTTGATACGCCCGTCATTGACGGCAATCACCCTTACCGGGACAGGGTGGCGTTTGGTGGAATCGCGCCGGAAACAGATGCTGAAAAATGTACGCTTTGCGGGACCTGTGCTGAGGTGTGCCCTGTTGGCATTGTGACGGTAGCCGATTCGGTTACAACACAGGCAGAACCGTGCATTATGTGCTGTGCCTGTGTGAAGGCATGTAAAATGGGCGCACGGTCTTTGAATCACCCGATGATTGAAGGGATCAGAGAGTTCCTGATGAAGAACTGCTCTACGCCGAAAAAACCTCAAATCTATTTATAACCCGAGGTCTGTTTTTTCCCGTTGAAGTAAAGATTGATCAGCGCTTGGGTCAAACGTAATCGCGAGTGCTGAATTATTTCGTTCCCTTTTCAGGAGGATACATGAGTCGCTGCACCATTACCTGTCCACACTGTGGTTTCAGTAAAGATGTTGAACGTGACCCTGCCTTGTTGCATGGCAAGACAGTGACCTGCCCAAAGTGCAAAAAAGCATTTCCTTTTGTTGCATCAGACTCCGTTCCTCCTGTACCACCTGCCCAACCTGAGCAGCCCATTATCGAACCTGAAGCCAGTTCGAAAGCAGCATCAGAAACAGAAGACGCTCCTCAGCACAAGTTTTGCTCAACCTGTGGCAGTCAGATTCACATTAAAGCGGAAATTTGTCCGAAGTGTGGGGTGCGTGTAGCTCCGCCACGTAATGTGGTGAACAAGGTTGCCTTGCTGGTGATCACGTTTTTCCTTGGCGGGCTTGGTGGGCATAAATTTTATCTGAAGAAAAATTTGCAAGGGATATTGTATCTCTTGTTTTTTTGGACCTATATTCCGACGCTGGTGGCGTTTATTGAGTTCATTATTTATGCCTGCAAGAGTGAGCCTGAGTTACAGGAGAAGTATCCTGAGACCAGTACCGGTGGAATTTTCATCGTCCTGCTTGTGCCTGTTCTGCTTGCCATCGTCGGCATTTTAGCGGCCATTGCCATTCCTCAGTATGTTGCTTATCGGCAGAAGGCGGGTAACGTTGCGGCTAGCACGGCACTGACAACCTGCCAGCAGCGGGTGAGTGACTATTATATGAACAACGGCACATTGCCCATGGACGCAAGCCAGCTTTCCTGTCAGGCGATCAACGGTGTCTCTCTTTATTACCTGCCAATTGGCACTGATGACTATCAACTGATCAGCTTTTCTGAGCATGGTAACAAAGCGTATTGGGTGAATGATAATGATGTTGAAGTCGTTGAGGCGGAGAAAGCTCAGATAAAGGAAGAGCTGACCGGTGAAGTTGGTGTTGAGCCGTTGTCGCCTGGGTTTTATTTTGTGAAGTAGGTTGATGATGAATTTCGAAACCTTACGCAGCTACCTGCTATCCAAACCAGCAGCCGTTGAAACCTTTCCTTTCGATGAAGAGACATTGGTGCTGAAGGTTTGCGGCAAAATGTTTGCTTTGTTGAATATTCATGGTGATCCGTTGCGGATAAATTTGAAATGCGACCCTGATAAAGCGGAGGTTTTGCGCGAGTTGTTCCCGGCGATCTTACCGGGCTATCACATGAACAAGCGCCATTGGAATACGGTGATTCTCGACGGCTCGATTGTTGATGAGGAGATTTTTTCGATGATTGATGATTCGTATGATCTGGTGGTGCAAGGGCTGCCCAAGTCAAAACGGCCTGTGTGAGCGACATGGCTCTTTGTCGCGCCTTATCGGAAAGATGGCTGTGTCCAGATTGCTGAAAATAAAGCCCTGACTCTCGATTAGAGACTCAGGGCTTTGTTGTTTATGACGCTAACCGATTAATCGCCTGATTTATCAACCCTCCCCCCGGCTTTCACGTTTGACCGACATCGCTGAGCGGCACATCTTCTTAAATCCCTTCTCCCGGCTTCGCCGTTCGGAGATGGTTTCACTGTTGCGCTGCTGCTCAGCTTTGAGCTTAAGGTAACTGGCCAGACGGCGCGGTTCGAGTGAGCCACTTTCCACGGCTTTGATCACAGCGCAGCCGTGTTCGCCCTGATGGCTGCAATCGTTGAACTTGCAGCTTCGAGCCATTTGTTCAATCTCCTCAAACAGATCGGCAAGGCCCTCTTCACAATCGGCCAGTTGCAGTTCGCGCATGCCCGGATTATCGATGAGAATGCCGCCCTCGGGCAGGAAATGCAGTGATCGCGCTGTCGTGGTGTGACGCCCTTTGGCATCATCCTCGCGGATGGCGGCGGTGGCCTGATCCGAGTGGCCACACAGGGTATTTATCAGAGTCGATTTGCCGACGCCAGATGAGCCGGTGAGGGCGACGGTCTGGCCGGGTCCGCACCAGGTGAGAAGTGGTTCGCAAGACTGGTGGTCAAGGCTGTTGACGGCTTCAACCAGTAGATCGTGTTTCAGGCTGCGCGCCTCAGTGATAAAAGGCGATACATCGTCCACCAGGTCTGTTTTGGTCAGTACGACAATCGGCTGCACTTCAGCATCGTAAGCCAGTGCCAGATAGCGTTCCAGGCGCGACGGGTTGAAGTCCTGATTGCAGGAGGTGACGATAAACAGCGTGTCGATGTTGGCGGCAATGAGTTGTTGCTTTGCCTCTAAACCGGCGGCTTTGCGGCGAAACAGGCTGGTGCGTTGCAGCAAGCGTTGAGGTTTCAGCGTGTCGTGCTCCACAAGCAGCCAGTCACCTACTGTAGGGCGGTCAATGATGTCTAACTGCTGCCATGATCCGGGTAGGCTCAGTTGGTGGTGGCCGTGATTGGAGAGCACATCAATGCGCTGACCATGGACTGCGGCGACGCGACAGGGAAGGGTGTTTTCCCATTCGTCGAGGTCGAGTTGTTGTTGAAAAAAATGACTCCATCCCAGTTGTGGGAGTGATTTTAGTGGCGAGTTATTGTTGTGGGACATGGAAACCCCTTTATTTTATACGTGAGTGTCGTCATGCAGATGCACGAATAGCGTCTTACTGTGTCGTCTGCACACATGAGGTGGGTTTCTGATTTTTGCATTGAAACCCGGCGTCAACCGGGCAAAGAGGTGGAGGGTGTGGGCAGGTGAATCGCGAGCGTTAAGCCACGCACCCTCTCTTTGCCCCAGACAAACTCACAATCTCCATGTCAATAACTCCTTTCTGTTGTTTTTCGTACGCTAACAGGTGCGTATTTATTCGTCAAGCGGGATGAACTGTCATTTTAGCCGGGCAAGGTTTCGAACTTTGCAACGTCGTCCAGATCGTGATCCCAGTTGGCTTTGTCGGAAAGAAAAATGTGCGCTGTGGGGCGCATGGTCACATCACTGTCCAGGCTGCCGGCAGGAATCTGGATCAGCTTTTTATTGAGTTGGATGGGCAAAGCAGACCCGCAGATGGTGCAAAAACTTTTACTGTGGCGTGTTTCCGGCAGGGTGAAGGTGGTGATGTTTTGTTCCCCGCTAAGCCAGGTCAGTTTGGCTGATGTGGAAAAGAGGTTGGCGGCATGGGCGGAACCCGTGTCTTTACGGCAGCGCTCACAATGGCAGAGAAAGAACGTTGTAAACGGGCCGGTTATTTCAAAAGTGACTTCACCGCACAGACATGATCCGGTGGTTTTGGTGTCCATTTTTGACTCCTGTTTTGTTGTCAGTCAGGGGACTGGAGCAGTGATTGAGCAATCAGAGTAATGGCCAGATCAAGGTGGCGCTCGGGATCAAAGGACGGACCCAACACCTGAGCAAGGCCGGGCCGGGTTTGCAGGCGATCATCCCAGAGTGCGTTTGTGCAGCGGCGGCGCAGTTCTGAGCAGATCCAGGTGAAATTGGCATCACGACTGAGCTGACGGTTTTCGCCGAGGGCGGAGTAATCGAGGTCGGCTTGTCGCAGCACCAGCGGTGGCTGTCCGGTGGTGTAGAGATGACAGAATGGCTCGCGGTCCTGATTGGCCGTTGCGGTGACGGTTTTGACTTTTTTGCGCATCATCAGTCCACCGGTGGCCACGGCCCGACCCAGAGCAAACTTTTTCTTCGTCGTGCTTTCAATTTCAATGGTGCTGATGATACCGGCACCGCGCAGCAGCAGGTTGATTTTACCATAGGGCAGGCTGATCTGTTGCTCCGCCTGGGTGACAACGTGCAGCGCCTCCGGGGTGAATTGCACCTGACTGACCAGAAGGCGGTTCCGGTCGGTTTCCATCTGCTCGGAGTCGATCAGCACAGGGGTAAAACCGCCAGCCTGCAATTTGATGGCGCAATCGTGCGCCTGATCGGCTGCAGCGAAACTGGTGACAATCGCGGGGCCGCCGCCGGGTGTTGTGACACGCGGACGCGCTTCATAGGGGGTGATGCCGAGGACACAAGCAAGAGAACGAGCCAGTTCTTCGCCACTGCCTTCAACGTGATGGATGGCAACAATGTACATGGGTCGTGGTTCCCTTTTATTTGGCGGGAGATGGTGAGGGTTCATGTGCTCTTAGTTTACACCGATTTCGAAAAAAATGGGAACCGTCACGTGATGACTAACAGGATGTTGAAAAAGTCCCATCCGGGGCCTTTTCAATGACGCAAGACGAAAATGCGATTTCTGTCTTGCTTACAAAATCAAGGATTTGAAAACCTGTCCTTGATTTTGGTTGCCCATCCATGGGCTCCACAGGCTGTTTTTCAACAGCCTGCTAAATTTCGATATTGATCTGTTTGTCGGCGTACAGCGCAAAAGAGGTGTCACCTCGTTGGAACACAAAGGCCCGACGACCGCTGTCGTCGATTTCGATCACACCCGTCGCAATCAAAAGGCTTATCTCGAAGCTTTCTTGAAGTTTAATCTTGTTCGATCCGTTCTCTTTGTGACTGACGGTCAGCAGTAAATTGTTATGACTGGCCATGAGACGCCCTTTCTGACAGCGTTCAAGCAAAGCGAGACACGATAAGTCGATAAGCGGGATTGTGATGCCGGTCACCGTTAAACTGAGGGCCTTTAATCCGGGGCTCAGGTTGACATACAGCAGGTGGTCCAGTTGTGCGGTCGCTGTGGTCGGTGTCAATTGAAAGTGGGCCGAATGCTCTAAAACGATCCGAACTATCTCTGTGGCGGCTGCTGGTGTGAGTTCGAGGCCCGTGAGAAGGTCCGCCAGGTCGTTTTGAATTCTTTCCACTGCGAGCCGGCGGATCTCGTGGTCGGCACTTGGGTAGTCGAGACGCGAGAAACTGTGATCTTTTTTCAGTGTGCTTACCAGCTTGCGCAGGGCAATAAAGCGTCGTTCCGTACGTTTCAAGTCGTTCCTCTTTTTTCGCTCGTTCTCCACACGCTCTTCGACTGTTTGATATCTGTCGGCAAGACGTTGATACTCAATAATCGGTTCTACCCATTTAGGCGTATGTGACTCAATACGTTTCGCCATGACGGACTCCGGCTGAAAAATGCCATCTCCCTGTTGTTGAAAAAAGTACTATTCTTCGTTTTATCGGCAGGTTATGGGAGAATCTTTAATCTTGATTGGCTAATACTCATGGTGGGGTGGAGTGGTGATGTTCCTGAATCTGAAATAAGCGGAGCCTGGGTCGGCTCCGCTTTTAGGTGTGTGTTGAAAAAAATTACAATTTTAACTTTTTATGTGTTTGCGACTGTAACAGATGAGACAGAACAGGCCGCCACACAACAGAAGAAGGGTTGAGGGCTCGGGAACAGGTGCCGGCGCGACTTCGGTGCCGAATATCTGAATTTCTCCCACTGAATAATTATAGTCGGAAGGGGTAACGCCGGTCAGTCGCAACGTCTGAGTTTCAAATGCGGCGAAATCGATCTGAGAGATATATTCCCTTTCCCCGTCTTTTGTACTCATGGTGTCCATGCCGCTGCCGACCTCACCCATTGTGCTGGCGATTGTAAAGGCATTTGTCCATGTTGAACCACTGCCAAGGTAATCAAGGGTGTAGCCATCATTGTTGTCGACTGAAATGACGACGTCAGTGATACGGAACGTCCCTCCAAGGTCAATATCAAGGTAGGGTACATTTGTCTGGCCAGGTGACCACCACACGGTGTTGGTTTTCCAGTTTCCCCACTCCAAAGGAAAGGAACCATCGGTCAGATAAGTGAGATCACCATTGAAGGGCGAAGGACCTGATGCGGTAATTGTTAACGAGTTGATGAGATAGGCATTTGCTCCAGAAGTGATTGCACATAACACGAAAACAGATAAGCCCAAAACCAGTTTTTTCATTGCTCCCCTCCATACCTAAAGAATTCATATCCATTGTTTCTATGTTGAGCACTAAATATTTGCAATAAAACATATGCAATAAATATGCCTGAGACATAACTGGCTTGTATGATAGGTTTTTTTGCGGGGCTGGCCGCAGAATGTTGTTGGGTGTAAAGAGAGCCGACAGGCTTATGGGCTGGTCTTAAGCGCCTTTTGCGGCACGATTTTTTTATCAACAGTGTTACACGCCATCGGGAAGCTTCGATCGCATCATCTCGCGGCGATCCAGCTGATGACCATCGACGATAAACGTGCCATCGCCTTTGGCGTGCAGGGTGCGTGTTTCTTGCCGTTCTTTATCGAACCAGGCTTCGAGCCCTTCGAGGACGACAATATGCTGCTCGGGCATGATCTCAGTGACCCGGCACTCGATATTGGCCAGGCACTCTTTGATCAAAGGCGCTTTGATATGCTCTGCCGGTAGAGGAGTGAGGCCGAATGCGGCAAACTTATCCGTGGTGCTGCCAGAGCAGGTGCCGACACCGACAACCTGATCAAGAAGGTCGATTGTCGGAATAGAAAGGACGCACTCTTTAGTTTGGGTCAGGGCGGTGTACGAATAGTTCCAGGGGCCGGTGGTGAGGGCAAAACTGGGGGTGAAATCCATGACCATCGTCCAGGAGATGGTCATGATGTTGCTCTTATGGCCATCGTGGGTGGTGACCAGGATGACAGGGCCGGGTTCGAGCAGGGTAAACGCGGTATGGAGGTCCATCTTTTCCATGAGTCGCACCTTTTGGGATTGGTCGCTTTTAGACAGTATAGCTTGCCCGCACCGGATTGCCTAGAGTTGAATCCGGTGCGGGACAACGGTGAGTGCTCTGATAAAGCACTCGTACTTCAGCCCACTCAATTTTATCATCGCAAAGAGCATTTGTCGGAGCGAATTTATTCGCGAAGTGTTCTGGTCATTGATCCTTATCATGATAGGAATTCGCGGCTGAAGCCGATCCTACAAGAGACAATTTCAATGATGCTGACGTACTTAGTAGCGGATTTCGTAGCCTGCTTTGATCAGGCGTCCCAGCCCATAGTATTCCGATGTGGTGGAGCCTCCGGTAACAACCTCTTCATCGAACAGGTTGTCGACGCTGAAGGTGAGGGCACCCACCGGTAGTTGATACCGGCTGTACAGGTTTACGGTGATTTCACTTTCCAAGTCGTCTTCGCGGTCATTAAGATTGATGAGATCGACATTGAATGTGAACAGACGGCCCAGGTACTTCATGCCAAAGGCGGTCTGGACCCGTGGCCCTACCTGGGTCAGGATACCGTCGCTATCGTCGGCTTTTGGGTTGGCGACAAAGCCGCGCGCTGAAAAGGACAGATTTTTCCAGACACCTTGTCCCTGATGAAAGGGAGCGAAGACCAGTTTCCATTCGAAGCCTTGGTTTTCGTAATCACCGGCATTGTAATAGCTGTTCATCCCATCAGCGCGTTCGTAGGAGATGATTTTGTCTTCGAACTTCATCAGGAACACTGCCACACGCAGATGGATGGCAGGGTGGTCGTATTTCATCCCGGCTTCATACGTCCAGCCTTCTTCAGGTTCCAGGTCGGGGTTGCCGACGCGGGTTGCCGTGGAATAATACTGATCATTGAAACTGGGGGCGCGAAATGCTTTACCGGCATTGGCAAACAGGTGTAAAGCCGATGTTACCTCGAAGTTGAGTCCGGCACTGGGCAGAAACCGACTGTAGTTGCGGGCACCATCGTAGCCATTAATCCATTGTTCCCGCGCTCCGGCACTGACGAGCAGGCGCTCAAAGAAAGGGCGCTTTACCTGCCAGAACAGAGCACTGTCATCACGGGCGTGGCGACCGTAGGAGTAGTCGTAATCGGCCACCCGGCGGGTGATGTCTGCACCGATGGTTTGTTTCAGGCTGAAGGCGTTAAAACGGTAGTCACCACTGAGACCGTAGTTGTAATTGCGGCGCTTTTCTTCCGGGGCACTGGGTGATGTTTGGTTTTTGGTCAGCTCATCAAAGGAATAGAACCCTTTGACGGTAACATTGTCTGCCTCGTAGCGGATGTCGGCAAAGTGTTTTTCCTGATCTTGATCATAGAAAATCGGCTCCTTGCTCGGACTGTCATAGCGTTTAACAAAGCCGGTTTCAATGGTTGTTACCAAGTAGTCGATGGTCCAGTGCTCTGCCGGACGGTAATTGAGGCTGGCCGAGAGCTGATCGGTGGCCTGCATGTCATAGCGGTAGGGACTCTTGGCTGAAAATTTACGATAGATGGTATCGATGCCGTCAAGGCGCTGATAGCGGGCTCCGAGGTTGAGTTTTTCGCTGGTCAGACCGACGCTGTGATTCTGATAACCGAGTTCGCCTAATTCGACGCTGGCGTAGGGGGAACATTGCTGGCCGGGTTGGCGGGTGATGATGTTGATGACACCGGTCATGGCATCGGCACCGTACAGGGTCGATGCGGCTCCGCTGAGGATTTCAACCCGCTCGATCTGATCAAGGCCGATGGCGTTGAGGTCGTAACTGCCTCCTGAGGCGCTTTGAATCGGTACGCCGTTGATTAAAACCAGCTCGCCATCTTCCAAACCGCGGATGCTGACTTCGCTTTTCATACCCATGCGACTGACTCCGAGTGGCGCCAACGATTTGTACGATAGCGTGCCACTGCGCTTGAGGGCATCAATGACGTTGTTCCCACCGGATTCTTCCAACTGCTCTGCCGTCAGCACCGTGACAAAGCGGGCACTTTTCTGTTCGTTGACCGGATAACGGTCAGCAGTGACAATGATCTGACCGAGATCATACTCCTGGGCTGTTTCTTCGGCCCACACGCTGCCGGTCCCGGCCATGATGACGCACAGCAGGGCAGCCATCAGGAAATTCCATTGCATTGTTTTCATGGGGTACGCTCCTCCCAAAATCTTCCTGGGGTCCGGGCGTAAAAAATCCCAGACCGAATACACATCGACCTGGGATATCCCTTTTCTATCCACAAGACATTCAATACGTCTCCCTGCCTTAGGAGCACGCATTACCAAATTTCAGACAGGTCTTCTGACTTCCGGATCATCCTACCGGCCACGTCTTCCCACCGAATCTCGGCAGTGACATCAAGCGGCTTTCGTCCTCGGTTACAGCGGCGGGCCCGTCCCTGAATTACACAGGGTTCCCTATTAAGCTCGTGTGAGCATCTGAAATCGTTTGTTGTCGATTCATCAGACAATAATGACTCATGGACCGAATTTTGTGATTGTGTCTATCAGGCACGCCTATAGATGTCAATAGTTTGTGTGCGGCAATATCAATAGCCCTGAATTGTTCCGCTTGCGGGGGAGAATATTTTTTATCCAGAAAACAAAAATGATCCACAACTGTTTAGAATCTTTAATCGTCGGTAATTTACGTAACGCTGTTGTTTGCGTTGAATTTGAAGAGAGAGTGGTTGAGCGTTACCTTGCATGGCAACGCTTTTTTGTCGATCTTTTTCAGCTTAAAATAATTTTACAAGACAAACAAATCCATAAGAGATATAAAAAACTAGATATTTAAATTGTTCGTTTTTTGTTTGCCTGTTGGGATTTTCCTTTCCCTCGATTCGGCTATGCACGCATGAGGGAGCCGCGTAAACACACCGCTTTTACGCGGCAGATGATACCGATGGCAAAACGTTTTTCATAAGGCGTAACGTTTTGTTCGTGAAAAGCAATAGTACCCGAACACACTTAATTTTGTCATCGGAGTGATCCCCTGTAGGAGCGAATTTATTCGCGAATTGTTCTGGTCATTGATCCTAATCAATGATGGGAATTTTCGGCTGAAGCCACTCCTACAAGATACAATTTCAAATATGCTGACGTAATAGGGCGATATCGGACGGCTCCGCATAGGCACAGCCCAGAGTCTGTCTGAGCCTTTTTTGTATGTTGGTCGGTGTTATCTTTTAAGTATTAGGTATTGACATGGTTTGCTGCAACGCAATAAGATAAACCTATCAAACTCATGAATTACTTTTTTTGTCTAAGGGAACGTGTCGGGGGTACCCGCGGAGGAAATATGATGACTGAGAACGAAATGAACCTTGAACGTGGCCGGCAGGAAATTCAGCGAAGAAAAAGGCTGCTCGTTGCCTCAATTTTTCTTTTGATTCCGTATTGTGTTTTAATTGTCGTACCGGTTGGTCATTTTTTAAATGGTTGGCTGTCGGTTTTTTATACGGGGTTATTTCTGTTTTGCCTGGATCGGCTTAACAAGAACTTCACGAAATTACCTTGTCCCAATTGTGGCAATGCTATTTTGACGCCCATGTTGAAACCGGCCGTTGGTGAAAATCAGTGCGTTCACTGTGGTTTTGATCTCAGACCAACAGCTCAAGCGCCGCGTGGACTGTCGTTTTCTCCTATCATTTACAAGCCCGGCAATGGCAAATAATTTGTCTTAAACGCATCCTGCGTGAAGGGATGTCGGATTCCTTGTGATAATTTTCTTGAAAAACACCGGCGATTGTTTTCTACTCCCTGCAGGGTTTTATCCCAAAAACGGCTTGTGACTTAAGGAAGACGGTGCAAATCCGTCGCGGACCCGCCACTGTAAGGAAAGCTCACTTTTCCAAGTCAGATACTTATGTCACCGGCTATAACTGGCTGCACCTCGCGGATACGGGTTCTCAGACAGGGAATAGCACCACACGCTAGACTGATTTTGCAGCTTTGTGATGAACGCTGCGTAAGCCGTATTCGTGTGTTTGTGACACATCTTTCCTCTCATCTGAAACCACACCGACAAGAGTTGTCGCAGCTTTAATTGTTTTGTGGGCCGGAGCATTGTGAGGGACAGCATGAGCTATGATATAGGAACAAAAGTCAGAGAACTTCGAAAAAACAGGGGCGTCACCTTACAGTATGTTGCCAATCAGACTGGCTTCTCTGCCGCTCTGATTTCCCAGATTGAAAACAACAACATTACCCCACCTATTGCCACCCTGGCACGCCTGTCCAAGTTTTTCGACGTCAAGATCGGTTATTTCTTTGAAGATGAAGCCCTTGCTCGCTACGAGGTGGTACGGGCCGATAAAGGCTATACCACCAATAATCCCCATTTCATCTACAAGTCGCTGGTTGGTGGCAGATTAAACAAACACTTAAAGGCCTTTTCCATCACCCTTTCACCGCAAGATTATCATTATCGCCTGCCGGATAATGGTCGCGATAAATTTCTGTTTGTTAAAACTGCCAGTCTGACCGTGGAGGTTGTTGGCGAAAACATTGAGTTGGACTGCGGTGATTCAATCTATCTCGATGCGACAGCAACCTGTCAGGTGTGGACCGCTGAAGAGTCGGCGCAATTTGTTGTGGTGCTCTGCCTGTAACGGACCACAGTGTTGCTTATGAGTGATGTCGGACGCAGAAGGTAAGATCCGCAAGATTTTTTCTCCCTTTTGTCCCTACCTGTCATATTTCAGAATCACACCTTTGAACGGCTCATCCAGATAGTCGAGGTCCTCCGGTTTATGCTGACTGTGCGCATAACCCAGGGTGATCATTTTTTTGCTGAACCGGGCGTGGTGGCCACGCCCTGGATCAACCAGAATAATGGTGCAGTGGGGGCTGGCGTGCTGGTTGATAAACTCGGATAACAGCTCGACATGCTCCCGTTCGTAGAGAATGTCGCTGCCGATAATTAAATCAAATAAGCCAAGATCACTTTGGGTGTCATCCCAGCCGGTCCGAACAAACGGGATCCCCTTGTCTTCGTTGAGGCGGGTATTCTCTTCAAGAAATCCTTCAACTTCCGGGTGGTAGTCGGTGGCGGTGATATCGGCATGGCGGTGATTGAGGATCAGGCTTGACAGGCCGATACCGCAGCCCACTTCAAGAATACGCTGTTTTCCCAGCGGATAGGTGAACATGTAGTGCGCAAGAACATTTCCCGACGGCCATACCTGACCGAAGAGCGGCCAGACGGCGGAATTGATGCCTAATTGTTCAGCTGTGCCTTGCTCGTCACTGAATTGCTGGCGATCACGCAGGATGCGGACATGGATGTCCACATCACCAAACTCAATGGTCTGGTACTTGACCCGAAACATGGACATAAAACACTCATGGTGTAATTTGTACGCAACGCATCAACGGGATGCGAATTCGTTACGTAAAAACAGCCCTGGCAAAGGCTCAAACGATCAGCCGGGCCTGGAAATGAAACGCGTCGAGCCGATGGTGACGCTCTGGAGGTGCAGGTTGGATGTGTATGGCAGGTTGAGTCGACACTGTCACAAATCGTATACTCATCTATGTGGACACTATAAGCTCTTTGGTGGTGAAAAGATATCACCGAATTTATAGCAGACTGTTTAAAAACGACCTGCGGAGCCATGGTTGGAGGCTCAGCCATCACCCTTGAAAGGGGTTCCGCCGAGGTGATGGCAGCTGTGGATGTGCGGACCCGCCGTTGTGGTGAAGACCGTTCCCCGGCGGCTCAGCGTGCTCTGAAATATCCGATTGTCCGGTTTGATGACTCTGTTGATGTTAGAGAATTGCTTTGCTCTGATGGTGTTCTCTGAGACAATGACGTTTTGTCACAAGCCGCAAAAATGTCTACCAGCTTCCTTCGCTTTGAATGGTTTCAACATGGCGCGCATTGAACACAATATTCTCAAGATCTACCTGATCAAAACCGCACGCTGGTTGATGCTGACGACGCCGTTTTTGCCGTTGTTTATGGCCGAGAACGGCATTGATAAGAGTGGTTACGGTTTACTGGCATCAATCCAGGCTTTATCCATTGTCTTTTTTGAGGTGCCATCGGGCTATCTGGCCGACGCCATCGGTCGCAAGAAAACACTGGTGCTCGGTTCGATTCTTGGCGCATTGGGGTATGTGATCTATTCCGTGTCGTTTTCGTTCAGTGGTTTTTTAGTGGCTATGGTGGTGCTGGGGATTGGTCAGAGTCTTATTTCCGGATCGGATTCCGCCATGCTTTACGAAACCCTGGTGGAGATGAACAGAACCGGCGAATATTCCCGCTATGAAGGACGGGTGATTGCCCTGGGCAGCCTGATGGAGACCATTGGCGCACCACTTGGCGGATTGCTGGCGGTGGCCAGTCTGCGCTATCCATTCGTTGCTCAGTCGGTGGTGGCGCTGATTGCGCTCCCCGCGGCATTGACCCTGGTGGTTCCGGAGCAGGAAGCGCGTATTCGCGGTACCTCGATAAATCTATTGCCCGCGTTGAAACGATCACTGTTGCTTGACCGGACCCTGTTGTTGCTGGTGATCTATGCCGCGCTGGTCGGGGGTGGCACCTACACCATGGCCAAGGCGATCCCGTACTGGTTCAACGATTCGTTTGCCTCCTCAGCCATGCAATTGGGGATTTTCTGGAGTGTGCTTAACCTGAGTGCGGCGTTTTTCTCCCATCATGCCTACAAGATCGAGCGGCGTCTAAATCCGCCCCTTTTTATGGCAATCATTGGCAGTGTGGTGTCAGCGAGTTTTATTGCCCTCGGGGTGTTGCCTGCCTATCCGGCGATGGCGGTACTGGTGTTGTTTTACTGCACGCGCGGATTGGCCACGCCGATTCTGAAAAACTACATCAACGAACAGACCGACTCACAGGTGCGCGCCACGGTGTTGTCGGTGCGGATGTTTCTGGTCTATGTGCTGTTTGCGGCCTTGTTTCCTGTGATGGGCTGGGTCGGTGACGGCTCAGGGTGGAGCACGGCGCTGGTTCTGGCCGGAATCTGTTTTGCCGTGATTTACGGCGGTGCCTTGTTCGCATTCACGGTGACAAAAAAGTCTGCGTGAGACGAACACCCATCCACTCGCGTGTGGTGGATGGATTAGTGGTGCTGGTAACGAACCGGCATCACCAGCACTGCTGCAATCGGTGGTGGGGGAAATGGCGCTGCACGTCTGACTGTTTTGACGGCATTTTTGTCCAGGATGCTGTGACCACAACTTTCGACCACCTCAATGTCCCGAACGCTGCCATCCGAGCAGATCTTAAAGCGCACTTTGACCTGACCGCCGAGCCCTTTGCGTTGTGCCTGTCGTGGATAGCGCAAGGCCCGCTGAATCTGTTTGCTGATATAGGCGAAATGGGCGGCCAGATAGTTGTTTAATGCCTCTGCGCGTTGCGTTTTATCATGACTTTCTCCGCCTGAACCGGGCGTGCCTTGTTGTGGTGACAGGGGCGCTGTTTCAACACGGTGCAAAGTGTCTGTGTTCATGGCGCTTTGTTCAAGGTGATGGTCAACGGGATCGGACTGTCGCTGGTCCAGATTGTTTTCATTTTGCGGTTCTGGTTGCGGCTCTGGTTGCGGCTCTGGTTGCGGTTCCGGTTGCGGTTCCGGTTGCGGTTCCGGCTGCGGTTTCGGCTGCGGTTGCGGTTGCGGTTCCGGTTGTGGTTGTGGCTCTGGTTGCGGTTCCGGTTGCGGCTCTGGTTGCGGTTCCGGTTGCGGTTCTGGTTGTGGTTCCGGTTGTGGTTCCGGTTGTGGTTCCGGTTGTGGTTCCGGTTGCAGCTTCGGTTGTCTCTTTGTCTCAGGAGGTGTTGGCGAGGGCGTCGCAGCATAACCCGCGGAATTTTCCGGCTGTGTGGTGACAGCACGGCTGAAACCAACCCCTTCCAGGCTGAGCAGCAGTTCTTGGGCTGGGGCTGGTTGTAGCTGGGATAACCCCACGACAGCAGCCCCGAGGCTCAGATGGATGGCAGTGGAGAGGATTAAAGTCTGAATCTCCCGGCGCATGGTTCTCCTCAATGGTTTTCGGTCAGCACGCTGAGCTGATGAAAGCCTTGCTCTTTGATGGCGGCCATCACCTCAACAAAGCGTTGCAAATTGATGTCACGATCCGCATGAAGCAACACTGCCGTGTCACGGTTGATGCCGTTTAAGTGCTCGGCAATCTGCGACAGGACGACGGGCTGTTTGTCAATCGACAACTGTCCGTCCTTTTTAATCACGATCGACAGTGTTTTTTCGACACTGGGTTGCGTTGCTGTCGCCTGAGGCAGTTTGACCTGTAATGCACCGGTGGTGATAAAGGTCGATGTCGTCAAAACAATGGTCAGCAACACCAGCAGAATATCGATGAACGGAATGACGTTGATGGCGTCAAATTCCTTCTCGTTCATGGTGAATCTCCCATTCAAGCAGCATCTCTTTAGCGCGACGGATCAGAACGTTATAAAACGCCACTGTCGGGATGGCGATCACCAGGCCTATGGCTGTCACTTTGAGCGCCAGGGCCAGGCCGGTCATGATGGCGTGGGTATCGACAGCACCCTGTTGGCCCATGGTGTAAAAGGTCAGCATGATACCCAGTACTGTGCCCAGCAAACCGATAAACGGGGCATTGCTGCCGATGGTGGCGATGATGTGCAGTCGCCTGGTCAGGGCTAATTCCAGCGCCTTCTTGCTGGTGTAGTCAGTGAGGGTGAGCTGGCGGTAAAACAGTGCGCGCTCAAGGATGACCGACAGAGCAATGATGCTCATGGTCACCAGCACCCCGATCACGCCCAGGTCGATGGTTTGTTTGAGCCAATCCATGGTGGAACCTTTCTTTAGAACATGTCGGACGGGATATGGAGATATTGGGTACTCTCCACTCCCATCCGACAGGTGTGTTATTGCAGATCGATCACTTCGATATTGGTGACAGCCTGAACATCCCGATCATCGGTATGATCGGGACCGACGATGATGCGCATTTTTCCGCCCGTGTCAAAAGCGGCATTGTCTTTGATGTCGGCGAGGATGATGTTGCGACCCGCCTCGGACAAGTACAGCTCGCCCATGGAGAAGGTGGCGCGATAGCCGTCCGGTGCCCAGGCGATCACCACCTGGTCGATCGTCGGTGTGATACCGGCTGCTGTCAGCACATTGCTCAGCGAGGTGCCACGAAAGCTGTGCAGACCGTGATAGCCGCGACCAACGCCGACAATCTTTTTGTTGATATCGATGGTGGGATAGCCGGACAGATCGTTAAGCGTCAGGGGGCGTGACAGATCGCCGCTGATTTCGATCCGCTCCGAACGCAGTGCCGCCTGACGGTCTACGGCAATGTTCGGTCGCACATCCATCACCTCAATCGTGACAATCCCTTCGAGCAGACGATCCGTGTAAAAGTCACCCGTCACCAGCAATTTTGGCAACGGGACGTCGCGGCCAAGTTGTTCCATGGCAAACCGGTAATCCTCAGGATCATGGCATTTCTGACAATTGCGCTTGACCGGATAGATGGGCGCAACCTGATAAGCCAGGGTAACCTCTGCCGGGTTGCTGTAGTAGATCTCGCCCCACGACAGCACGGCTTTTTTTCCCTGCTTGTCAGTGAGCACGATGGTGGCGTCGACAAGCTTTTTGAACGTCGAGTCTTTCTGCTCCAGTCCGGCCATGTTGAGCAGAGTCTGCAGGGGAACGGCACGGTAATTAAACACGCCGTGGAAACTGCCGTCGCTGGTGACTTCATTCATTTTAATTTCCGTGGATTCCATGCGCTGCAGATCACTCAAGCTCAGTTGCAGTGGATGGTTAACACAGCCGGTGATGGTGATAACCGGCTCGGCTGTGGCCACGGGATAACTGACAGCTTGTGCGGCGACGGACTTGACGGCGCTTTGTTTGGCAACTGCGGTGGCCGGACTCTGCTGGGGACCGACAAAAACCGCGCTCAGTAATATCGCCAGCAGGCCCAAAGTGGTAAGTAACGTTTTATTCATGCGTGTTCTCTCCAGCGAGGATGACGAATTTTGATGAAATAGATGGCCATCAACAGGCTCATCAGGGCATTACCAAGCAGAATCAACGGCATGCCGGGATCTTTTTTAATGGCAATTTTCAGTGTCGGCGGTTGTCCAGGACGCGGTTTTTTGGCCAGCAACAGGTGATAACTGGCACCGTTGTCGTACACCGGGTGCAGCACCCGCAACGTTGCCTCGTGCTGTTGGCCATCGCGGGTGAAGCGCAATTGGGCTTCACTTTGTTGCAGCACGCCTTTAAGCGGGCCATCGGCGTGGAGGATATTGTGCTGCGAAAGCACCTCAATGACGGTGTTGTCGAGATGCAGCTGCTGACCGGTGCGGATGGGCAGGTTCTCCTTTAAACCGGTAAACTCGGTCAACGCGTGACCGGACAGGATCAGCAGAAAGCACAGATGCATCAACGTCGGGCTGAGTAACACCAGGCTGGTGCGCCAGCCGTTGGCTCGGCGGCATTGCCACAGTTGCTGTAACCGTTGAACAGAGCAGGCCAAGGTGTTGGCACCAAGCAGGGTGAGCACCAGCATCAAGGTGATCAGCCACCAGCAGTGGATGTCAAAATTGTCCTGCAACCATTGCGGGAACAAGGTCGTGTTGAGTTGGCGATAACGGCCGTCAACCATGGCGTAGAGTCCGCCGATAAACAGATTGAGCGATAACAGATTAAGCGTCCAGAAACACAGTCTCGGACTGGCCAGTCGCTGCCATAGTGCGGTGATCATAGCGCCTCCTGCGATAAGACGTTTTGGCTCTGTGGCTGATTTATCGTCGATGTTTGAGCCGACAGATTACGGCTGGGGCGCGGCAGCAGCGGCAGGCCGTAAAACAGCACCAGCGCCAACAGGGTCCCGGCTACGGCGAAGCGTGCTTTGTTGCGCAGACCAAACCCTTTCAAGTACGCCGTGTGCAGATAACTGCAGTAGAAACACCACAATGCCGCTGAGTGCATGTGGCGAGTGCCCCACCGAAATAGTCCGCTCCAACCGAGATAGGTCCAGGCACAGCCCGCCAGTTGAGCGAGGCTGAAGAAAACAAACCCCCATACGGCATAGCTATGAAAAGGCGCCTGAGGATGACGGCCAAGGAGAAACCTTACGGCCAGCCAACCGCTGAGGATGAAGCAGGCGTGCGCCAGGCTTTCAAAAATAAAAAACAGGTAAGCGCTCCAAGTCGGGGTAAACGGAGTCGGGTTGTGACACGTGGGTGGAACGAGCACAACCAGAGCGATAACCACCACCAGCGCTATCAGCGCCGATAAGATGTGGTGCTGACTCTTGTTGCGTTGCCAGGCCACAACAATAAGGGCCGCCAGACACCAGGGCAGAAAGAACCCGGCGTGAAAAGCACCTTCAAGGGTGAAATAACCGTAACGCCAGCAACGGATAGTCTGGCTGACTGTGTGAACCAGCAGTCCTATCGTTACGGTCCAGCCCGCCCAACGGTATTTTTTAACGACATAAAAAATCAGCGCCAGAAAATACAGGGACGCCGCTCCCTGAAACAGCAGGGTGAAAACAGGTTTAAGAACCATGATTCCTCTCAAAAAAGCCCCGACGACACTGGAATGTCGCCGGGGAGCAGACTCGCACGTTGTTGAAAAAAGTCCCATCCTGAGACTTTTCAAAGGCACAAGCCGAAGGTGCGATTTTCATCTTGCTCACAAAATCAGAGACGTGAATGCCTGCCCTTGATTTTGACCGCCCGTCCATGGACTCGACAGGCTGTTTTTCAACCGCCTGTTAGAATTTTGCGTGCATACCGACCAGGAAGTTGCGGCCGGGCATCAGGTTACCGACATTGACGTAATCTTTGTCGGTCAGGTTGTCGACCTGCAAAAACAGGGAACTGTCGATACCGGCAAACGCAGGCAGCTGTTGTTCCAGACGCAGGTTGAGCAAGAAGTAATCCGGTGCCTTCGTCCAGATCTCCGGAGATTTTCTGCTCTCCTGATAGATGTAAAACTGGCGCTGGGTGTAGGACGCCTGGGTGGACACCAGCAAACCGAACGGGAAGCTGTAGCGCAAATCGAGGTTGGCGCGGTGACGCGGTCGTCCTTCGAGCTCACGGTTGTTCTGTTTATCTTCGGTACGCATGTAGGTGTAGTTGAACACCGCCTCAAATCGCTCAGTCAGGTTGGCATTCAACGTGGCTTCAACACCATGGATGCGTGCTTCTGCCACATTGCTGTAGTGAACGGTGTTGAGTTTTTTGTCGCCGGTTTTCTGGATCAGATCCTCAACGTCGTTATAGAAATAGGCCACGGAACCGTTGAGGCGGTTAGTAAACTCGTGAGTGATGCCGATTTCGTAAGCTATGGTCTTTTGCGGCGTGAGGTCGGGATTACCGCCGGACATGGTGCTGTAGAGTTCTTTCAAATGGGGGAAACGGGTCTTTTTGCCAACCGATGCATGGATTGAGGTTGCGTCGCTGAGGGTAAATACCATGCCCAATTGCGGGTTGAACACCGCGTCAGAGTCGGGAACCGGCTGATCATCCGCTTTACGCGGGTCGTAGTAATCCCAGCTGGTGCCGAGCACCAGTGACAACCAGTCATTGACGGTGATTTCATCTTCCAGCGACAGGCTGTAGGTATCGCTCTCAAAGTCACCGGCATCCTGCCAACTGTCTCCCGGAGCGAGAACCTCTTGCTGTTTACTGTTATCGCGGGTGAAATTGGCACCCATTTTTACGAAGCTGTACGACCCAAGATCCCAGAACGCCTGGACTTCGCCGCCGACGGTGTAGTTGTCGTAAGCGGACTTGTAGAACCAGTCGCTGGACGCGTAGTCGGTGTCTTTAAGGGTGTCTTCGTGATCGACATAAAAAGTGCGTGCCTTGATGCGCAATTGCTGGTTAAAGCGGTGTTCACCGACCAGACTGACCATCCATTGCTGCCAGTTGTCGAAATACCAGTCGCTGTCGGGAATCCCTTTTTCATCGTTGATATAGTTCATGGTCAGGTAGACCTGGGTCGCATCCGTCGGGGTGTATCCGAGTTTGGCGTTGACGCTCTGTTTGATGTAGCCGCTGTCGTCACGCTTGCCGCCGTCTTCACCCAGGGAGCTGTCGATACCGAACTTGCCGTGTTCGTCAAAATCATCCGACAGACGAAAACCATCGCTTTCGCGGAAGCTGTAGTTCATCCAGTAGTTGAATTTATCGGTGCTGCCGCCATGGCTGATGGAATAGTTCTGGGTGCCGTAATCACCCAATGAGGTGGTGATGTCGGTCTGGGGTGTGGCGGTGCCGCGTTTGGTGATGATATTGATAACGCCGCCCATGGTGTTGGCGCCGTAAAGGACGGATGACGCCCCTTTGGTGACGGTGATTTTAGCAATGGAATCAACCGGAATCTGTGACAGATCCAGAGAACGGAAATATTGTTCATACACCGGAACACCGTCGACAAGCACTTTCAGATCGCTCTGCTCAAAGCCGCGCACGCTGACATAGGATTGCCCTTTGCCGCCGGTCTGGACATCGACACCCGGCATAAATTGCAACGCTTCAGCAACGTTTTCTGCGCCGCGATCCCGTAGATCCTGTGTGGAAACTTCGGTGACCGTGGTGGCCAGGTTGACGGATTGTTGTTCCGCCGTGACAATGACTTCTCCCAACGTAAATACGGCTTCGTCATTGACGCTTGTTGCCGACCAAGCGGTTGTTGACATAAACAACAGCACAGCAATGCCGCCGATTTTTAATCTTGATGCAAACATTGTAAACCTCACTCCTGATAGAAGCCCCCAGTGACGAAACTTGGGGCTGGGGAATTGCAGCATCGTCCTTCGGGCGCGAATCGACAGAACGGTGTGCTAAAACAAGGCGCTATATACTCGAGAATATAACGGAATATGGCTGGTTATATAACAGCGTATATAACGGTGTGCAAGAAAAAAGACCAACAAAAACAATGCTTTACCGTATACGTTAGCGGCAGGTCTTATGTGTTATGTATACGGATCTAAAATGGAGTGCGTGATTCAATTTTGATCTTTTTTCACGATAAGGAAAGGGAGCAACGTTGAGCGAAAAAAATTTTCACCGGAATCTTCGGCGTGATTTCGAGAGCACTAAGAGAAAAGTCGGCAAATTCTTGATTCTGCAGGGTTGAGGTGTACTGTTAAAGATAGCCCATTGTCTCTGGTTTATCGAAAGGATGCCGTCATGACGACATCACATCTGTTAACAGGCCAAATCATCTACTTTTCTCATGGCGGTGGACCGCTGCCTTTATTGGGAGGAAGCAGCCACCAGTTGATGGTCGAGTTTATGAAAAAGCTTCCTTCGCGCCTGCACCGCCCTGAAGCCATTCTGGTGATCAGCGCTCATTGGGAAGAGGCGCAAGCGACTCTGCTGGGTGCCAGGAAGCCGGCGTTATTCTATGATTATTATGGTTTTTCCGCTGAGGCTTACACTCTAGAGTATCCGGTTGCCGGCAATCCGGCGCTGGCCGAAAAAGTGACATCATTGCTGGATCATGCCGGGATCTCTGCCGCCATTGATCATGCGCGTGGTTTTGATCATGGTGTGTTTATTCCTTTGACGCTGATGTATCCCGAGGCGGACATTCCGGTACAGCAGTTGTCGTTATTGAAAGGGCTTGATCCGGCCAGACATCTGGCTTTAGGTCGTGCATTGCGTCAGTTGAAACAGGAAAATATCCTGGTGATTGGATCCGGTTTTTCCTTCCACAATCTGCAGGCGTTTGACAGGCCGGGTGGGGATGCCCCTGATCCGCATAATGATGCATTTCAGGATTGGCTCATCGACACCTGTACCGGTGAGTATTCTCAGCTCGAACGGGAACAGCGTATGGTGGAATGGCAGGAAGCACCGGGAGCACGTTACTGCCATCCGCGTGAAGAACATCTGATGCCGCTTCATACCTGCCTGGCCATGGCAGAAGGACCGGCAACAAAGATTTTTGACGATTACATTCTCGGTAAGCGCTCGGTTGCTTTTCAGTGGTGACTGGGATTGTTTTAAGTGTTGATGGTGCAACGCTGCTGGTCTCTATGGTTCGTCATCGGAAAGAGAGGTGCTTTATGACCATTGATCGTATGTTAATCCGGGTGGCCGGTTTTATGGTGCTTTTCAGTGTGTTGCTGGCTGTTTTTCACAGTTTGCACTGGTTGTGGCTCACCGGTTTCGTCGGCGCCAATCTGGTACAGGCGACTTTTACCGGCTTTTGCCCGCTGGTGAAAATTCTCAAGAAAACAGGCATGAAACCGGGAGCGGCGTTTGACTGATCGATGAAAAGGTAGACGATTTTTGCAAAAAAAGTGGCCCGTTGCACCGTGCCACTTTTTTTGTGTCTGATCACTGATGGTCATGGTTTTTAACGAGGTGTTCTTGAGGCGCTTTTTTGTTTTTGTCCGTCTTCTGCTGATGGTGTCGGGCTGTGCCAATACGGCCCCGCGGGTCTACGTGTCTCTGGACGCCATCCCATCTGCCATTGCTACTGCAACGGTGGTGGTTTATTGCTGAACAGCCGTTACGTTTTCCCCTGAAGGCGGGCAGTCATGTGTTACAGGCAAAAATTCCCGGATGAGTCAGTTGTCCCAGGTGCAAATGTGCGGTGGGTTGGTCTATTTTGATCCGCACGAGTCACCTCAACGAATCGGGTGGTTGGCCTTGAGGCGCATATCCAGTTGGTCTAAAAGCATGCGGGCGGCATAACGCGGACAGCTGTACAACAGGTGCCGAATAAAAGCAGTTTGTCCGCCCGGTATGTTGGTCAGTAGATACGTGACCGCCTGACGTGCGTCCGCCAGCTGTTCCAATTTTTCCAGCGAAACCTTGAGGTCAGCGTAACGTCCGCGACGATCTTGAGCGATTTCCCATTGCATCAGCTGAAAAATGGGTAACACCGTCTCTTGCAATATGACTTCCGTCTGACGCAATTTCAAAGCTGCGACCTGGTTGATCGGATGGAGCCGGTAGCGACTTAGATCACGCGGCGAGAGCATGGAGCGTCCCTTTCATACGCAATCCGGGGCGGCACGTCAGCGCCAGTGAGATGGCTTGTAAACACTTGGATCGCAACTCCTGCTCGTTTTTGCCGTCGAGGATGAACAGATCGGTTGCCGAGAGGTGAATGACCGCGAAAAAGTTTTTCTCGTTTTGTCGGTAAATAGCCAGGTTAACGCGATGGCCGTCGACAGTGACACGCTGTTTCTGAAGCAATTGAGACTGTTCCATGATCTCCTCCTTGACTGAGCGACTGTGTCGACACCCTCATGCGGCACGAAAGCGACGTTCAGAGGTCTGATAGATGTTTTTCAGCTCCGTATCGGTTAAGGGCCGTTTGGCGCGACTGGCCCGTTTGCGGATAATCTCCATCAAACCATCGGCCTCCTGGCGACTGATAGCGATGTCCAGAGCTTTCAGCCGTTCCACCAGAGCGCTGCTTCCCGAATGCTTGCCCACCAGGATCTGGCGGGATAAGCCCACTTCATCCGGGTCAAAGCCCTCGTAGTTTTTGGGATCTTTGAGAATGCCGTCGGCGTGCAGACCCGATTCGACGGCGAACACCCGTTCACCGACCACCGGTTTCCAGTCGTACAGGGTGCGCTGAGAGGCTTTGGCGACAAACAGGGACAGCTCGCGAAACCGATGGGTGTCGACGCCGGTTTCAATGCCGCAACCGTGTTTAAGGCCCATCACCACCTCCTCCAGGGCAGCGTTACCGGCCCGTTCTCCCAAGCCGTTCACCGTGGTGTTGACAAAGGTCGCCCCAGCTCGAACCCCGGCAATGGCGTTGGCCGTTGCCATGCCGAGATCGTTGTGGGTATGAATCTCAATGGCCACCTCAGGCACTTTGTGACGCAAATAGGAAACGCTTTCAAACGTGGTGAACGGATCAAGAATGCCGACGGTGTCGCAAAACCGGAAGCGGTCACCGCCGAGAGAGCGGATGATCTCCATCAACTCCGCGACAAAGCCCAGATCGGCACGGCTGGCGTCCTCACCGCCGACTGAAACATACAAGCCATGCGCCTTGGCGAAGCCCAGGGCGGTTTTCAGCTGCTCCTTGACCCAGTGACGATCTTTGCCCAGTTTGCGGGCCATCATCTGATCCGATACCGACAGGGAAATATCGACCGCGGTGACACCACTGTCGAGACTGGCCTGAATCTCGGGAATCAGGGCCCGGTTCCAAGTGATGAGTCGGGCATTGAGACCGAGGTCGACCAGGGCGCGGATATCGCGCTGTTCGCTTTTGCCCATGGCCGGGATGCCGCACTCGATCTCCCGGACACCGGCAGCATCCAGCATGCGGGCGATGGTCCGTTTTTCACGGCGGCTGAACACCACCCCGGCGGTTTGCTCGCCGTCGCGCAGCGTGGTGTCGTCAATAAGGATACGGGGGGACAGATCATTGTGTTGGGTCATGGCAAGCCTCTTTTCCGGCAAATGGGTTGATAACGCCTTTACGGATTGTTTAGCAGGCTGTTGAAAAACAGACTGTGGAGCCCATGGACGGTCGTTGAAAAATCCCCGGACGGGACTTTTTCAATCTCCTGTTAGAGCAGTGATCGTGCCAAACTGTGTTCCTTGCCCGGCGTTGCACGGAAAATCAGCGGTGCTGCGCCGTGGCCGGGGTGATGATCGCTAAAAGGTTCTTGGCGGAACGTACAAAAATGTACACATTCGCTCCTTGGAGAACCGTTTGGTGCAATTGCACCTGTGACGTTCGCTGGAGAAGGATGGAAAATTATCCTTCCAGCCGGGGATTTTCGTTTAACCTCGACGGTTTTTCAGGGACCTTCGAGCAGTTGCGGTGCCGGTGTGGGTGACAGCAGCAGCCGGGCGTCAGCCGCGCAGAGCTCGTAACGATAGAAAATGCGGAAATACTCCTGAACGATGGCAACCGTATCGAGGTTGAACCGCTCCGGGTAGAGCAGGTCGGCCAGCCAGATGGCGCCGATGATGCGGTTGCTGCCCGGCGGCCGGTCAAACCAGCTGTAGGGCAGCCAGGGAATCTGGTACACCTTGCCGCCGGTCACCGCCCTGAGCCGGTTCCACAGTGGATTGTGGACGATGGCGTTGTAGGTCAGCAATGTGCCGGCCGACGGCGTCCACACCAGAATGAGGTCCGGCTGCCACAGGATCAGTTGTTCCATGGAGACCTGCGACATCCCTTCGCCGGGCATGTTGATCACTTCGGCGACATTGACGCCGCCGACAAAATCGAGCAACTGGGTGTGGATGGAGCCGGCCGGATTGGTGCTGAGGCCGTCGGGATTTTCGGCATAGTAGACGCGGACGCGTTGCTCCAAAGGGATCTGTTGCGCCTGTTTTTGCAGCGGGTAGAGATAACGGTTGACGAACGCGGTCATCCGTTGCGCTTGTTCCTGTTGGCCCAGCAGATCGCCGAGAAAGGCAAATGCTTGCGGATAATGCATCATGTCCTGATTGAGCAGCACCACCGGGGCGCCGATTTTGTTCTGCAGCCGTTCCGCCTGATCGAGGTTATAGGGTAACGCTTCCATGATGACGATTTCCGGGCGCAGATTGACGATCTCCTCATCGGAGAAACGGTGGCCGCCTTGCGGAACGACTTTGCCCTGATAAGAGTCGGCGGCGATAAAGCGTTTGGCCATGGCACTGAGGCGAAACGCATTGAGCACTTTCTCCGGCGCGACGGCGCTGACCATCGGCAGGCAATGGCCGACGGCATAGATGCGGTTGATGGTGGTCGGTATGGTCACGGTACGTCCGGCCATATCGGTGATGGTTCGCGTCTCGGCGGCGAAGGACGCCGTTGTCAGAACCAATAGAAAGGTAAAGCAGAGCAGCCTGCGGATCATGTCGTACTCCTTGAGTTCCGGGTGTCGGGAAGAGAAGTGTGTTTTTTCCCGAAAGCCGTTCGTGGCTTTTGGAAAAAAACGCACGAGGGTTTAAATCATAAGCCTCTAGTCCTTGGGTACACGCAATGTTGTCATCGAAAAGAGCACCTGTAGGAGCGAATTTATTCGCGAATTGTTCTGGTCCCTGATCCTTATCATGATGGAAATTCGCGGCTGAAGCCGCTCCTACAATGGACAATTTCAACTATGCTGACGTACCGGCAAAAAGGCTCGTGGAGCCCATGGATGGGGCGACCACAATCGTTGGATTTGTTTACAACCCGGCGATTGTGTAAGCTTTTGAACATGACACTTTCCAAACGCCTCTCATGGCTCAAAATGTCACCGTCAGTTCCATGCCGTAAACGGCGCCGATATCGTTTACCGTCCCCCAGTTGGCCCTGGCCGGATAGCCCTTGTTGAAGGTGGCGTAATCGTCGTCTTTGAGGTTGCGGCCGAACAGCGCCACGGTGGCGACGCAATCGTCAAGAACAAAGGCCCGGCTGAGATTGGCGTTGATCAGCGTATAATCGCCCACCGTGTAATCGTAACTGGTGTAAGGATCGACCTTGAGGATGGAGAGTGACGCACGGTAGTCGCCCAGCTGGTAATTGAGGCGGCCCGAATATTTGTTTTCCGGAGTTTCGGTGGTGATGTTCGGATTGTCTTCATCAAACCAGGTGTAGCTCAGTTCGTAGTTCAGTCGGCCCCAGCGCTCGTGACTCAGCAGCTGGCCGCTGATGGCGGCTTCGACCCCCTGGCGGCGGATATCCTCGGTGGTATAGATCGTCACTGTTTCCTCGTAAGTGGGGTCGTCCGGGTCGATGACGGTGAACGCACCGTCCGAAACTTTGCTGCCGTCAATATCGTAGTAAAAAGCGGTCAAAGACATGTTGAGAGCGCGCCACCAGGCGGTGCTGATGCCGACTTCATACTTCAGGCGCCGTTCGTCATCGAGAGCCTTGTTGTCAACCGAGGTCAGGGTGTCGGACGACGGCGTGTTGTTGTAGGAGAAGCGGCCGAACAGGCTGCAGGCCGGTGTCCATTGATAGGACAGGCCCAAAGACAGTGCATAGGCTTCATCGGTCCATTCGTCATCACTGAGTTCGACTTCGTTGCCGTTGTCCAGGTACTTGTCGCCGCCTTCAACCACTTTTTTGGCATCGGCGCGGATGGCACCGTCGAGGGTCAGTTTATCGGTGAGCCGGTACTCGTCATACAGATAACCGCCGTAGGATTCCTCCTCACGCGGTGTGGTGCTGCCTTCCGTACGCATGTACCACATCAGTGCCTGAGCCCCGACTTTCAAGGTGTTTTTGTTCGAGGTGATGGTATGGGTGAGATGAAATTCGCGTACCCGGTCGGTGAAATCGCGCGGATCACCGTGGTCGTAAATCGTGTCATAAAAAGCGGTACCGGTCGCTTCACTGAAGCCGAAGGTCAACGCCGTGACCTGGCTGTCGCTCCAGTTGGCCGTGGCCTGATAGGAGACAACCGCGGTATCAACGGGGTCGTAACGCCAGATATGCTGGTCCATGACACCGGCCGGAGTCGGGCCGGAGGTGGGGTAATTGGTGGTGCCGCTGTAGGTGCCGACGGCGCGTTGGACATGTCGGGAGGCTTTATTGACGTAGACCATGGCCCGGCTGGTGAAACGTTCCGCCTCATAACCGAGGTTGAAGAAAAAGGAATCGCCGTCGTATTCGTTATTCCAGTCGGAGCGACCATCGGTTTTGGCCTTGGCATAGCCGAGTCCCAGCTTGAGGCGGTCGCCGAAAATGCTGTCGCCATGGAAAATGCTCCCGTTGACGGTGCTGTAGCTGGCATAACTGCCGCGCAGTTCGGTTTCACGGCCGTCATCGGCTGAGCGGGTGGTGATGACGATGAAGCCCTGGTTGGGGGTGGCTGCGGCGGAACCGAAGCCGGTGAGCGGTCCCATGGTCAACACCGTGGCGTCGCGAAAAAAACGGACCGATTCAATCATGGACACCGGCAAGTCGCCGAGGATGCGCCGCGCCTCCGACGAGGACAGGTAGACGCCGTCGATAATGATGTTGACCGTGTCGCCGCGTGACTTGGCAAAGTTGTGCACCCGAGCCCCCTGGCGCCTGATCGACATGCCCATGGCGCTGTCGATCAGATCATAGACATCGTCGGGGCGCATCTCTTCAATATCTTCCTGGGTGAAAATCTGTTGGGTGGCTTCGGCACTTTGCGGGATGGCAAACCGTTCATGGGCGGGCAGTTCCTCAATTTTGTCGGCGGACCAACTGCTGCTGGTCCAATGGGATTCACTGACCACAACCGGGGGGAGCACCTGGACTTCGGCGGCATCCGTTTCAGCCACTTTGATAAGAGTGGCGAGGAAAAACAACAGCATGGTGGCAGTACGTATGTTTTGTATCCTTTGCATAGGTCCTCCCTGTGGGAAAAAGAAACATGTCAATGCCTTGTGGAAAGATCATAGTTTGTGCCAAATGCGTCGCTGAACCCGCCGCGTTGTTGCGGTATCTTGCTAACGTGATGAAAAAACAGGGAAATACTTGTTGTTATCTTTTGCTCATCTTTGCGCGCAGCGTCAGAAAGCGGTCTGACGGGTCGCTTGTATTGAGTACCTGCACGTACGTTTTCGGCCTGTTGTGACGCAAATGTCCGATGGTGATCGTCATGTCGTGCAGGCGATCCCTTGAATGAAGCCAATGGTGACAACGGCGTAGAACTGGCGAAAAGGGGGGCTTCGGCAACTGGTGGTGGGTTCGGCAGCGGTATGTTGAGAGCGGGAGAATCCGGTCCTCTGCCGTTTCGGCAGAGGACGTGGCGGGCAGAGGGTTTGGGGCAGGTCTGTCAGGCCGGAACGCAGACCCTTAAGGGGGCACCGGACGGATTGACGATGTTGAGCAGGCGGCTCTTAACCTGGTAGGCTTCGTGAAGATATTGTTCGGTGATCACCTCATGGGGGCGGCCGACGCAAACCGTGCTGTGCCGGTCAAGGATCAGTGCTTTGGAGGCATAGAGCAGGGCGTGGTTGGGATAATGGGTGGTGAGGATGATGCTGATATCGGTTTCGCGGCTGATGCGGCGGATATGGTCCAACACCTTGATCTGGTTGCCGTAATCCAGGTTGGATGTCGGTTCGTCCATGATCAACAGATCCGTTTGCTGGGTCAACGCCCTGGCGATCAGGACCAGCTGCCGCTCGCCGCCGCTGATTTCCGTGTAGGTGTGCTCGCGCAAATGATGGATGCCCAAGGTGGAGAGAGCTTCCTCGGCAATGGCAAAATCTTTGGAGGTGGGGGAGGAGAACAGACCGATATGGGCGGTACGGCCGGTGGCGACGACATCAAGCACGCGAAATGGAAACGGCGGAGTATGTGCCTGAGGAACATAGCCGACACGGGCGGCAAAGCGGCGTCGCGACCAGGTGGCGACATTCTGATTGTCGAGGAGGATCTCGCCGCCCTGCGCCGGCAACAGCCCGAGGATGGTTTTAAACAGGGTGGTCTTGCCGACACCGTTGGGGCCGAGTAGGCACAACAGTTCTCCCTTCCCCAGGGTGAAAGAGATGTCTTTGAGCACGGTTTTCGTTTTGTAGCCGCAACACAGCGATTTGATTTCCAGCATGATGACCTCCTAAACCCACCCTTTGCGGGTATTGAGCAATAGATAAAGAAAAAACGGCGTTCCTATGATTGAGGTGACGACTCCCAGAGGGACTTCAACGGGAAACAACACCCGCGCCAGGTCATCCACCGCCAGCATGAACACAGCTCCGAGCACTGCCGACACCGGAATCAGCCGGGTATAGTCCGGACCGACCAGCAGCCGTGCCAGATGGGGGACGATCAGCCCCACCAGACCGATGATGCCGCTGATAGACACGGCGGCGGCGGTCATCAGCGTCGCGCAGACAATGATGATAAAGCGCATGATGTTGGTCCGTGCGCCCAGAGCCCTGGCCTCTTCGTCGCCAAACGAGAGCACGTTGAGATTCCAGCGCAACGCAAACAGCAGTCCGAGTCCGAGAATCACCGGCAAACCGGCGATGGACAAATCAGACATGTTGACGCTGGCCAGACTGCCCATCAGCCAGAAAGTGATGGCCGGCAGAGTGTTATAGGGATCCGCCACATATTTAATGATTGAGACAAAGGCGGTAAACAGCGTACCGATGATGATGCCGCCGAGAATCATCACCAGCACCGGTTCGCCGCGCCGCGCGAACAGCACACCGATGGCATAGGCGGTCCCGACCGCGGCCATGCCGGAGAGAAACGCGCACAATTGCACCATCAGGGTACTGAAGGAAAACAGCATGCCGAGGGCCGCGCCGAAACTGGCCCCGGCGGAGACGCCGAGAATTCCCGGAGACACCATCGGGTTGCGAAACATGCCCTGATACGCCGCACCGGAGACGGACAGGGCCGCTCCCACCAGCGAGGCTGCGAGAATACGCGGCAGGCGGATCTGGAACAGGATGGTTTCCAGGTCCGTACCGCCCGGATGAGGCGGTAGCGTCATCTTGGCACACAACGCTTCGGCAACAGTGTGCGCCGATGTCGGAAAACGTCCAACGGTAAAAGAATAGAAAAACAGCACGGCAAACAAGCCTATCGTTGTTGAAATTCTCATCGTCACAGCCGTTTCGTTTGTGGAGAAAAGCGGTTTTTTTGCAGCGAGGTTTGAATTCATTCAGAACGACTCCAAAGCTCCCGATCCCTATTATCATGTCTTCACTGTTCAGCATTGAGCATGCCAATCGCACCATGGGTGATTGGCATGCCCACTTTTTTCCTAAAGCAATGGCATTGAAAAACGGTGAACCGCTGGGGGCGCGATGGACTTTGCCGGAACAAAAACGTTGTCGTGACGTGGTGGCATGAAGAGCTTTTCGACCCAGTGAAAACGTACGTTTTGGTACAAAATCCATAGAAAAGGACCTCGTGGTACATCTTGTGACGCCGATAAACGCACGAAAAAGTGTTTAGAGCATGCGCTGATATTACAAAATTCCTATGTATCGCAATAAGTTAGGCGAATGTGTCTTGCCGGTGGGTGCGAAAAGAGAGAATCGCTTGGCAGGCGTTATGCAATATGTTACATAACGCTTGGAGGTGAAAATGGATATGAGTCTAAAAAATGAATTATCTAGCGGGAATTGTTTGATCTTTTCTGAACAGATAGCTTGCGGCGGTATCGCGGCTCTGCCTGGAAAAAAGGCATTATCGTCGGGCCGTGGCATCTCTTTTGATCTATGCCGCAGCTGTGCGCAAAAAGATCGATGTGAAAATAGCGAGGCTGTTTTACCTTCCGAGGCGACAGATGCGACGCTGGAATCGCCGCAGGCGCCACCGGTACCAGTGCCGCTCAACATTGATTTTTACGAGACCCTGGCGAAAAACTCCACGCTGCCGCTCAACCTTGATCATGTGGGGAAATGCCGCAATCTGGAGTGTCGGGCGCAGCTGTTTCCACTTCTTTACCAGATGAGCCGGGTGATCGCTGAAAGCGGCAATTTGACCCATACATTGATTCTGCTGCAACAGATCATGGAACGGGAGATGAATTTTGTCTGCGGCATGATTACCCTGCATCATCAACGTCCCGGACGCATTCTCATTCATGAAAGTTTCGGCCTTACCGAGGAGGAAGCCGCCAAAGGCGTCTACGACCTCGGCGAAGGGATCACCGGTAAGGTGGTTGAAACCGGCAAGGCGATCATGTTGCCGTGCATCAGCGAGGAACCGGCCTTTCTCCACCGGACCCGCAGTCTCAAGTACGGCCTGGATCAGGAACTGTCGTTTATCTGCGTGCCCATCAAACGCGGTTGCAAAGTGCTGGGGACCATCAGCGCCGAACGGATCTACGACAGCGACCGTTTGCTGGAGCTCGATGTGGAGTTGCTGGCCACGTTTGCCGCCATGATCGCCCCGACGGTTGAACTGCACCTGATGGAGCAGGTTGACAAGGTGCATCTTGAACGGGAAAATCAGCGCCTCAATGCCGCGTTGAAAGCCAAGTTCAAGCCGACGAACATTATCGGCAATTCCAAGGCCATGCTTGAAGTGTATGAGCTGGTCGGCAAAATTACTTCTGCCAAAACCACGGTGCTGATTCTCGGTGAAAGTGGTGTTGGTAAGGAACTGGTGGCCAGCGCTATTCATTACAACGGCTCATTGGCGGACGGTCCATTCGTCAAATTCAACTGTGCTGCGTTGCCGGAAAGTATTATTGAAAGCGAACTGTTTGGCCATGAAAAAGGGGCCTATACCGGGGCGTCCAACTATCGCACCGGCCGCTTTGAAGAGGCCGATGGCGGCACAATTTTTCTCGATGAAATCGGCGAACTTTCCCTGGGTATGCAGGCTAAATTGCTGCGGGTGTTGCAGGAAAAAACCTTTGAGCGAGTCGGCAGCAACCGGCCGATCACGGTGGATATCCGCATCATAGCCGCCACCAACCGCGATCTGGGCGAAATGGTCGAACAGGGCATCTTCCGCGAAGACCTGTTTTACCGTCTCAATGTCTTTCCCATTACCATTCCCCCTTTACGCGACCGTGGCAGCGACATCATTGCCCTGACGGATCATTTCGTCGCCCATTTTGCCGAATTGTCCGATAAAAGTGTCAAGCGCGTATCGACACCGGCCCTGAACATGCTGATGGGCTACCACTGGCCGGGTAATGTCCGTGAGTTGGAGAACGTCATTGAGCGAGCGGTGATCCTCAGTGAAGACGAGGTGATTCACGGTTACAACCTGCCGCCGTCGCTGCAGACCTCCATCTTAACCGGTACCGTTGCCAAAGGCGGTCTGGATGCCAAACTGGCTTCCGTCGAGTACGAAATGCTTGTCGACGCGTTAAAAGGGCACAACGGCAACATGACGGCCGCGGCCCGTGAGCTGGGCATTACCCGGCGTATCTTGGGGCTGCGGATGAAATTGTATCATCTGGATTACAAAAACTACCGCTAGGGGGCGTGAGCGGTGAATTACAGTTCATTCAACCTGTGCAACCTGCCGCCATGGGTGATCGCTTCGCATCATTTCAATGACAATCCGCAACCGATCGAATTGCAGGGGGTGAAAGAGGGGACCCGGGTTCTGTTTGAAAAACTGGCCGGGCTCGCTGACCACCATGAACGCGGTCGGGTGTTCAATGATTTCATGTCGGTGAAGTTTCACCTCCACCACTGGCATGAACAGGAGACCGCCGCCGCCCGCACCAGTATCCGTAACAGTTATCTGCGCTTTTTGCGTGGCTGGATGATCGATTCCAATTCGGTGGCCGGGGCGGTGCTCAAACACTGGGTGGAGAGCCGTTTCGGCATTCGCCCGACCTTCCACAAGAGCCGTATCGACGATATCAGCAGTCCGGCCTATTTTGATTATTCACGCGATGTTCTGACCGGCAGCGCCCAGACCAGCGCCATTCAGACACAGCTTGATCTGCTCTACGGCTACAGCCAGTTTGAACTGGCGTTGCGCCACCCTGATCAGCCCTGTCTAACCCTGTATCGCGGCACCCACGACGCCGAAGAATATGACATCCTTGACAGAGCAGGCAAGCGGGAGATGATTGTGCGGCTGAATAATCTGGTCTCGTTCACCAGTGAAGAGGAGCGGGCCTGGGAATTCGGACGTACCGTGTGGCAGACCACCATTCCGTTGGCAAAAATCTTTTTTTTCAGTGGTCTGTTGCCGGGCAGTATCCTGCACGGCGAGGAGGAATTTCTCGTCATCGGCGGGGAATTCCGCGTCAAACGGCTGTTGTACTGAGTCGTGGTGGTGTCTTGTGTTGCCTAGCAGGCTGTTGAAAAACAGCCTGTAGAGCAAGACGGAAATCACATTTACGGCTTGCGTCGTTGGGAAATCCCCGGACGAGACTTTTTCAACATCCTGCCAGTACCTGAGCATATTTGAACTTGTCGTTTGTAGGAGCGGCTTCAGCCGCGAAGATCCAAGCTTTGAAAAACAACAATTCAAAACATTCGCGAATAAATTCGCTCCTACAGGGACTCACTCCGATGACAAGATTGAGTGTGTTCGTAGTACGTCAGCATCATTGAAATTGTCTGTTGTAGGAGCGGCTTCAGCCGCGAATTCCCCTCATGATAAGGATCAATAGCCAGAACAATTAGCGAATAAATTCGCTCCTACAGAGGCTCTTTCCGATGACAAAATTGAGGGTGTTCACGTACCGCGCTCTGTCAATGCTAAAAATTCGAGTGAATGGCACGATGCGAAGTCAGACCCGAAGATTTCGTGTTGTCAGAGGACTAGACCCGTTCCATGGTTTGTGGCCCTTTGCCGCAGATCGGGCAGTCAATGGGTTCATGTCCTTTATACAGATAACCACACACCTGGCAGACATAGTAATCCGCCGGCGTTTCTCGTCCCAGTTCATCGACTGCTGCTTCAAACAGATGGATGTTTTTTCGCTTGGCGGAGCGGGCGAGCATGAAGGTGCGCAGCACTTCCGGCATTTGTTCTTTTTTGGCGGTCTCGATAAACTGCGGATAGAGTTCATCGGCTTCGACAATTTCGTGCGCAATCGCCCGTTGCAGATTGTCGCTTGATGACGTGATGCCGTTCAGTGCCGACAGATAGGATTCGGCGTAAACTTTACGGGCCTTGGATGCCGCAAAAAACAAGCGTGACAGTGACGATAGTCCTTCTTCAGCCGCCTGCTCGGCGTAGGCGAGTAATTCCACATAAGCCCGGCAATCCCGGGTCAGACCCGTGATCAGATTGTTTTCAGTTTTCATGAGCACCCTCCTGTCGTTTGTCTGTTGATGTGTGAAGCGCCTGTTAACCCTCTGCTGCCGGCTCAGGAAAACGCCTGATCCATTGCAGGGCCTCTTCGATCAATCGTTCAGCCTCCTGATTGAGCGCTTCACAGGAGACAAATCCAAAGCGGTTCACATGTCTCAGGTAGCTGTTTACCACCACAAGCCGACCGCTTGTAACCAGAGCCCGGCCGAAGTTTTCCTGAGACATCATCACCATGGCGGCGGATGGGGCACCGCTACGGTGTTCCACCTCCAGGGCGATGGCCGCATAAAACCATTGAACCCGTGACACTGCTTCGGCGGATGCGTGGCAGGAATCCGTGACACCGGGAAGCCGCACCAGCAAATAATCGGTCAACAGCTCCCCATCCGTCAGCTGGTCGAGAAGCTGATTGGTTGGCTGCTGGGCGCGGATCACAGTAGCCAGGGCTCTGATGAAGCCATTCTTGGCGTCGGAATGGAATGCCGTTGAGCTGTCCGTCGTCACTTCCTTCCGGTTCATCAGACTTTGGCCTCCGATTTCGATCCCTCCTGATGGTTGAGCGCGCGTTGCAGCCATAATGGTGGATGACTTTGCATCATCTCCTGGGTCCGCTCAATCAGGGTGTCAATGGGTTCCGGGGCGGATATTTTGATGGCGAACACTTTGTGATTCACCATGTGAAACGCCGCCAGACCACTGAGCTGGCCAAAGGTAAACAGAATGGAACTGCCGTCGGTGACGGCACAGCGTTCCTGCAGTTGCTGGTCGGCCGGACTGTCCGTGTCGAACTGGGCCGCATGGAGAAACTCGGCGGATTTGGCGCTGACGTCGTAGACCGCCAGATAGGTGGCCGTGTCGAATTTGGCGTTGACCGTGACCAGATCGTTGGTCGGAAAGACAATGGAAACGTGATTTAATTTCATAAATGAACTCCTACTCCGGTTTTCGTCAAACCGGTTGTTGGGATGATGGATTTTTCTTTCTATTCAGGCGTTTCAGCCAGGGGGACCGATTGGTGCGAAGCATGGTCTGAAGTTTTTCGACCAGCTCAAAAATGGGGATTTCATGACTGGTGCACAACGGATGAATGCCCCGATTGACCAGCCGGGCCATGGTGTTTTCGCCGATGTCCATGGCGCACACCAGATCGCAGTGGGCGATGGCGCTGAGGCGGGCGATGGTGTTCTGTTCCTCGGAGGTGTGATTGACCAACGCATCCACGCAAGGGCAACGCTGGATGCCGTCAAGGGTGATATCCCAGATCTGAAACTGGCAACTTTGGTCGAAGCCGATATCGACATTGCGACCATTACTGGAGGAGAAAGCGACTCTCATGCCATGGGCCCCCCGTTGGATGTGGTTTTATGGCCGAATTTGAGCAGCCACTGGGCGGAGGCCTGGTCTGGATCGATCTCCTGCTCGCGCCAACGCGGCAGTTCCGCCAGCGGCAGCCCTTTGTCCTGCAGAGCTTCGATGGGGATGATGTGCAATTGATCCTCGACAAGGATGAAAAAATCGATGGGATAGCGCAGCGGATTACAGTAACTGTCGGCCAGCTCGAAGACGAGCCGCTCGCCCTGGATCACATATTTGGGGCTGCCGCAGTCAAAACGCACATGGCGATTGAATTGATAGCGGTTGTGAAAGCGCATCAGATCGGCATCTTCATCGTGGAATTTTTTGACTTCCGTGGCCAGATCGACATAGTACTGGGACAGCAGCGCTTCGCGGTAGGCCTCGCCGTAGGGTAGCCGCAGCAGGTTGAAATAGCAGGTGACAAAGTCCTGCGCCAGAGTCAGGCCCGCTTTGGTGAGGATGAGATTAAACGCCGTCCCCCGAGTGACACAGGCGGCGCGTAGATAGCCACGTGATGGCTCGATCACCCCGTCGGGATGCAGCAGAGCCATACGGTAAATGCGCAGTAAACGATAGATCTGCCCCACCAGTTTGTCGACGCGGCTGGCGCGTGGCAGCTCCAGATAGCGTTGGCGATAGCTCATTCCTTCCAGATTGGGATTGCGCGATTCAAAATAGTTGTCCAGCAGGGTAAATGCCGCCAGTGCTTTCATGAGGTCTTTCTGAGGTAAATCGCTTGGGCTGCCCTGGTCATCGGCGAGGATCCGGTAGCCGGAACTGTTGCTGTACAGCTTGAGGTCGCGGTGCTCGGGCAGGTTGCCGACCGTGCCTGTCCGGGTCAGATATTCCGTGACGGTATCGACAAAGCGTTTCATGAGGCCCACCTTTCCTTATCGTTGTTGACGGGGCGACGCGTTTCATCGTAATGATCCCAGCGGATCTCCTTGGAACGGAAGGCGCTTTCCCAGTCATTGCCGATCCTTTCCAGTACGTTGAGCATACCGTCATAACCGAAATAGGGGCGATCAACATAGACATCCCGATTGGTGGGAGACAGCACGTCAAACGCCAGTTGAATCTCCAGCTCCTCCGCCAGATAGGTTTCCCAAGCGGAACCGAGCACCGCATCGACCTTGTGCTCGCTCAGCGCTTTTTTAATCTGGTAGCCATCGACGTTGAAGGCAACTTTAGGCGCAATGCCCATGCTGTCCAATTCTTGCTGAAGCAGGGAGCGGGCCTTAGGACTGTCGGAACGAAACAGCAGCAGTTCCGGAATCATTTCCAGCTCCTCAAACAACAGACGCACCAGGCCGATACCGATGGTGGCATCGGCGCAGATCGCGACCCGGCAGTTGCGGTAGCGCGGGATAATCATCAAGGCGCGGCGGCGCAACACATCCACCACCATGGCTTCTCCTTCAGCGATCATTTTTTCCGCAATTTCCTGCGCGTCAAAATGCTCACCCAGCGCTCGCAGCCAACGGGCGGTGTTTTTCAGACCGATGGGCAACGGCAAATCGGCGAGAAGCTGGGGCGTCTCATGCCTTTCGGCCATCTGCGCCATAAACGGGGTGCCGACATCGTGGCTTAACAGAAGATTGGCCGATGCCGTCGACGCGTGACGCAGCTGGTGCATGGTGGTGTGGCGGGGCAGGGTCGCCTGCACGGTTGCACCCATGGCGTTGAGCATGCGCTCAACCCAGTGCATGTCGCTCCACCAGGTTGGATTGAGGCTGGCCTGCGGGGCGACCAGGTTCACGCTACGTGGAATTTTTGTGACCTCATCGGGCTGTTTGATGAAAGGGAGTAAGGTTTTGAGGCCCAGATCCATTCCATCGTAGCTGTTCCCCCGGAAGCCCCCGGCCATAATCGGGATCAGCCGCGCATTGGTCTTCGCTTGCATGGTGCGGCAGATTCCGTCAATGTCTTCGCCGATGATGTCAGCGGAGCAGGTGCCGACGACAAACAGCACTTTGCTCTGGAAGGTGGCATCGGCTTCGGCGATCAGATCCTTGAGCTTTTGTCCGGCACCGAGGATGATGTCGGTTTCAAACAGACGGGTACAGGCCACTTTGCGCTGGGTGAAATCAATTTCGTGATTGTCGTATCCCAGGGCCACGGTGGCGGCGCACCCCTGAGGCGAGTGAATGACGATGCTTGCGCCCTCGATGCCGGCGATAATAGTGGCAACCCCTTCCAGGGCGCAGCCGACAATGGGGTCGCGACTGTGGCTGCAATCATCGAATGTCAGCTGTTCAAGCATTTTCCCCTCCCTTTCATGGCGGAATACACGGTGCAATCGGGCACGTTCTGGGCGAGTTTCGGCGTCAGCGACTGGGCGGAAGCCAGCCCGGCGTTTTCTGGAAACACGATCCGTTTGGTCATCCAGCTACGCGGCCGGAAGGCGTAATCAAGAGAGGTCTTGATACATTGGGCCACCTTCAGGGCACCGCGGTAGCCGAAACGCGGGCGGTTGAGAATGGCGTTGAGATCGACCAGCGGAATGTTGGGATAACTCAGCGACGAACCGAAGTAGACGGTCTGCAGCGGGTCGAGTTCACCGAGAAAACGCAGCAGTTCCTCTTCGGTCTGTTTCATGGATTCGTACTTGCCCAGCGCCAGAGTGCCTTTGGTGATGAGGATTTCTGGGTCCATGCCGGTTTCCAGCAGATAGTCGATGCTGGTCTCCCTGGCTTCGGTGCTCCAGGGATGAAAATTGTAGATGATGGCGCGCATGCCGAAATCGTTTTGCAGCATATAGGCGATGGACAAGGACTTGATGGCATCGTGCCCTTCGATAATGGCGGTCTTGCCGACCAGATGGGCACGCGCCGTCTCGTATTCGTCATGGATCGCCTCGTACTCGCGTGCCATCAGGGCCTTGGCCTGTTCTTCCATGCCCAGATGTTTGGCCGCGCCCTCCAGCCATTTTTCGGTGGCGGCGATGCCGTAGGGCAGAATCGTCGAGTTGAGCGGCGTGCCGTGAGTGTCGCGCATGGCAATGCCGAGGGCATAACCGATATCCAGGCACAGGGTACAGTTAACCGCGACGCTGGGTGCGCGTTTGAGTTCCTCCAGCGAACAGTTGCCGGCGATGACAGCGTTCACTCTGGCGCCCATGGCTTCCACCAGACGCATCAGTTCCTTAACGTCGGTATCGACTTCGGTGCGTTCCGGACCCATCTTGGCGCCGACGATATTGACGCAATCGGCCAGTTCGGTTTGTCGTTGTGGAGTGGGCGGGTCCATCAGTTTGACCAGTTCACGAAACACCAGGTCAAAGCCACTGCGATATTCGCCGGCAAAGCCTTCGCAATGGATGGGCATGATGTGGGCGTTGATCTGTTTCTGCATCTGCTGGACCACGGCATCGACATTGTCGCCGATGATGCCGGTGGCACAACTGGTGGCGACAAAGATGACATCCGGTTGATATTTGGCATCCACTTCTTTCAGGGCACCTTTGAGTTCTTTTTCCCCGCCGTAAATAATCCTCGACTGATTGAGACTGGTGCTGAGCACCGGCTCGTAGGCACTGCCGCTGTTGCGGCTGTTGGTTAGCTTATAGGCCTGTTTGACACCGTAGGCACAGCCGCTGGGGCCGTGGGTCAGAATAATGGAATGGCGGATGCCGCTGAGGATCTTGGTCGCCGTCCAGAACTTGCACGGCCGGGTATGGCTGCCTTGCAGGTGGGTCGGGACTTTTCCCTCCTTGGCTTGCTGATAAAGATCGCTGAGCGATCCATGAAAGACGATGCTGTCGGCGATATCGCCGCATGTGGTGTCGGCCATGGTCAGACTCCTATAGTTCGGTCGCGACCGGGGACAACGTCGTTGTTGTCCCGGCCGGACGCACAAGGGGAGAGCAGCAGGACTCCCCGCCTGGATTGAAGGGCTGTCGGACAGCCCGCAAGATGAACGTCACCGGCCGGGCAGAGCGGCCGTTTGCGTTGATCACCAGGTGTTAAGGATCCATTCACGATCCTTGGTATATTCCATGTGGGTGAACAGAGCGTTGGCAATGGCCTCGCCCAGTTCCATGGCACCGCGATAGCCGATGGTGGGATGACGGTAAAGACCGGCACGGTCAAAGGTTGGGAAACCGACCCGCACCATGGGGATCTGGGCGTCGATGGCGACATAACGCCCTTTGGAATGGCCCATGATCAGATCGAGTTCGATCTCCTTGTCGCGGATGCGGCGTTCCAGTTCCCACAGGTCGGCATTGCAGACCACCTCCATGTCAAACTCCACTTTCTCCTGCAAGGCAAGGATACGCGGATCTTTTTCATAGTTGGGATTGTCGTCGCCGAGCAGCAGCAGCACCGGTTTCAGCTCCACCTCAAGGCAGAATTCGGCCAGACCGATGACAAGATCGGCATTGCCGAAAATGGCCACTTTTTTATCAGCCAAGAACATGTGCACCAGATCGGCCAGAGCGTCGATGGCGATGCCGCGCTCTTTGATCAGGGATTCGGGAATCTCCTTGCCGGTCATCTTGCTCAGGTTCTGCAACAGGGTGTCGGTGTTTTTAATGCCGATCGGTGTGGCGGTGGTCAGGGCGGGAACTTCGAAGTTTTTCTCCAGGTATTCCGCCGAACTGGCGCCTTCGTAACGACTCAGGGCAATGGAGCCTATGGCATTGGCCGAATCGACCAGATCCTCAACTGTGGTGCTGCCGGTGGTGAGAATCTCCTTGGATGGCAGGGTGGGGGAATCAAAGCTTTCAATATCCATGAGAATGGTGTTGTCGATCTCCATCTCCGCCAGATAATGCTTAAGTTCCGTAACATCGCCCGGATTGACCCAGCCGGTAAACACGTTGAGCTTGCCGTTGGGTTCCCCTTTTTTCGCCAGGGTTGAGATGAACGCCTGCATGGCGACATTGTAACCGCTGACATGGCTACCCTTGAAGCTCGGGCTGTGTACCGGTACGAGGTGGACTTCCCGGTCGGGGAATTCCTTTTTCAGCTCGCGCTGGACCTTTTTGATGGTGCCTTCGATGTCATCACCGATAACTTCGGTAGAGCAGGTGGTGATGATCGGAATCACCCGCAGGTCGGGATAACGGCGTACCATGGTCGGCACCCCTTCGACAATCCGGTTGGCACCGCCGAAGACCGCCGCGTCCTCATGCAGGGACGAGGAGGCGATATCGAAGTTTTCCTTAAAGTGCTGCGCAAACAGCAGGCGGACGAACATGCTGCAACCCTGACCGCCGTGGACCAGTGGAATGCAGTCCTTGACGCCGATGCCGACGAACTGGGCCCCGGTGGGCTGACAGTCGAACATCGGGTTGATGATGCCGGTCCGTTCTTTTTTTATAACTGAACAAGACATAAGTCAGTACCTTTCGTGTAATTTATGGATCTGTCGTGCCTTTTTGCCAAAAACATGGAGAGCTTAAGCCGGCACCTCAATAGTTCTGCATATTCAGTTCCCCGTTGTGGGACCCTTCGATGGCGATGAAGCGCAACCGCTCCTTGACCCCTTCTAGAAGACTCTTGATTTCGCTGCTGTCCGCTTCGCGAATCCATGGGAACTCGGTGCGAAAGTCGGCCACAAGAATTCGGGCATCCGCATAAAAACAGCGGTCCGTATTGGTTTCAAGGCTGGGTTCCTCCCCGGCGAAAATCTGGCCGGCTTTGGTCAGGATGCCTTCAATGTTCTCTTCGCGGTCCCAACTGCGGGAGAAGAACTGCCACAGGCAGCGTTGCTGGATATAGCCGACAAGTTGTTCGATTTTTTCGTTCATTGTTCGACCCCCTCACGGATATCCTCCCCGGCGAACTTCCACAGCGGAGAGCTAACGGCGTTGTACATGTCCCTGGCCAGGTTGACGAAACCCTCAAAGCCCATATACGGACCGTTGTGGTAGGCATGGCCGTTGATGTAGGGCAGATGGAGTTTTTTCACCAATTCACCGACGCGCGGGCCGGTAAAGATGACGTCCGGCTTGACCATGTCGATCACCTCGAAAAATTCCAGTTCGTTGGCATCATCAATGTAGATGGTGCCTTCGCGGCCGCGGGCGATAACCTTTTCAAAGTCCTCCTGATGGCCGAATTTGGACGACATGGCCACGACCTGGACGCCAAGATCGTCCTCTACAGCGCGAGTCCAGTGCCACAGCCGCGGCCCGCCGGTCCAGATGGCCATTTTCTTGCCTTTGAGCCGTTCCTTGTACCAGTCGAGCTGCGGTTTCCATTTGGCGTATTCCTCGGCGATCAGCTCTTCCGCCTTGTCTTCAATGCCGAAGAAGGCACCGACTTTTCTCAACCCTTCGGCCATGTAGTTGAAACCCCAGGAGTCGATGTCGAGCCGCGGAATGTTGTAGCGTTTTTTCAGTTCGTTGGCGATGTAGCCGGCGGAGCGGGCGCAGTTGACGATGTTGACCTGGGCTTGATGCATGGAGCGCAGGTCATCGTAGTTGGCGTTGCCGGTAAAGTGGCCGATCACCTGAATTCCCAACTTATCCCAGTATTGCTGCAACACCAGAGTGTCGTTCTGGATGTTGTAATCACCGATGAAGTTCATGGTGTAGGGTTTGGTGATCTCTTTGTCCAAAGTGCCGACTTTTTCATTGATCCAGCCAATATTGAGCACGTGGTGTCCCTTGGATTGGCTGACACCGGCGAAGCCGGGACACTCAACAACGAAAATATCGGTATCGGGGCGCTCCTTCATCACCTGTTTGGCAATGGCTTTAGGATCGTCACCGATCAGTGCGGTGGCACAGGTGGTGTAGACGAACATGCGGTTGATTCCCGGCATGGCGTCAAACGCTTCCAGCATGCTCTGTTTGAGAACTTTCTCACCGCCGAAGACGATGTGTTTCTCTTTCATGTCGGTGGACCAGACATACTTCAGTTGGAAATTGTCATTGTCACTGGGGTAGCGTTTGGTGTGCCAGGTGTCGTAGGCACAGCCGAACGGACCGTGGATCATCTGAATGGTGTCTTTGAGCACGCCACCGATCACCAGTTTTGCGCCGCAATAGGCGCAGCCGCGTTCCGACAGGGTGCCGGGCAGCGTCGGCGCGTTGGAGACCGGCAGATACTGGGTGGTGTCTTCACCGGCCTCCTTGATGTAAACGTGCTTCTCGCGCTCGGGGATCACAGTGTCGCAATTAAGCAATTTCATGGGCATAGCTAGGTTCTCCTTTTCTGTTCACGTCGGTTGAGCGGATCGGATCAGTCAAACAGCCCGTATTTAGCCACCATGGTTTCCAGCTCACTCATCAGCAGCGGGGTGGGAACGACAAATTTTTCGTTTTCAATGATTTTTTGGGCCAATGTGGCGTACTCTTTGGCTTGGTTGCATTCGGGATCAAACTCAATGACGGATTGCTTGTTGAATTCGGCTTTCTGCACCATGTTGTCGCGCGGGACAAAGTGGATCATCTGGGTGCCGAGGGCTTCGGTGAACTCCATCATCAGCTCCAGTTCGCCGTCAACCTTACGGCTGTTGCAGATAATGCCGCCGAGGCGTACGCCGCTTTGATCGGCATATTTGAGCAGACCTTTGGCGATATTATTGGCGGCGTAAATGGCCATCATTTCGCCGGAGCAGACGATGTAGACCTCTTCGGCCTTACCGTCGCGGATCGGCATGGCGAACCCGCCGCAGACAACGTCACCGAGAACGTCGAAATAAACGAAGTCGAGATCATCGGTATAAGCGCCGAGGTCTTCCATCAGGTCGATGGCGGTGATAACCCCGCGACCGGCGCAACCGACACCCGGTTCCGGACCGCCTGACTCGACGCAGCGGATATCTCCAAAGCCGGTACGTACGACGGTATCGATGGTGATCTTGTCTTCCCCGAAATCGCGTAGCATGTCCATCAGGGTTTCCTGCGGCATGCCGCCGAGAATGAGACGGGTGGAATCCGCTTTGGGGTCGCAGCCGTGGATGAAAACTTTCTTGCCGTAAAAATGGGCCATGGCTGCGGCGGTATTTTGTTGAGTGGTTGATTTGCCGATGCCGCCCTTACCGTAAAAAGCGATTTTTCTGCTCATGATGTGTCTCCTTAAAAAGTTTATCTGTGAAAGAGAGTGTGTTTCTGGAACCGGTTCAAAACGTTTGGTTTCCGAAATAGCAGAGAGCATGCCAGCATGGATGACAATCGTGAGAGATGGAGCGTTTTTTGTTGCAGTAAATAAAATTATCCTTTTGCGATAAGTGGTTATGTTGTGTTGCGTCGTGTTGGCTCAACACGGAAACCGCTTGGACTGCGACCAGAGATCTGCCCCTGTACGTTCAACACCGAACGGTTTTGCGTGGGAATGTTCTTGAATGTACGCTATGGTTCCGATTCGAATAGGCGGTTTGAAAAACAGGGGGAAGAAGTCATGAGGACGCAGAGTCGGAAAGACAACCTTGATGGTGTCGTCATTGATGGCAGCTTATGGTTTTGTAAAGAGGACAGCCCGTTTGTCGGCATGGACAGGATCCGTCTTCTGGAAAAAATCGATGAGCTGGGTTCCATCAATAAGGCGGCCAAAGTTCTTGGAATTAGTTACCGGACGGCCTGGGATGCGGTTAACCTGATCAACAATCTTGCCGAAGATCCAGTGGTTGAAAAATTGAGTGGCGGCAAGGGTGGTGGTGGAACCCATCTGACCGAGTCGGGGCGAGACATTGTCCGCAAATATATACTGTTTCAAGAGGCGCACCAGGACTTCTTGGCCGATCTGAAAGAGCAGCTGGGTGATTTGAGCGGTCTGCATAACTTTCTTGACCGCGTGACGATGAGGGTCAGTGCCCGTAATGTGTTTTACGGCACGATCAGCAAGATTATCCATGGTACGGTTCATGTTGAAGTGAGAATCGCTCTTAAGGAAGGTGCCTCAATCAAGGCGATTATCACCGAGAGTGCCGCTGATTCTTTGGCCTTACGGGAGGGAAAACCCGTCTATGCCCTTGTGCAGGCCGGATCCGTCGTTGTTGCTGATGCTATCTCGAATTTTAAAGTGAGTGCCGGTAATTTTTTTGACGGAACCGTCAGCAGATTACTCCATGGGCCGGTCAATAGTGAAGTGGATATTGAACTCCCCGGTGGGGAGACGGTCAGCGCGGTAATTACTCTTGAGAGTGCCCACCAGATGGCGTTGCAGCCAGGCTGCCGGGCCTGCGTGTTTTTCAAAGCGTCCCACGTCATTCTCGGCGTCCGTTGATGTCATGCTCTAACCTTTCTCACCATGTTTCCGCGTTATGTTCCGCTGCTTTCAATGATTGCGACGCTGACGGTTCTTCCGGCGACCAGCTTAACTGCTTGTGGAACGCTGTCGAGATGGATGCGCACTGGAATGCGTTGTGCCAGCCGGACCCAAGAGAAGGTGGGGTTGATATCCACCAGCAGACTGTCCCGATCACGTTCCCGGTCATTGATGCCGTAGGTGATACTTTCCACATGACCGTCGAGCGATAAGGAGCTGCCCATCGGCGAGATAACGGCCGCATCACCGATATGTATCCGCTCCAGCTTAATCTCCTCAAAATAGCCCGCCACGTAAAACGAATCGGTATTGATCAGGGCCATGGCCGATTCTCCCGATTTGACATAACTTCCCGGCCATAACGACAGATTGGTGACGATACCGTTCACCGGCGCTTTTATCTCCGTGCAGGTAAGATTGTAGGCGGCAAGGTCGTGATCGGCACAGGCTTGGTCATAGGCGGCCGTTGCCTGTTTGTAGGCTGTTTCCACCTGCTCCAGCTGTTGTCGGGTAACGGCGGCGGTGGCGAGTAGCTTTTGGTAGCGCGCCAGATTGTTTTGCGCCATTTCCAGTTCCGCTTGGGTGCTGGCGACACGGGCTTTGGTTTGTTTGAACGCCAACGCAAAGCGGGCTCGATCAATACGAAACAACACATCGCCTTTGTGAACTGACTGATTGTCCTGAACCAGAACAGCACTGACCAGACCGGAAACATCCGCGGAGAGATTGACGACATCGACACAGATGCGGCCATCGCGCGTCCAGGGAGCTTCCATATAATAATCCCACAGATGCAGGCTAAGAACTCCCGCGCATGCAACCATGGCCAGCGTAAATAGAATTCGTCCGAAATAGGGGGAGATTTTCATGTTTAACATATCCTTGTCAGGGCGGAAAGCGCCCATAAAATAATCAAATAACCGGCCGTGTTGAACAGCGGTGGATGCCAGACCAGGCGATAAAAATTAACACGTAAAAGCACACGCTTCAGTGCGTTGTTGAGGAGATAGGCGACCACTGCCAAACCGGTGAGGGTCGGTAAATATACACCGTAAAGATCCAAGACCTGTTCCATTATGAGTACGCCTTTTTAGTGGTTGTTTTTGAACATGCCGGTGGCAGGCCATTAATGCCCCGGCGCAAACCGATCAGCGCTTGAACAACACGGGAGCGGGGTGACAGCGTTGTTAAGGATTGAGACAGGGTCTGGTCAAGCAGCTGAACCAGATGCCTTTCCTTTTCAGCCGTGGCGTGTCCGTCGCGGCGTTTACTCAGGTAGTGCTGGCCAAGGCCGGTGAGGACAACATCAATACTGCGACGCAGATCCGAGGATAGGCGTTTTTTATGTTTGTGAAGTTCCATCATGTTCAGGCCCATGCGCAGATCACGGAAAAAATCGCTGGCTGGTGCCGCGTCGGGTGGCAGGACGGCCAGGCGGGGCACCATCAACGCCAGACGATCCATTTGCCGCTGCGAAAAGGGGCGAATCTGTTCAATGCGCTTGGTTGTCGCCAGTTTCTCCAGATCATGCCAGCTGTTTTTCAGCAACCGTTTGGCACTGGTTTCAGCGCCGATGGAGCGGACGATGGCTGTCGTGATCCCAGCGGTGGCAAAGCCGATCAGTGTAGCGATGTTCGCATTGGCAAATGCGGCGAAATCGGTATTGAGATGTCCCTGCAGAGTGAGCGCCATCGGGATGTTGACACTGACAATGGCGCCGATCACGCTGAAGGCGGGCAAGGCAACCAGCAGTCCGGCCGGGATAAGGGACAGGCCCAACGCCGCAGCCAGAGAAATGAAGCCATCCAATCGCGGGAACAGCACCAGCTGATAACAGGCGGCAATTGCAATGGATACCGCGGTGAACGTGGCAAATTTTCGGATCAAAGGTACCGGATCATCCAGCGTGGCAAACAGACAACAGAAGATTGCCGCCAACTGAGCGATACCGGCCCCTTCTTGCCAGCCGCTGGCGATCCAGAACAGTGTCGCTACACTGGTAGAAATCACCACGGTAATGGCGGATAGAAACGCCATGCCGTAATCACGATGTTGATGGCGGACGCGGTCGAGCAGCCGTGCTGAGCGTCGCCATTTTAATCGCAGTTGCTGTTCATTACCGACCACGGCCTTATGCAGCGAGCTACAGTCATTCCAGCTCTTGATCAACAGGCGCAGATTCAGACAGAAATTGAGGGTGAGCAGATCACACCAGTTGCGGCCGCCATGTTTCTGTTCAATGGCACTGATGGCTTGTCGGAGTTGCCGCGTGGTCGGCACCTTCGATTGAGGTGATTGGGCATCACTCGCCCATTTTACCCAAACCACCACCTGCTTAATCAATGCGTCGAGTTCTTGCGACAGACATCCCGGGTCAGATTGCAGGGCCATCATGCGGTCGTGCAGGGTTGACAGCAATGGCAACAGGCGGGTCATGCGCCACTGTAATAGCCGGACAAGGTCCGCCAGGTTGTTGAGCTTGGAGGTGTCATACGACAGATGGGAAATAAACTGCCCCAGCTCCCGGACGTCTGCCGCCAATTTTTGCCGCTCTTTCAGTGTGTTCTCGGCACTACAGTCACGGTCGAGACTATCAACGGTCAAGCGGGTTGCATCCGCCATCCAGGCATTGATCTGGCGCAGGACCACATCACCGGCCGGAAGGGGAAACACCACCCGGTTGATCAGCGCCGAACAGACCAGTCCGATGCTGATCTCTTCGACCCGCGAGACGGCGTAGAGAAACGAGTCTTCCGGGGTGGTGGTCAACATGAATCCGGTAATGGCCAGCGTATAACCCGACAGCATGAAGATATAAGAGCGCGGTGTCGTGTCGAGCAGGCTGAAAAACAGACACAGACCGATCCAGACGCCGACCGCCAGAGTCAGCAGTATGGGCGACGCAACTAAGAGCGGCACCAAAATCACTGTGGCGATGCCGCCGATAATCGTGCCGATCAGCCGGTAGTGGGCCTTTGATGAGGTGACGCCGGTCAACGGATGGGCCACGACATAGACGGTGACCACAGCCCAGAACGGGCGTGGCAGGTCAAAGCGCAAGGCGATGTAGTAGGCCAGCATCGCAGCGGAGAATGTTTTCAGTGAAAAAACAACTTGTTGCACGGTGGGGCAAAATAGTGCGCGTTGTGTCATGTTTGAGCCGGATCCAGTGGCGAGGCTCCCAGACGGTTGGCCAGCAGGGTGAAAACACGGATGGTTGCATCGACATCGTCCGGGGCGGCGGAGTCGAGCATGGACATACGCAGATCGGCGAGAATTTTTTCCACCTGAATTCCGACCTCATAACCGGCATCTGCGAGAACCAGAAGACGGGCGCGTCGATCGGATGGATCGGTGATGCGTCTGACAAAGCCGTTTTGCTCCATGCCGTCGATGACACGTACCAGTGAGGGCCCTTCAACACCAAGCACTTGCGCCAGTTCGCATTGGCGCATCGGCGTTCTCTGACGCATCAGCATGATGATCGGTAAAGCGGTTGCCGCAGAGATATTTTGATTGCTTAATTCCTGATTGACGCGGCGTTTCCAGGCGTGGCCGACAGCTACAATTAGGGGAGACAGTGCCGCCCAGCGTGTAATATCATTCGTTTCCATTGCGATTAGTTAACATCCTATCTATTATGATGCAATGTTTTTTATATGTGAATTTTACAATTTAATCAGTCGGAGATGGAGAGTGCGTTGAGCTGTTGTTGAATGAAGGAGAGGGCGCGCTGTTCCGACCAGTAGATTGTTCCCGGCAACATAAAGCCGACATGACCACCATGAGCTGGTGCTTCCAGGGTCAGGTAACGGTTTGCCGCAACCTCGGCATGGGGATAACAGTCGTCGAGCAAAAAGGGATCGTCTTGAGCGTTGACAATCAGGGTGGGGACGCTGATGCGGTTCAGATGCCGATTGCAACTGCAGCGGTGCCAGTAGTCTTCCGCGTCGGAAAAACCGTGCAACGGCGCGGTATAACGGTCGTCAAACTGCTTGAACGTCTTGATCCGATGGTAGTTGTCGACAGTGATCTGGTCCGGATAGAGAGCCTGTTTTGCCTGCAATTTTTTATGCAGCTTGATCAGGAAGCGTTTCATGTAGATGGTGCAAGCCGGATGCTCGAGTGCGCGACTGCTGTGACTTAGTTCGCAAGGCACGGAAAAGCCGATGATGCCGCGAACCAGGGGATGAATATTTCCAGCCTGCTGCCCGGCATAAAGCAGGGCCAGGTTGCCGCCCATGGAAAAGCCGATAATAAAGATGTGGGCATAGCGTCCGCTGCCCGCTGCATGCCGCACCACGCTGTCAAGGTCGTAGGTGGCGCCGTTATGATACATGATCTTTTGGCGATTCGGTTCACCGCTGCAGCCACGATAATTCCACGCCAGGGCATCCATTGCCTGTCCATTGACCGCTTTGACCATCCCCTTGATATAGTCGCGCGTTGAATTTCCCTCCAGACCATGACAGAGAATAACCAGCGTTTTACCACCGACGCATGCCCAATCGAGATCGAGAAAGTCGTCGTCAGGAGTGGAGATCCGTTCGCGCTGATACGCTGGAAGGTCGAGTTTGCGAAACAATGTCGGGTAGATGGTCTGCAGATGGCCGTTACGCAGGTAAAACGGTGGTGAATAGACAGTCATGTGCTGATCATAGCGCCTCAACAACGAGGATTCAATGTGTAAAAAACGCGGATGGGTTTTTACAAAAACACAATAAAAAACAACTTAATTTTTATCTGAAAACTCCGATAAGTAGAGAGATTTCATGTTTGATCGTGTATTTTTTTGATCCATTTTATTCGGAAAGGGAGATGTTATGCAGGTTTTATCCGCAAAGGGCTATGATGTTTATGGAATGACGAATCGCTCGACGTCACAATCGACATCCGCTATGGATCAAAGCCAGACCTCCTCGGCTGGTCAATCAACCGTTCAGGATCGTGTCACCCTTTCTCCCCAGGCTCGTGAACTGGCGGAAAGTCAAGCGACTTCGCAGGTAAAGACGGCTGCTACCGCAACGTTTAATACCAACAAAGGCGATATCGAGATGGATATTGAGGCGTATTTTTCTCCCAAGCAGAGCTCATTTTCCGGGGGCATTGATTCGCTGCCGCCATTTCTGTTTCCCACCGAGAACAATATCAACGCTTTAGCCAAGCATATTTCCAGTACCATGCCGGGGCTGATGAACGATTATGGCATTCCCGTTGCGCCGGAGACGATCCAATACGATACAAAAGGCCAGCTTGTGTTACCAAACGACTATCCCTACGCGGAAGAATTTACCCAGATGCTTGACGAAAACCCGTCATTTGCACGAGAAATGAGTACGGTAAATGCCCTGTCTTCCCAGTTGGCCGGGATGCAGCGTGCTGCGGAATTTCAGGAGGAAAGCGAGGGCATGTCTGACAGTGAAATCGCGGCACTGATGTCCAAATACTCGGATCTGTTTGATGGCAAGCACTCTGCCGGTGAGTTCTCACTCGGCTTTACTGAGGATGGCCTCTTGCAAGTGAGTGTTAACGGTGAGCAGGTTGCTTGAGTGTCTTCGATGCTTTTTGATGCTCAAGCGTCGTTTCAGCATGCTGACACGACGCCAGGATTCATTGATCCTTTCCTCACTGACTCTTCCCTGTTTGACCAGTCGGTGGATAATGTCAATGGTCTGCTCTACACAGTGTTCGTTGTAGCTGAGGTTGTTGCCGAACACCAGCATATCCACTCCGGCATTGAGCGCTTTTTCAATGGCCGTTTCCAGCCCGTAATGATCGCTGATCGCCTTCATCTGCAGATCGTCGGAAATCACAACCCCCTCATACCCTAGAACACCGCGCAACAAACCGCTAACAATTGGTTTGGACAAGGTGGCCGGATCATGAGCATCAAGACGGCCATTAAAGACGTGAGCCGTCATGATGGCATCAACGCGCCCATGCTGAATCAGCTCACGGTAGGGGATCAGCTCTTCTTCGTTCCAAGAGTCAGTAATATCCGTAAACCCCTGATGAGAATCCGTCGCAGAGCTGCCATGGCCGGGAAAGTGTTTGAGACAGGTTAAGACACATGTTTGATGATGACCGGCGATGTAGGCCGCTGCCTGCGCTGAGACCTTTTCCGGCGTTGAGGAAAAACAACGATCAAGTTTCGCAATGACCGGATTATCGGGATTGCTGCACAGATCAACGACCGGAGCCAGATTGAGATTGATCCCCATGGTTTCCAATGTGTTTGCCAGTTCTTTACTCTGTTCAAGGGTTTGATGGAGATCTTCCTGTTCGCCCAATTGCCGGTGGGATGGCGTGACGGGAAATCCCAGAGCTGGTTTGAGTCTGGCAATGCGCCCGCCTTCCTGATCAACCGCAATCAGTAATGGCAGATCCGATAGTGACTGGAGGCCTGAAGTGAGTTGTTGCAGCTGGGAGGGTGAGGTGATATTTCGTCCTGCCTGCCCAAGCTGAACATCGTAATCAAACAGAATGACGCCGCCGAGGTGACGTTTTTGAATATCTTTGACGAGCGTGGGGGCCTGTTTCATACTCTGACCACGAAATCCCACTAACAACAATTGACCGATCTTCTCATCCAAAGATGGCTCTGTTGATGGCGCGTTTTTACCGAAATAATGACAACCGCTGCAGGCACCAGCAAGGAGCACAATCGTCACGAGATGGTGAAGGTGGCCACGGACTAAACGGGTCAGAAGCATTATGACGTCTTTCAGTTGAAGGGAGTTGTTGTGGGTTTTCTTTGCCAGACAGAAACGGCTATAAACATTTCTATGTTGCCGACATTATAGCAGACTTTCTCAATACGCCTAGTCTTTGAGCACAGTCAATTTTGCCATCGGAGTGACCCCCTGTAGCAGCGAATTTATTCGCGAATTGTTCTGGTCATTGATCCTTATCATGATGGGAATTCGCGGCTGAAGCCGCTCCTACAATATTCAATTTCAATGATGCTGAAGTACTAGCCCGAATTTCTCACCAATAAATAGAATAAGGCTGTATTTCGTGGCATAAATGTAGTGAGACCAATCACTTACATAGCGCGAAAGGAACAGCCTTATGAAAACAGAGTGTAACACAGAGCAACTTGAGTTTCATAGCTTTGGTCGGCGTGAAATTATTGGTCAATTCGATGGCATCAAGATCAGTTCCGATGGCGGTGGCATCCTTCTTCGAGAGGTCGAAAAACGCACCGGCATATTGCGTCGTTTGAGTCAATGCTTCACGGACTATCGCAATCCAGAGATGATTACACACAGCCTCGAATCCTTGATTAGCCAGCGCATCATGGCGCTGGCATTAGGCTACGAAGACCTCAACGACCATGATGTTTTGCGCCATGATGCCTTGCTCAGTGTTTTAAGTGGTAAGCCCAATGGAAAAATGGGAGCCGGGAAAAGCACTCTCAACCGTCTTGAACTAACGCCTGCGACGGGCTCAAGTTCATCGCGCTACAAGAAGATTGTCGCCAATAGTGACGCTATGGACGAGCTTTTGATTGATTTCTTTCAAAAGTCATTCAGTGAAGTTCCAGAAGAGATCGTCTTGGATGTAGACGCTACAGATGATCTAATCCACGGTACTCAGCAGGGGCGTTTTTATCATGGCTATTATCGAAGCTACTGCTATTTGCCGCTGTATATTTTTTGTGGGGAACAGCTGTTGTGCGCCCGCTTGCGTACGGCGGATCAGGATGGCGCCGCCGGAACAAAAGAAGAACTGGAACGCATTGTCCGACGCATTCGCCAATCATGGCCGGATGTTCGCATCGTTGTGCGTGGAGACAGTGGTTTTTGTCGCGACGAGATTATGACTTGGTGCGAGCACGAAGAAAACCGCGTGGACTATGTCTTGGGATTGGCGAAAAACTCTCGCTTGAAGACACTGATAGAAGAGGAGATGGAACAGGCGAAACAAGAGCATGAGCAGACAGAAAAAGCCGCACGGGTATTCAAAGACTTTCACTACCAGACCCGCAATAGCTGGAGCCGGTCCAGGCGCGTTGTGGGCAAAGCGGAATATTTGTCCAAGGGAGAAAATCCCCGCTTTGTCGTAACGACACTGAGCGAGGAAAAAGCGGATGCCCGCAGCTTGTATGAAGACATTTACTGCGCCCGCGGCGACATGGAAAATCGGATCAAGGAACAACAACTGGCCCTGTTTGCCGACCGGACGTCCTGTCATGAAATGCGTGCCAACCAATTGCGCCTGTATTTTTCCAGCTTTGCCTATGTTCTGTTACAAACTCTGCGGCGCATCGGATTAAAAGAAACGGAATTGGCCAAAGCACAGAGCGAAACAATCCGTCTGAAATTACTGAAGATTGGCACCCGGATCAAAATCAGCGTGCGCAAGATCTGGCTGTCATTTTCAGAAAGCTATCCCTATGCGGACTTGCTGCGCCAAGTTTTGGGGAATCTTCAAAAAATACCGATACGCTGTTAAGGCCAAGGGGAATAGTCAGACAAAATCAAGAGGAGAAAAAAACGAAACATGGGAGAGGTGCGCCTTTTTTCATAAACATATTGCTCAACGCCGACCCATTTGAGTCATTGATGGAGACTGCATTCCACAGGAAGAGTCAATTTGCCTATTGGACAGAACAATAGGCGTGATTTTCGCGAAAATCACGCCTCAAAAAACAGTGGTGAGAAATTCGGGCTAGGCTTGGCCAGGGTCGCAGACACTGACGGCGTGTGACTTTTGCGCAGGATGGCTTTATGCCTGTTCTGCTGTGTTTTTCAGGACGAGCCAGAACAATAAAAAAGGCTCCCTGAAACAGGGAACCTTTTTACATTCGCAGGGCTGATCAAGCGTTAGCGCGCCCGTTGTGCCAGATAGGCTTTGACCTTGTCCGTCTCAGCATCAATCCGTTCACACCGTGAATCACGCTGCTCAATGCCATTAAGAGATGCCGGACGCTCCGGATCCTGACCAATGGCCTGCTGCACGGCATCGCCAAACTTGGCCGGATGAGCCGTGGCCAGACACACCACTGGAACATCCGGGTCACTGAGTTGCTCACCGGCACGTACGCCAACAGCGGTGTGCGGGTCAAGCACATAGCCGGTACGTTGATGAAAATCACGAATCTGGTCGACAGTGGCGGCTTTATCCACGGTCAGGGAATCGAAGTCCTCACGAACCTTGGCTTGTAGCTGGCCGTCAAACTGCAGACTCTTACTGGTAGCAAAGCTTTCCATCAGGCCGCACAGCGATTCACTGTCTTCACCGAGCAGGTAATAGAGATAGCGCTCAAAGTTGCTGGCGATCTGGATATCCATGGACGGCGACAGGGTTTCCACCACGTCACCGACGGAGTAATCGCCATTGAGAACAAAGCGCGACAGGATGTTGTTTTCATTGGTGGCGAGAATCAGTTTGTCCACCGGCAGCCCCATGCGCTTGGCCATGTAACCGGCAAAGATGTCGCCGAAGTTACCGGTCGGCACCGAGAAGTCAATTTTTTCGCTGCCGGTTTCAGGCTGAACGCGGCTGTAGGCGTAAAAGTAGTAGACGATCTGCGCCAGCACCCGCGCCCAGTTGATGGAGTTCACCGCACCGAGGCTGTAGTTGGCTTTGAAGTCAAGATCGTTGAAGGTTTCTTTGACGATGCGCTGACCGTCATCAAAGGTGCCGCGAATCGCCAGGTTGAACACGTTGTCGTCGGTCACCGTGGTCATCTGCAGTTTCTGGATCGGCGACACTTTGCCGTCCGGGTGCATGATGAAGATATTGATGCGGTCCTTGCCGCGCACCCCGTAAATGGCGGCACTGCCGGTATCACCGGAGGTGGCACCGAGAATGTTCATCTTCTCGTCACGCTCTTCAAGCAGGTACTCGAACAGGTTGCCGAGGAACTGCAAGGCCACATCTTTAAAGGCCAGAGTCGGGCCATGAAACAGCTCAAGGATATAGACGCCGTCCTGTTTGACCACCGGGGTCACTTCGGGATGATCAAAGGTGGCGTAGGATCGCTCTATCAGCTCACGCAGATCGTTTTGATCGAAATCATCGCCGGTAAACCGGGAGATGATGTCAAACGCGATCTGTGGGTAAGACATGGTCTGGTAGGCGGCAAGCTGGGTTGTGTCGATGGCAGGGATGTTTTCAGGCAGTAACAGACCGCCGTCGTTGGCCAGTCCCATCATGACCGCATCTTTAAAGGACAGGTCGCGAACCTGACCCCGGGTACTCATATAACGCATGTTTTTCTCCATTCAATGTAATAATCGCTGAATCATATCAGGATTGTTCCCTGAAGAAAAGAGCCGTTCGAAGGCGATGTTACAAGGTCGTTCAGATGAGGCATCAGCAGAATGAATCAAAAAAACTCCCGACTTCATCGCGATGAAAAATCGCTGCTGAAGTCGGGAGATGGGGTGGCGATGGCGCTGTGGGTGAGCAGCGCGTTAATGCCTGTTTTGCATCCTACTGACAATCGCCGAGACGTTTACCGCTCAACAACTGTTCCGTTTGGCCAGCCCGGGGAATGTCAGTGATGATTTTACCCTCAAAGGTATCGCCGGCATAAGTGATAGAGCCATTGCTGGTCGTCGCACCTTGATTCGATTGACAAGTAATCGTCCAGCTTACCGTGTTGCCATCAACCTTTTGCGAGGTGACTTCACAGGCATTGTTTTCCTGTTGCATCCCCTGTTTGGGAATCAGGTCCTGCTGAGTCAGACAGGTGGTGTAGGTGGTGGGCGGCATGGCAAAAGGCAGGTTGGCCATTTTGACTTCTGCAGTGATTTGCCAGCGTCCTTCATTGAGGTTGACTTTGGGGGTGTCCGAAGAGGACGAACAGGCATTGAATAAAAGTAATGTAAACGCACAGCTTGTCAGGATAAATGATTTTTTCAGCATGGTTTTTTCCTTTTGCGTGAGTAAGACTAATACTTGAACACAGTCAATTTTGTCATCGGAGTGCCCCCCCCTGAGTGGCCCCCCTGTAGGAGCGAATTTATTCGCGAATTGTTCTGGTCATTGATCCTTTTCATAATGGGAATTCGCGGCTGAAGCCGCTCCCACAATAGACAATTTCAATGATGCTGAAGGACTAGTTTGTGATTATGGTGGGCTTTCAACGATTAGTTTCTATTAAAGGGAATTGTAGGATGTGTTTTTAATTAGTCAATATCTCTATGTCGTAAATTGCAAACGGGTGCTTTTTTTCATCTAACAGGCTTGGTTGAAAAACAGTCTGTGGAGCCCTTGAATGGGCGACAAAAATCAAGGACAGGTTTTCAAGTCCTTAATTTTGTTAGCACGACGGAAATCGCATTTTCAGCTTGTGTCGTTGAAAAGCCCCGGATGGAACTTTTTCAATATCCTGCTAAAGACTATTTAATAGCGATTCTTTTGGCAGACGGTGTTTCGGTTTGACGAGCTTTTCACGTTTTTGATAAGATCGAAAAATTGTGTCTACAGTTTGAAATAACTTAAATTTTCCCCATTTAGCAAGGATGGAAAACGTGGCGAAGAATAGGATAGAAATTGACGAGCTGCGCTGTAAGGGCTGTGCCCTGTGTACCGTGGCCTGTCCGCAAGGGCTGATTAAAATGAGTACCGAGCTGAATAAACAGGGCTTTCTTCCAGCGATGATTACTGCTGAAGATATGGAACGTTGCAGCGGCTGTACTCTGTGTGCCCAAGTGTGCCCGGATGTGGCGATTGAGGTTTATAGGGGCGTTTAACCCCGTTACGGAGGATTCTTGTGACCAAAAGATTGTTTGTAAAAGGCAACGAGGCTGTTGCCATGGGGGCCATTGAGGCAGGATGCCGTTATTATTTTGGCTACCCGATCACTCCTCAGAGTGATATTCCCGAATATATCTCCCGTGAGTTTCTGAAAATAGGCGGTGAGTTTATCCAGGCTGAAAGTGAAGTCGCGTCAATCAATATGCTGCTTGGTGCCAGTGCTTGTGGCGCTCGCGCCATGACGTCATCCTCAAGCCCCGGTATTTCCCTCAAACAGGAGGGGATTTCGTATATGTCGGGCAGTGAATGTCCCGGTCTGATTGTTAATATCTGTCGCAGTGGCCCTGGTCTTGGTGGTATTGATGCGTCCCAGGCGGATTATTTCCAAGCCACCAAAGGCGGAGGACATGGTGGTTATCACATCATTGTTTTGGCACCGGACTGTGTTCAGGAAATGTATGACATGGCGATTCTCGCCTTTGATCTGTCTGATCGTTACCGGGTGCCGGCCATGATTCTGGCGGATGCGGTGATTGGCCAGATGAAGGAAGCCCTTGAGCCCCACCCCTACGTGCAGCCCGATGATCTTGGTTCTAAAGATTGGGCTCTGATTGGTGACGGCAAAGCCGGGGAACAGAAGATTGTCAAATCCCTCTATCTCGGTGATGGTGAACTTGAGGCCCACAATAACCGTTTGCACGCCAAGTATGCGGTGATGCAAGACAAAGAAGTGCGTTACGAGGGGATTGGCCTGGAGGATGCTGAGCTGCTGGTAACAGCCTATGGCAGCACCGCGCGTATTGCCAAGACCGCCGTGCGTCTGGCCCGTGAACAGGGGATGAAGGTTGGTCTGTTGCGTCCCATTACTCTGTTTCCGTTTCCGAAAGCAGCGTTTAAAGAGTTTGGTGAGAAAGCCGGTAAGATTCTGTGTTTTGAACTGAATAACGGGCAGATGGTCGATGATGTTCGTCTGGCGGCACCCGGTGTCGACGTTGATTTTTACGGACGTCCTCCCGGAGCGGGTTCATTGCCGACTCCAGAAGAGTTCCTGACCCAGATCCGTTCCCGTTATGAGGTGACCGTATGACCACGGAAATGAAAAAAGTATTTGCCCGACCTGAGTCCCTCAAGGACGTTCAAACCCATTTCTGTCCCGGTTGCCATCACGGTACGATTCATCGTCTGGTGGCTGATGCGATGGACTTTTTCGGCATCAAAGATCAGGCTATTGGTGTGGCGTCGGTCGGCTGCAGTGTCTTTTTATATGGCTATTTTGATATTGATGTCATTGAAGCGCCCCATGGCCGAGCACCTGCCGTAGCCACCGGTGCCAAGCGGGTCCATCCCAATCGTCCGGTTTTTACCTATCAGGGCGACGGCGATCTGGCGGCCATCGGCACCAGCGAAATTATCCACACCGCCAATCGAGGCGAGCCGATCGCGGTTATCTTTGTCAACAATACCACTTATGGGATGACCGGCGGACAGATGGCGCCGACAACCCTGCCGTCGCAAAAGACGACGACCTCACCTGGCGGCCGCAATGTGGCCAAGGATGGTTATCCGATCAAGATGGCCGAGCTTCTATCAGGCCTCGAAGGGGTGGCTTATTCGGTGCGGGTTGCTGTGGATACACCGAAGCATGCCATTCAAGCGGGCAAGGCCATTCGTAAGGCGTTTGAGACTTCGGTTAAGAACAACAAGTTCGCTTTTGTCGAAGTCTTGGCCAGCTGCCCCACCAACTGGGGCATGAGCCCCCTGGCCGCGAACGAGCGAGTGGGAACGGAGATGATTCCTTATTTTCCGTTGGGTGTCTACAAGGACTGTGACCAATCTTAGCTGGCGCAGATCATATTTATAAAGGAATAGACGATGAACCACGATGTATTTATGGCCGGATTCGGCGGGCAGGGTGTTCTGCTGATCGGTAATCTTTTGGCCTATGCCACCATTATGGAGGGCAACAATGCCTCTTATTTTCCGGCATATGGTGTTGAAAAACGCGGTGGTGCAGCAACCTGTACTGTGGTGATGTCGGATCAGCAAGTGGGTTCTCCGGTGGTCGGTGAACCGGAAGCGTCTTTGTTGCTGAATCCATTATCCATGGAAAAATATTATGAACGTGTTCGTAAAGGCGGTTTTGCCCTGATTAATTCATCGCTGATTGATGACGATGGGTCGAGCCGAGATGATGTGATAAAGGTGCAGATTCCGGCCAATGATATGGCTCTGGAGATCGGCAATGCCCGTCTGGTGAATATGGTTGTTCTTGGAGCATATATCGAGTACAGCAAGGTGGTGGGTATGGAAACCGTCAAGGAAGCTCTCAAGGTGGTGCTGCCTGAACGTAACCATCGGTTTCTGCCGCTGAATTATCAGGCTCTCGAAAAAGGGGCCGAGTTCTGTCGTCAGGCTTTGCAGGGCTGATTCGAACGCGCTGGACGAAACAATTGCTCCTGTGATAAAAAGGCCGGGTTTTCCCGGCTTTTTTGTGCTTTGGAAGGTTGCTGCTGTTGTCCTTAAGGTCAACGAATCGTGCGTGTCATGAGCTGTGGTATTGACGGTGATAACCGGCATTGATTTGGCCAACCCAGCTGTGCTGGTACCTTGTCCAAGAGGGAGCGGGCTTCGCCCACCCCCACGGGCATTGACGCTGAACCGTCTGCGATAAAACTGAATCGAACCAATCTGCATGTAATCAAGACATCATTAAGGAAGTTATGTTACCTGTCGTTGAGTTTATCAAACTGAACAAGCCGGAAAAAGCCAAGTGTTTGTGTCTGTTGGCCGAGGAGTTTTTTGCCCAGCGCAAGCGGGTTCTGATCCTCGTCGAAGATGACAATCAGGCTTTGACCCTGGATCGTTTCATGTGGACTTGGAATAAAGGTTCGTTTCTGCCTCATGTTTGGGATAATGGTGCCGTAGAATGCCATGAAGAGTCCATTGCCATCGGGACTCGCGAACATAATTCCAATGGTGCTTCGGTGTTGATTGCCGCACGCCCCTGTTCTGTGGAATTCATGCGCCAGTTTAAGCATGTTATTGAGTTTGCCGAAACCTACGATCAGGCTCTGGTTGAAGCGGCGCGCGGTCGTTTCCGTGCCTGGAGGGAGTGCGGTTGTGAACCTCGCATGCGTTAATAATGGTGGACCTGTCAGCCGCATTGTCAGCGCTTGCGCTCTGACGTTGGAGCAGGAGGCTTTCGTTGGCTGTGCCGCGCGCGCAGCCCTGGACATCTGGCAGGCCCGTGTCGGTGAGATTGTTACGGTGGAAGATCCGTTTCAGCAGTGTTATCGGGCGCGAATTACCGGCTTGAAAGATGATGACGCGACACTTGTTCCGTTTGAGAGGATAGAACCGGTAGAGTCTCCTCTGCAGATCTGTGTCTGTCAGGCGTTGCCGGAAAAGGAGCGTTTCGAACTGGTGCTGCAAAAGATAACTGAGATCGGCATCAATCGCATTATTCCATTTGTTTCACGTCATTCAACAACGGTTGAAGAACGCGATTCCGGCCAAAAAAAGTCACACCGCTGGCCCGATGTGGTACTGCGCGCTGGTCGCCAGTGTCGTCGGGCTCAATTGCCGGAGCTGATGGAGGTCGTTGATTTTGAGACCATGCTCGATGCCGTGGCGGATTGGGATGTCAAATTGCTCCTGAGTGAAAAAGCAGCGGCCTGGTCGTTTCGTGAAGGGATTGGTTCGGCGCGACCGGATCGGATTGCCGTGATTGTCGGTCCGGAAGGCGGCTTTGCCAATGAGGAGATTGACCTGGCCCAAGGGCGAGGTGTTGTGCCGGTGACGGTGGGGCGACGTATTTTACGAACCGAGACAGCAGCTATTGTGGCGGCAGCGCTGGCTCAATTTTGTGTAGGGGATTATGCCTGAAAAACAATACAATCCTGATGTGACGGCCCAGCTGACGGTGATTTTGGTTGAACCGCAGGGACCATTGAATATCGGCTCGGTGTGTCGGGCGATGGGGAACTTCGGTTTTACGGATCTGCGGCTGGTCAATCCACAGACCAATCATCTACGCCACGAAGCCCGACAGATGGCGGTCAAGGCCAGCGATATTCTGGAAGGTGCCAAAATTTATTCCTCTCTGGAAGAAGCGTTGCATGGCTGCCAGTATGCCTTTGGTACCACGCGCCGTTTTGGTCGTTACCGTGATCGGGATGATTTTTTTTATCCCGATACTGCGGCACAGGTGATTGCCGGGTTTGATCACGACATTCATACGGCGCTTGTGTTCGGACGCGAGGATTGTGGACTCCTCAACGAGGAGCTCGACCTGTGTCAGCGCTTTTTGACCATTCCGACCTGTGACGCCATGCCGTCGATGAATCTGGCCCAGTCCGTGGCCTTGTGTTTGTACGAGGTGTCCAAGCAGGGGCTTGAAGCGCGTGGTGAATTGCTTAAGCCCGATCTGGCTGAGATTGACCAGACGGAGGCGATGTTACAGCATATGAAAGAAACACTGACGCGGATCGACTATCTTGATCCGCAGAACCCGGATCATATTCTGCGTTCGTTCCGGCGACTGTTTGGCAAGAGCGGTTTGTCGGAGCGCGATGTGCGTATCTTACGTGGGTTGTGGAGCCGCATTGATCGGGTCCAGACGGAACTGGAAAAACGAATAAACTCAGATGGAGAAAATCAATGAGTGATCTGTTGCAAAGCGTCACGTTGGAAAATGGTTTACATGTCGCGTTTTCTGATGAAACGGTTCGCTATTTTGGTGATTATCATCGGATTCAGATCGATGTCTTTGTTGTGCTGGAAGATGGACGTCGAGAACAGTTTCAGCGCCTGGAAAGGATGGGCATCAGTGGCGATATGTTGGATGAATCCAAGCGGGAGGTGATGGGTGCTTTTCGGGCAAACTGTTTGCCGTACATGGCGTCGAACGGATTTCCGGACAAGTTTATCGCCAGCCTGAAACGACGGAAAGTTAAGTTGTTGGCAGGACTGCGTTGATGATTGAATTGACCGTTACAACGCTGGCACATGGTGGCGCAGGTCTGGGGCATCACGATGGCAAAGCGGTGTTTGTCTTTGGCGCCATTCCGGGTGACCGCATCCGCTGTCATATCGTCCAGAATAAAAAACGCTATGCCCGTGCCGACCTGGTCGAGATTCTTGATCCTTCCGACTTACGGCAGGAGCCGGCCTGCTCCCACTTTGGTGACTGTGGTGGGTGTGACTGGCAGCAGTTGTCTTATGAGCAGCAATGCCAATGGAAACAACGGCTTTTCGCCGACAGCTGCGTGCGTCATGGCCACATTGAGCAGGGCAGCGTCCGAGCTTTTGTCCCAGCGCCGCAAGAGTTCGGCTATCGCAGTCGGGTGCAATTTAAGTGTGGCAACGCAGCGCAAGGGTTTGTCCTCGGGTTTTACCGTCGTGGCAGCCATGATGTGATTGATGTTCGCCAGTGTCCGGTGGTTGCACCACCTATTGCTGCACAGATGACAGCATGGCGGACCCTGTTTGACGGGAGTGTGTACGCCTCTTTTGTGTCGCAGATTGATGTGGCGGTGGGGTGCGATGATGCATTGCGCACCATTGTTCATTACCACGGCACCGAGACCAACGCTTTTTGTTCCTGGCTGGCCGGTTGTCTCAATGCCGTCGATGGTGCAGTGCTGGTGCAATCCGGGCACAAATCCGGCAAATCCGCTTTGACGGTGCTGCGCGGTCAGGCAAATTTGGCCATTCGTGTTGATGACCCGCCGCTGGAGCTTCACTATGGTCCAGGAGGCTTTGCCCAGGTGAATCTGGCTCAGAACCGTCAACTCGTGGCACGGGTTATCGAAGCGGCTGAGGTGACAGCGGAGGATTGCGTGCTTGATTTGTATTGTGGCATGGGCAATTTTTCTTTGCCGCTGGCACGTTGTGCCGGTGAGGTGGTCGGGGTCGAAGATTATGCGCCATCCATTGCGTCTGCTGCAGACAATCGTGACGCTCTCGGACTGGACAATGCGACGTTTCATGCCTGCAGCGTTAAAGACTTTCTCGGGCGCTGGAAGCGAGCGGCTGATGTGATTGTTCTCGACCCGCCCCGGAGCGGCGCGCGCGACGCAGTCGCAGGGATAATGGGTTGTCGACCGCGGCGGATTGTCTATGTCTCGTGCGATCAACAGACCCTGATGCGTGATATTACCGCACTCGCCCAAGCGTATACCGTGACGTCAATTCAGGCTCTCGACATGTTTCCTCAGACCTGTCATACTGAAGTTCTTGCCGTGCTGGATCGGCGGCAAGGTTAGACAGGGCACATGGTAAGTCGTTTCAACAGGTTGTGTCTTTTTTCTTGCCACAGAAATATGGATGTGTTACATACTTCTGGATAAATCTTTTCATTTATGAGAAGTGAGCTTTTTGCTCACTTTTTTTGTTTTATCGGTTTTTTTTCAGAGGATAAGGCAGTCGTAAATCTATGTCCCAAGAAGTTGTTTTGAATAAAGTGACCGAACTGGCTGAGCCCATCCTTGAAGAACAGGGGCTTGAGTTGGTGGATATTGAGTTTTTCTCTCAAGGGCCCGAATGGTTGCTGCGCCTGTTTATTGATAAGCCGGGTGGTGTCAACCTCGACGATTGCGCTGATTGCAGTCGAGAGTTGAGTCTGATTCTTGATGTCGAAGAGGTCATAGAGGTGGGCTATCGTCTCGAAGTTTCTTCGCCGGGAATTGATCGCCCTCTGAAAAAAGAAGCAGATTTTGAGCGCTTTAAAGGTGAGGTCGTTCGTGCCAAAACACTGCAGGCAATCGATCCTGATCTACGTGGCTATCAGCGCAAAACGTTTATCGGTGAATTACTTGGCCTGGAAAATGGCGTGGTTTTCATCGAACAGAATGATAAAGAAGGTGGTCGGGTAGAGCTGCCCTTTGACAGCTTGGAAGCGATCAACCTCGAACCGCAGTTTTAAGCACATGCGGCAAAGGCCTGCTGCTTAGCTTATTGCCGGATGATTAATCTCGCCACAGTTCTACTGTGCCGGTATTTAGCGAGTACAACATAGGAGAGTTAAAATGGTTGCTAATCTCAACCACGTCATTGATCAGGTCGTGAAAGACAAAGGTGTGGACCGGGAGATTCTGGTTGAAGCTCTGGAGTCCGCTGTTCTTTCTGCGGCCAATAAAAAATATCGTAACACGCGTGAACTTGAGGCCCACTACAATACCGAACAGGGTGAAGTTGAGCTGTTTGAATTTGTCACCGTGGTTGACGAAGTTCAGGATTCCTACAAGGAAATTGATCTTGATGAGGCGCGTGAAATCGATCCCGACGTGGAATGTGGCGACTCTCTTGGTATGAAAATGGATTCCGGCAGCTTCAGTCGTATCGCTGCCCAGACTGCGAAGCAGGTGATTATTCAGAAGGTTCGTGAGGCGGAGCGCGAAGGGGTCTATAACGAATTTAAAGATCGTGTCGGTGAGCTGGTGAATGGCATTGTGCGTCGCTATGAACGTGGAGACCTTATTGTCGACCTTGGCCGTGCAGAAGCGTTGCTGCCGCATCGTGAGCAGGTGCCTCGTGAAAATTATCGCCAGGCGGACCGCGTTCGTGCTTATATTGCAGAAGTGAAAATGTCGCCCAAGGGGCCACAGATTATCTTGTCTCGCACGCATCCCAGCTTGGTGATCGAGCTGTTTAAAACGGAAGTTCCTGAGATCTCTGAAGGTATTGTTGAAATTGTCTCGTGCTCACGTGAGCCGGGTAGCCGCGCTAAAATTGCTGTGGTTTCGCATGATCCTGATGTTGACCCGGTTGGCGCCTGTGTTGGTATGCGCGGTTCTCGTGTCCAGAATGTTGTTTCCGAGCTGCGCGGTGAAAAGATCGACATCATTCCCTGGACACCGGATATGGCGCGTTTTGCCTGTTCTGCACTGGCTCCTGCGGATGTTTCACGTGTTTACGTGGACAATGAAGAGCAAGCCATGGAAATTATTGTTCCTGACGATCAATTATCTCTGGCTATTGGTAAAAAAGGCCAGAATGTCCGCCTTGCTGCACGCCTGATCGGTTGGAAAATCGATATCAAGAGTGAAAGCCGTGCGGCGGAAATCGAGCAGGAAGAAAATCGTTCTGCTGAAGAAGCTGAAGCAGAGGCGGACGTTGAGACGGATACTGAAGAACAAAGCGTTTCTGTTGAAGAAACGGCTTCCGATGAGACACCCGCTCAAGTTGAGGAAGAAGAGTAACTGGACGTGTCGAAGCAGGCGCACCGCCCACAAAGAAGCTGTGTCGTTTGTCGACGCAGCGCGGATCAGGATGAGTTGATTCGTTATGTTGCTGCTCCCGATGGGCGACTTTTGGTGGATTATCAGCATAAGCTGCCGGGACGCGGTGCTTATACCTGCTTTGATTCAGAATGTATTACCCGGGCTGTACAACGCCGCGCGTTTGTACGGTCCATGAAAAATGCTCAAATTGATGTTGACATCGAATCGCTGATCGGACAACTTCGCCAACAGGTGGAGGTACGAATCCTTAATTTGATCGGCATGGCACGAAAAGCCGGTCTGGTTGCCAGTGGCAGCCAGATGGTGCTGGCAACCCTGAAGAAACCGGCAGAGATTGCCTGGGTGCTTTTGGCCAGTGATGTGACGCAAAATGTTGGTTCTAAAGTGCGGCAGCAAACCGCACGTGCCTGCATACCGCTGATTGAGTGTTTTGATAAAGCGACCTTGGGACGCGCGTTAGGCCTGTCGGAACGCAGTGTGATGGCTGTGACGAAAAGTCCGTTGGCGCAAACATTAAATCACGAGCTGCAACGATATAGAGATGTAATGGGGGAATTCTGATGGCAAAAATTAGAATCTACGAACTGGCACAGCGAATGGGTCTGGAAAATAAAGAATTGCTTGAACGTTTGCAGCAGGCAGGAATTGAGGCGAAAAGTCATATGAGCGTGGTTGACGAGGAAGTCGTGAAGTCTCTGGGTGAGAAAAAAGAAACGCCGGAGACACCGGAAGAGCCGGTTTTTGATGAAAAAAGGATCAATACCGGACTGATTCGTCGACGCCGTAAAGCTGAGCCGCCGAAGCCGGTTGAAGAACCCAAGGCCGAGCCGGAAGTTGAGACTGAGGAACCCGTTGCTGAAGTTTCTCAACCCGCCGTTGAGGCAGAGGTTGAAGTGGCTGAAGAGCCTGCAGAGGTTGAAGTCGCCCCCGAGCCTCAACCTGAGCCGGAAAACGAGCAAGAAGCCGCCGTCGAAGAACAGACATCCGCTGCGCCCGTAGAGCCGGAAGCACCGAAAGTGAAGACTGAAACGGTTGAAACACCGGCTGCTGAACCTGAAAAAGTCGCCGAAAAAAAACCACAACCGGTTAAGCGTAAAGCGGCAACCCGTAATGTTGCTGCCATTGTTGCATCGGCATCCGAAGGCAAAGAAACGGTTGCCAAGCCCAGTGGTGGTGCCAAGATTCTTGGTCGCGTTGAATTGCCTCAATCGGCATTGCGCAACGAGGGCGGTCGCGGCAAAAAAGGCTCTCCTCGGCCAAAACCGCAAGGTGGTGCTCGTCCTGAGCGTAAAGATAACGCCGGTGCTGCAGCGCGTCCAGCAGCGACTCGGACACCGATGGCCCCGAATGTTCCTATTGAAGATCCGTCACGTGATCGGGGTAACCGTAAGAAGAAAAAAGGCAAAAACACGGATTACGCGTCGAATGGTGCTGGTCGTGAGCAGCGTCGTCGCCGTGACCGTATGGAAGTTTTCGAGCCGGATCGTGGCGGTAAAATGCGCCGGCAGAAGAAAAACCAGAAGATGGCCAAGCAGACCGAAATTACGGTGCCTAAGGCGATTAAACGCAAAATTCGTATCAGTGATGTGATCACCGTTGGTGAGCTGGCCAAGCGAATGGGGGTCAAGGCCAACGATCTGATTCGCGAACTGATGCGTCAGGGGAGTATGGTCACAATTAACCATCCTCTTGATTTTGAAACCGCAGCAATACTCGCAGCCGATTTTAACTATGAAGTTGAAAACGTGGCTTTTGACGAACTGAGCGTTTTGAGCAGTGAAGATCTGCAGGAAACCGGGGAGAGTAAAAGTGAGAATCTCCAGGAACGTCCTGCCGTGGTGACCATCATGGGGCACGTTGACCATGGTAAAACCAGTCTGCTCGATGCGATTCGCCAGGCAAATATCGCTGATGGCGAAGCTGGTGGTATTACACAGCATATCGGGGCCTATGATGTTCAGGTCCATGACAAAACCATCTCGTTCCTGGACACCCCGGGTCACGAAGCGTTTACTGCCATGCGTTCCCGCGGTGCTCAAGTCACGGATATTGTTATCCTGGTTGTTGCTGCTGATGATGGTGTCATGCCGCAGACCAAAGAGGCAATCAGTCACTCGAAAGATGCCGGCGTGCCGATGATTGTTGCTGTGAACAAGATCGATAAACCGGGGGCCAACTCTGAACGGGTCAAGCAGGAGTTGACTGAGTTCGAAATGGTCCCGGAGGAGTGGGGTGGCGATACCATCTTTGTTGAGGTGTCGGCCAAGAAACGCCAGAACCTTGACCAATTGCTTGAGATGATCCTGTTACAGGCTGAAGTTCTCGAACTGAAAGCCGACCCGACCAAGCGTTGTAAAGGCACCATTGTTGAGGCCCGTCTTGATAAAGGACGTGGTGCCGTCGCAACTGTTCTGGTTCAGGATGGTACATTGCATATTGGTGACCCGATTGTTGCCGGATTGCACTTTGGTCGCGTACGAACCATGATAAATGACCGTGGTGTTGCTGTTAAAGAGGCTGGACCGTCGATTCCGGTTGAGGTGACCGGACTTCAGGGCGTCCCTGATGCGGGTGATACCCTGCATGCCTTGGAAAATGAAAAAACCGCCAAGGACGTTGCTCAACACCGTCAGCAGAAGATCCGTGAAGCTGAACTGGCCAAGAATAGCCGTTTGTCACTGGATCAGCTCTACGCGCGGATTCAGGAAGGCAATGTCGAGGAGCTTAAAGTTATCGTCAAGGCTGACGTTCAGGGTTCGGTTGAGGCTGTGAAAGACTCTCTGAGCAAGTTGACCACCGATACGTGTCGCCTGACGGTTGTTCACACCGGAGTTGGTGGCATTACTGAGAGTGATGTGTCGCTGGCCTCTGCTTCTGATGCCATTATTATCGGTTTCAGCGTTCGTCCTGAACCGAAGGCGGCACAACTGGCTGAAAAGGAACATGTTGATATTCGCCTTTACAGCATTATCTATGATGCGGTGAATGATATTCGTGATGCGATGGAAGGACTGCTGGCGCCGACACTGCGTGAGAAACATCTTGGCCGTCTGGAAGTTCGCGAAACATTTAACGTCTCTAAAGTTGGCACCATTGCCGGTTGTATGGTTATCGATGGTAAAATCCATCGCAATGCCCAGGTTCGTCTGGTACGCGACAGCATCGTTGTCTGGGAAGGGTCGTTGAACTCCCTGAAACGCTTCAAAGACGATGTGAAGGAAGTGGCGACCGGCTACGAGTGTGGTATCGGCCTGGAAAAATACAACGACATCAAAGTTGGCGATATTATCGAAGCCTACGAAATGGAAGAAACAAAGACCGAACTGTAATGGACTGATACAATGTGCTGCCGATGGTGGTCATATGATCGCCGTCGGCAGTGCTGTATATAGGCACTCAGGTCACAACGACACAAAGGACTTACCGTGGCAACACAACGCACCTATCGGGTCGCAGAACAGATCCATAAAGAAATCTCAGATATCATGCTTCGTGGCTTGCGCGATCCGCGTGTCGGTTTCGTCACCATTACATCGGTGGATGTCTCCAGTGATTTGCGTCATGCTAAAATCTTCTTTACCGTGATGGGAGAAGAGTCGGATGCAGAGAAGACGCAGCAGGGCCTTGACAGTGCGGTACCGTTTTTGCGCCGGGAACTGGGCAAGCGTATGAAGCTTCGCCATGTTCCTGATCTGGTTTTTAAATACGACACGTCGATTGCTTATGGTAGTCACATTGAAGAACTCCTCAAAGAGGCCGGGATAACTCACGATGACAATGAATGATCCGTTGCAGGCGACTGTTGACGCTTTGGCGTCAGGGCAACGATTTCTGATTGCCGCCCATGAAGGACCCGATGGCGACGCCATGTCTTCCACTCTGGCTTTGACGAATGCCTTGCGAGAGATGGGCAAGGATGTCGTTGCCTACAATGTTGACGGTGTGCCGGATAAATTTCAGTTTTTACCCGGAGCGGATACGGTGGTCAGTGACGTTGCGGCGTCGGACTTTTTTGACGTAATCGTGATTCTTGATGCCGGGGAATTACGCCGCGCACGTCTGGACGCTCGAGCGTTATGCAAGACCCTGATCAATATTGATCACCATCCGTTTTCAGAGGATTTTGGCGATATTTATCTGGTGGATGACAAATGCAGTGCCACAGCAGCCATGCTCTACCGGGTGTTGATGGCGTGTGATTACACCATTAGCGCTGAGGTTGCCTTGTGTATTTATACCGGGATTTTGTCCGATACCGGCTCATTTCGTTACTCCAGCGCCGATCCCGAGGCGTTTGCGATCTCCGGCGAAATGGTGGCTCTTGGTGTTGATCCGTGGATGGTTGCCGGTGGCCTGTATGAAAGTCAGGAAGTGGAGCGGTTACAATTATTGGGCTTGTCGCTCAACACGTTACGTACTTCCGACTGCGGCCAATATGCGGCCATGACCGTCACGCTGAATATGTTGAATAAGCTGGGTGTCGGCCCGGAGCTTGCGGACAGTTTTGTCAATTACCCGCGTTCGATTCATGGAGTCGAAGTCGCGTTGTTTTTCCGTGAGTTGGGCGAGAACAGTTATAAGCTGGGGATGCGTTCCAAGGGAACTGTTGATGTCGGTGCCATGGCTCGTGAATTGGGCGGTGGTGGTCACCACAATGCCGCAGGTGCCGTATTGAGCGGAACACTTGAAGAGGTACATACTCTGGTTTTTGAACGTCTCGGAGCGATCAGCGCGGCTCAATGAACGGATTGCTGGTGATTGATAAAACGCAGGGGATGTCTTCTCATGCGGTGGTGCAACGGGTGCGTCGTGCGTGTAAAGTGCGCCGTGTCGGTCATGCCGGGACCCTTGATCCTCTGGCGACAGGGGTTCTTTTAGTCGGCATTGGTCAGTGTACGCGCCTGATTGAATACCTGATGGCGCAAGACAAGACCTACCGGGCAACTATGAAGCTCGGGCTGGTGACGGATTCGCAGGATATTACCGGTCAGGTTCAGCAGCAGCATGATGCCTCTGCGGTCAGCCGACAGCAGGTTGAAGATGTTTGCCGTCAGTTTATCGGCCAGATAGAGCAAATTCCCCCCATGTTTTCTGCACTGAAAAAAGACGGTGTTCCTCTCTACCGATTGGCCCGCAAGGGGGTGGAAATTGAGCGGCAGAAGCGCGCGATTACCATTGAATCGCTGGTTGTTGAGGCGGTTGAGGGCGATGAAATCACCATCTCTGTGGCGTGCAGTAAGGGCACCTACATTCGCACGTTATGTCACGATATTGGTCGTGAATTAGGTTGTGGCGCGTGTATGACATCGCTGCGCCGGACCAGCAGTGGGGCGTTTGATGAATCCATGGCGATTAGCGTTGATCAGTTAATGGCGGGGGAGTTTGAATTGCTGCCGGCACGTGAAGCGCTTCATGGTATGCTGCAGGTACAACTTGCAGAGGATGGCCTGTCGCGGTTGCGTGATGGTATTCCGCCACGCCAGAGTGACGTCTCAGATGCGCCGACCATGGATGCTTTGCAAACAGTGTGTCTGATGCATGACAAGGCTCTTATGGCCATTGCACAATACGATCCAGAACATGAGCTGGATGAGCGCGGCGACTTTAAATTGTTGAAAGTATTCCCTCAGGGGGTTTAGTCAAGGGATGTCCCGCAAGGCTGTTTTTATCACCTGCTAAGAGCGCGCTTTCGCCTTTACAGGCCTACATATATATGGTAAGAACTGACAGTATTTAACAATTTACACCGGGAAACCGGACTTATTTGAGTTCGAAAGGAGATGGCACTAGTGTTGGCCACAGAGAAAAAGCAAGAAATTATTAAGGAATATCAAACCCAAGAGGGTGATACCGGGTCTCCGGAAGTACAGATTGCTCTGCTCAGTGAGCGTATTACTTATCTGACAGAACATTTCCGCTCCCATAAAAAAGATCATCATTCCCGTCGAGGTTTGTTGAAAATTGTCGGCAAGCGTCGTCGGTTGCTTGATTACCTGAAAAAAAACGACATTGAGCGTTATCGCAACATTATTTCCCGCCTGGGAATTCGTCGTTAGGAAGATGGCAGCAATTCTCCATAGCGAGGATTGCTGCCTTTTGATTTAAGGTGGCTTGGGAGGATGTCCGGAGAGGAAACCTGACCTGATAGGGTGGGGTTTTGTCTCAGGCCAACCTCCTGGAGCCTTTTTTTTTGTTCTAAAAGTCATAACGCTGTTGAAGGGTTATGACGACAGGAGATTGACATGGCTTATCAAAAAGTAGAAATTGAATTTAATGGTCAACCCTTGACCATCGAAACCGGTAAAATGGCGCGTCAGGCCGATGGTGCCACCATTGTGACGTATGGAGAGACGAAAATTCTTTGTACCGTTGTTTCCGCCAAGACCATGCGTGAGGGACAGGATTTCTTCCCTCTGACGGTAAACTACCAGGAAAAATTTTATGCCAGCGGTAAGATCCCCGGATCTTTTTTCCGTCGTGAGCGTGGTGCCACGGAGCGCGAGACTCTGATTTGTCGCTTGATTGACCGTCCCATGCGTCCGTTGTTTCCTAAAGGTTATCTGTATGAAACGCAAATTATCCCGACCGTTATTTCTGCAGACTGCGTGAATGATCCCGATACGCTGTCCATTCTGGCGGCTTCTGCTAGTGTCTCTGTTTCCGACATCCCTTTCGGTGGTCCAATTGCCGGTGTGCGTGTTGGTCGTGTTGATGGTGAGTTTATTGCCAACCCGACACTGGAGCAGCAGGAACAAAGCGATATTGAAATCGTTGTTGCCGGTTCCAAAGATGCCATCATGATGGTGGAAGGTGAAGCCGATCTGATCAGTGAAGATGAGATGCTTGAAGCTGTTTTCTTCGGTCACCAGGCCATTCAGCCGCTGATCGAGATGCAAACCAAGCTGGCCGAACTGGTTGGTGTTGAAAAGAGGGAATTCATTGTTCCTGGAGTCGATGCAGCTCTCGAGGAGAAAATCGTTTCCATGGCGCAAGGTCGTGTTGAAAAAGCGGTGACCATTCGTGCCAAGCAGGAGCGTTATGCCGCTCTCAAAGAGATTCGCGCTGATATCAAAGAGCAGCTGGCCGAAGAATTTGAAGGCCGCGGTGACGAGATTGATGCCATTATGGGCAGCATTGAGAAGCGCGTTGTACGCCAAAGCGTGACCAAGGATCAGATCCGTATCGATGGTCGTAAAATGAACGAGATTCGCCCGATCAGCTGCGAAGTTGGCGTTTTGCCCCGCGCCCACGGTAGTGCTCTGTTCACCCGCGGTGAAACTCAGGCTCTGGTCAGCACCACTCTGGGTACCGCCAGCGATGAGCAACGCATGGACAACATCCAGGGTATGGAGTTCAAGAAGTTCATGCTGCACTATAATTTTCCGCCGTTTTGCGTTGGTGAAACCAGCATGCGTCTGTTCCCCGGTCGTCGTGAAATCGGTCACGGTATGTTGGCCGAACGTTCGGCCAGCAAGATTATGCCGGAATTTGATGACTTTCCGTACACTGTGCGTATCGTTTCGGAAATTCTTGAATCGAATGGCTCCTCCTCCATGGCGTCGGTTTGTGGTGCATCAATGTCATTGATGGACGCAGGGGTCCCGGCCAAGGATGCTGTTGCCGGTATTGCCATGGGTCTGATTAAGGAAGGCGATGATATTGCCATCCTGTCTGATATTCTCGGCGATGAAGACCACCTGGGTGACATGGACTTTAAAGTCACCGGCACTAAAGAAGGTGTTGCTGCTCTGCAGATGGATATCAAGATCGACGGTGTCACCCGCGACATCATGCAACGTGCCCTGGCTCAGGCCAAAGAAGGTCGTCTGCATATTCTCGGCGAGATGGCTAAGGCGATCTCAGCTCCGCGTGAAGACATGTCTCCTTATGCGCCCCGTATCACCACTGTCTTTGTTAAGCCTGACCAAGTACGTACGGTCATTGGTTCTGGTGGTAAAACAGTTCGCGGTATTATTGAGGCGACCGGCTGCGGTATCGATATCGAGGATGATGGTCGCATCAACATCTCTTCAAGCAATGGCGACGCGGCCAAAGCCGCTGCTCAGATGATCAAAGAACTGACCCAAAGTCCTGAAGTCGGCAAACTGTACAACGGTACGGTCAAGAAGATTATGGATTTCGGCGCATTTGTTGAAATCTTCTCCGGCACTGACGGTCTGGTCCATGTCAGTGAGTTGGCCAAAGAGCGTGTCAACAAGGTGACTGATATTCTCAATGAGGGCGACAAAGTGCTGGTTAAGTGTATCGGTGTTGATCGTCAGGGTAAAATCAAGCTGTCCCGTAAGGAAGCTCTGGGCCAGGAATTGCCTGAAGAAGAGTAACCCTTTTCAGCGGGCTTCTGACTGCCTGCAACATTGTTAAATAGCTCAACAGTAGAGTCCTTGTCATCTTCTGCTAAGATGTATAAGGACTCTATTTTTTTTTGGGAAACGCTATCTGTGTTATGCAATGTTTGAAGGCGGCGTTGTCCGTTTTGACAGATTTCACAAAATGAATACATTGCTGCTAATTGCCGGTGCTGATCAACTGTGCCGGTGGATATCAAGGGGCCTGTATGGTTGAAAAGTCAATATTGCCGAATGGCATCCGGGTGCTCACGGAAAACATTCCTCAGGCACATTCCGTCAGTATTGGTATCTGGGTGGTGAACGGCTCTCGGCATGAGAGTCTTGAGCAGGCGGGTATCTCCCATTTTGTTGAGCATATGTTGTTTAAAGGTTCGGCAAATTGTTCAACCTTGGATATCTCGAAAAAAGTCGATGCTCTGGGTGGGCCTCTCAATGGCTTTACCGGAAGAGAATACAGCTGCCTCCACTTGAGAACCTTGCCGGAAAAGCTTTCTCTGGCCATTAATCTGATGGCAGAGCTGTTGTTGAAGACCTGTTATGATCCAGATGAAGTGGAGAAGGAACGACGCGTTATACTTCAGGAAATCGAGCGACTTAACGCCTCTCCAGATGAAAAAGTCCATGATCTGTTTTCCCAGACTTTTTGGCCGGACAGTGCTTTAGGCCGTCCGGTTTTAGGAACGGTGGAATCTGTTCAAAAAATCACCCGTGACGCGTTGGTTCACTTTACCCGCGAACGCTACATCAATTCCAGTCTGATCATCAGTATTGCCGGTAATGTCGGCCATGGACAGGTGCTTGAACACGTGATTACGGCATTTGCTCCGGTTTCTGCGTTGTGCCCGTTGACGGAACAGGCTGAGCCGTTGCCGGTAAAAGCGGTGAGTCTGGAGCTTTTGCCGGCAACGCAAGCCCATATCTGTCTCGGAACTGAAGCGCTCTCGCAATCACATCCTAATCGGTTTGCCGGCATGCTGCTTAATGCTGTTCTGGGTGGAGGGATGAGTTCCCGTCTGTTTCAGTCGTTGCGTGAGGAAAATGGCCTCGTCTACGCGACTTATAGTTACCTCAATTCTCATTCTGATTCGGGGGCGATGGTCTCTTACGCCACGACATCGGCAAACCAGGTCGGAGAGGTGGTCGGTTTGATTCTCGAACAACTTGACTATTTGCGTCATCATGCCGTTTCAGCCGAAGAACTGGATGCCGTGCGTCAGCGACTGCAGGATCGTTTAGAAATGTCTCTGGACAGTACCTACAGCCGAATGGAACGGATGGCGTTAAGTGAGATCTTTCAGGGGGAATATGTTTCTGTGCGCAGTGTGATGCGCGAGTTGGCCAAAGTTACCCCGGATAATTTGTGTAAATTGGCCCATTACCTGATGAGTAATGATTCTTTATGCTTGTGTGTTATCGGCGATGTTGACGATCAAGCGGAAAAATTGCAAAATATCAGTTTTTAACCGCTGTGCGTTGAGTTTTAGGAAAATACATTTTACAAGCACATGAGTGGAGAAAGGCTGATCATTGACATGTCAGAGTCGGTGTGTGTTCAATTCAAAAAGCTCGATCCCCGAGCTAAAATTCCTCAGTATATGACAACTCAGGCGGCTGGACTCGATTTGTGCGCCGTTCTTGATGCGCCTCTGCACATAGCTCCGGGACAACGTGTACTCGTTTCAACCGGTTTGGCCATGGCTCTGCCCGTTGGATTTGAAGGACAGGTGCGGCCGCGTTCGGGATTGGCTTGGCGCGATGGCGTGACATTGGTAAACACGCCGGGAACCATTGATGCCGATTACCGTGGTGAAGTAAAAATTATTCTCATCAATCATGGCTCCGAACAGGTGACGATCAAGCATGAGGAGCGCATTGCCCAATTGATCATTGCCCCGATTGTTCAGGCCAGACTGTGTGAAGTTGAGACATTGGATGAGACGGACCGCGATCATGGCGGATTCGGTCATACAGGAAGAGGTTGAAAGAAATGGTTGTGTTAAACAGTCAGGGTGATGAAACTCTGCAGGAATATCCCTGTGATTACATGTTCAAGGCGTTTGGTCCCAGTGCGCCGGAGCATCGGTTTGCCGAAAAGGTGCACAGTGCCGTCAATCAGGTCTTGCCTGTGGCCCAAGACGCTATAAAACAACGCCCCAGCACCAAAGGGGTTTATGTCTGTGTCTCGGTATTGACCTACTTGCACAATGAACAGCAACGTCAGGAGATCTATCGTCTGCTGCAGAACATTGACGGGTTGAAATATCTGCTATGATGCTTTCAATTAATCCAGATAATCCTCAACAGCGCTATATTGATCAAGTGGTCGAGTGTCTGAGGCGCGATGGGGTCATCGCCTATCCTACCGATACCATCTATGGGGTGGGCTGCGACATTTTCAATAAAAAAGGGATCAAAAAGATTTATCAGCTTAAACGTCGCGATGCCAAAAAACCGTTTTCGTTTATCTGTTCCGATCTATCGGAAATCTCTAAATATGCGCATGTCAGTAATATGGCGTTCAAGATCATGAAACGCCATCTTCCCGGCCCCTATACGTTTGTTCTCGATGCCTCACGTGTTGTTCCTGACCTGATGATGACCAAGCAACGCACCGTCGGTATTCGAATGCCGGATAATGCCATCACTCTGGAGATCGTTCGTCAGCTTGGCCATCCGTTGGTTACCACCAGTGCCAATATTTCCGGCGATGAAACCTACCAGGACCCCAGCCTGATTCATGATGACTGGGGAAACCATCTTGACATGGTTGTCGATGGCGGGTTGCTTTATGGCGATCCTTCAACCGTGATCAGCTTGCGTAATGACCAGATTGAAGTGCTGCGCCAGGGCTGTGGACCGACTGACTGGATTCACCAATTGTAACTTTGTGCCAGGAGAGCTATGTGAAAACAATTACCGTCGTTTTCTATGACCGGGAGTTTGCCGGCGAGTGGACATATGACATTGATGAGCAAAAAATCCAGCCTTTTTTTGATGCTCTTAACGCGGAATTGAATTCTGCAGGAGTTCAGTTCGAATATTGCAATGAACCCAATATTACTCTGCGGGTCAACGGTTACGGCGATCTGCTGAACAGCATCCGTATTCGTTCACCGCAAGACGGTTTTTCCAGCCTGTGCCTTGGCCAGTTTATCGGACCCAGTCCAGATACCGATCTACTGGCTGATATCAAACGGGGAGTAAGGCGGGTTGCGTTTTCTCCAGAAAGTATCATACCTGCCGGTGGAGAAGCGATCTGTCACAATTGCGGCTGCGGTTGTTGATACACCCACTTGCATTTGGATGAACCACAATCCTGTAAATCGTGCGTGCTTATTGTGACTTATTTGGTTGTTAATTGGCGACTAGCGATTATCTTTCAGAAGGGTAGCTTATGAATTTTCCAGTCTGGTTTCTCCCAGAAACAGGAGGAGGGCTCCTGATCGCCATCATGGCGGTTACACACGTATTTGTGTCGCACTTTGCTGTCGGCGGTGGCCTTTATCTGGTCATGACTGAACATAAGGCACGGCGTGAAAATGATGACCAGTTGCTTGAGTTTGTCAAAAAACACGCCAAATTCTTTATGCTGCTGACCATGGTTTTTGGTGGCGTGACCGGGGTTGGAATTTGGTTTACCATCGGTCTGATCCAACCGGATGCGACTTCCAAGCTGATCCATACGTTTGTTTTCGGCTGGGCGGCGGAATGGGTGTGGTTTCTGGTCGAAATCATCGCTCTGATCATCTACTACTACAAATTTGACACCATGGATGAGCGGACGCATCTCAAGGTGGGGTGGATTTATTTTGCCGCTGCCTGGTTGAGTTTGTTCCTGATCAACGGGATTATCGGTTTCATGCTGACTCCCGGCGAATGGGTCAATAACCATCAGTTCTTCTCCGGATTCTTTAATCCGACGTTCTGGCCGTCATTGTGGTTTCGCTTTGCCATTTCCACTTTGTTAGCCGGTGTTTTTGCGTTTTTTACCACCGCGTTTATCGATGTCGAATCTTTTCGCATCAAGATGACCCGCTATTCGTCGTTATGGTGTCTGCTGTCGCTCGTCGTGGTTATTCCCACCGGCTATTGGTATCTGCAGGTTTTGCCTTCCGGACCGCAGGAAATTTTCACGGCGTCACCGACAATCAAAGCGATGGTCAAGCTTGGAGCGTTCAGCGCTGCTGGATTCATTGTCTTTCTCACTCTGTTTACCTTGATAAAGCCGCGTTGGCACAATCTGATCACTGCTGTCGTGGTTGCTGTGTGTGCTTTTGGCATGATGGGATCGTTTGAGTGGATCCGCGAAGCGGACCGCCGTCCCTTTGTCATTCATGAAATGCTCTATTCCAACGGCATTCCCGTCGATCAGGTTGAACAGCTCAATGAGGGCTTTTTGGCTCAAGCGAAATGGAGTTCCATTAAGGTGATTGATGCCGACAACGTGCAGCAGGCTGGAGCTGAATTGTTCAAGCTGCAATGTTATGCCTGCCATACGCTGGATGGCATTAATAATGACATCCGCTCACGGACGGCGACGATCAACTTTAACGGCATGGTTAAGTATCTCTCTACCATGCATCAGCGGCGTCCGTTTATGCCGCCCTTTGTTGGAAATGAGCTTGAGAAAAAGGCTCTGGCCTCCTATCTGGTCGGTACTCTGCACGGCAAAGAGACCCATGTCTTTGACGAACCGGAACTGACAATTAATCTTGGCCAGAAAATGCTTGACGATGAATGCACTGTTTGCCACGGCGTTGATCTGGTCATGGAGTGGGGTGAGTCGCTTAGTGCTGAAGAGGTGCGTTCCGGGCTGCTCAATCTGAGTCAGATTGACAGCTCCATGGATGATTTTTCCGGAACCCCGGAAGAGCTGGCTGCCGTGGTTGCCACGATCAAGGGGGAAACCACTCCCACAGTATCGGCTCCACTCTCAGGCAAGAGTTTGCTCGAAGAGGAATGCAGTATGTGTCACGGTACGGATATTATTTACGACTGGGCTGCCCCTCTGAGTCCGGATGACGTGCGCCATGGATTGCTGACTCTGAGCCAGATCGATAGCTCCATGGAAGACTTCAGCGGCACGCCTGAAGAACTTGCTGCATTGATCATGGCATTAAAAGGCATGATGGCGGAGCCTGCGGTGTCAGCGCAAGCCATTCTCAATGACGAATGCAGCATGTGTCACAGTGCTGATCTGGTCATTGAGTGGGCTGCAGTATTAAATCGCGAGGAGATTAATCACGATTTGAAGCATCTCAGCGAGATCGACAGCTCCATGGAAAATTTGACCGATCATGATGAAGTGGACGCCTTAACAGACTATCTGGTCAATCAGGCCAAAGGAGGAACACAATGATGTCGCTGGTGCCGACTCCCGACGCCTTGCCGATGGCGTCCGGCTATTTTGAACTGTTGCTGTTGTTGACGTTTCCTCTTCATCTGGTCTTTATGAACGCTATGCTGGGTGGAACGTTGCTGGCGATTTGGGCGCATTTTAAACGCCAACCAGTCCATGAACGACTGGCCTATAAAATTGCCCAAGTGCTACCGTTACTGATTGCTTTCGCCATTAACTTTGGGGTGCCGCCCTTGCTGTTTGTTCAGGTGGTCTACGGACACCTGATCTATTCAAGCTCGGTGCTTATGGGGGTTTTCTGGCTCAGTGTGATTCCGGTTTTGCTGACGGTTTACTATGCCGTTTACATCTACGATTTTAAGTTCTGGAGTCTTGGGCGGCGCGGCTTGCCGATCCTGATGTTTGCCGGCGTCCTGATGGTGATGATTGCCTTTTTGTTCAGCAATAATATGACGTTGATGCTGACTCCAGAAACTTGGGATGTGTATTTTAAGAACAGCAGCGGAACGTTCCTTAACCTGACTGAGCCCACCTTGTGGCCGCGTTATCTGCATATGCTGGTTGGGGCAACGGCTATTGGTGCTTTAGTGATTGCGCTTCTCGGTCGTTTGTGGGCAAAACAGGATGCCGAAGTTGGTGCTCTGGCCCAACGCGTCGGATTGCGCGTTTTTCTTGTGGTCACCTGTGTTCAGGTTTTGGTTGGTCTGTGGTTCCTGATCGCACTTCCTGCCGATGTGATGATGCTGTTTATGGGGCGTAACCTTTTCGCCACGGCGGTTTTCCTGGTGGCTATTGCTTCGGTCATGGGAGTGATTTTTCTCGCGGTAAAGCGCCGCCTGGCCTGGTGTGGCGGTCTGGCGCTGTTGTTGCTTTATCTGATGAGTCTGATGCGCGCTTTTGTTCGCACCGGCTACACCGATAATCTCTTTGTGACACAGATTGTCGAAGCGCAGCAAGACTACTCTCCCTTGCTTTTGTTTGTCGTGACTCTGGTTATCGGGCTCCTGTTGATTTTTTGGATGCTCAAGGTGTCTTTGCAAGCACAAGAGCATTAACAGGCTACTGAAAAGCCGTCTGTGGACGCCATGGCCGGGCGATCACAACCAAGGATCGTTTCCTGCTAATCTTTTTTACGCGGATGAAAGGAAGAGGCGTTCGTTTAAGATGATGTCGCGGTAACTTTTAGGGCGCGAAAATCACGCAAACGCAAAGAAAAAGCCCTTGTCGGTTGGCAAGGGCTTTTTTAGCACTTATTTTCGGAAGGTTATTCTATCGGTATCCATTGATAGAGATAGCTGGACAGCTCGCTGAACATGTTGAAGAACAACATGACGCCAACTACGATCATAAGGACGCCTGTGATGATTTCCATGATTCTGATGTGCTTTTTAAAGCGGTTAAATACGTTGATGAAGCCGTGGAACAGCAATCCTGAAAGCATAAATGGGATGCCGAGTCCGGCGGAGTAACAGCACAATAGCAGGACTGCCTGGGCCGTATCACTGGAAGTTCCCGCTGCCAGGATAAAAATTGCCATGAGAATGGGGCCGACACAGGGGCTCCATCCGGCGGAAAAAGCGACACCGACAAGAAAGCTGCCGAAATAGCCACTGGGCTTGTTACGGATGGTGATCCGTTTGTCTCCGAGCAGTACGCCGAAATGAAACAAACCGGTCATGTGAATACCGAACAGGAAGATCATCAGACCGCCACCGCGTTGCAGCCAGATCAACCAATCCTGCATGGCTTGGTTCAGTGAGCCTGCAATAATCCCCAGCAGGATAAAGACCGTGCTGAAGCCAAGAACAAAGGCCAGTGAATGGCTGGCAACCTGCCAACGAAGTTTTGAACTGGGGTGATCCTGTTTTAACTCGCCAAATGAAATACCGGTGATATAGGTAATAAATGACGGGATCAACGGCAGTACGCAGGGGGAAAAAAATGACAGGAGCCCGGCACTGAACGCCACGGAAAACGTAGGGATATTTGCTGCTTCATTTAACATAGTCACCTTGGGGATTAAGTGAGGTTTGAGATTTATTGATGGTATATACATCGCTTTGAATTGTATTGATGCCATCCTGTCGTAAACAGCTTGTCGAGTCAAGCCAATGTGGCCGCTAGCCCTGATTCGTCCAGATGTTTTTATGCAATTCTTCCCGCTCGCACGGTGCACTGATGGCGGACTGAGCTGTGTCGGGATAACTGACCTGATAAATGCGGCTGTGCTGCAACTTATTGCGAACAGGTATCGGTATGTGGAGCCTTTTAACAAAGGAGAATTATTGTTTTTTTTAGTTTTATGAAAGTCGGCATCAGATATGCAGGTCAAAAGATATCTCTCATTTCTTACCGTCCCATGTACACATGAACTATATATAAAAGGAGCACGTGATGAAAATCGCACTGGTTGTTGATGATGAACCGTTGATTCGCCGTAAAGTTTCAGAATTGTTGGAAAATTATGGCTTTGATCAAATCGTTGAAGCAGAGAATGGTCAGGAAGCCCTGTTGCTTGCGGTGACTCATAAACCGGTTTTGATCGTCATGGATGTGACCATGCCTGTCATGAACGGAATCAATGCTGCTAAAAAAATAGGCATTGAGGCACCGGCGCCGATTGTTTTATTGACCGGCAACACCGATGCGCAAACCATTGCAGAGGCACGTGATGCCGGTGTAATGAGTTACCTGGTTAAACCGTTTCGCGACGAGCAGCTCTATCCGGCGGTTGAACTGGCCATGCACCAATATATGGCAGTAACATCTCTACAGGACCAAGTCACTAAGCTCGAAGAAACGCTGGAGACACGAAAGCTGGTGGACAAGGCCAAAGGTGTGTTAATGGGCACGGGGCTGAGCGAACCCGAAGCCTATCGCAAAATGCAGAAACTGGCGATGAGTAAGCGGAAAACGTTAAAGCAGGTGGCTGAAGCTATCCTGATGATGGCAGACTGATTCGTTATGGGGGTTCTGGCGCTTAATCGTTGCAATCATCCGCCCTGGGCGATTGCCTCCTACTATTTCAATCGTGAACCAAAACCGATTGAGATCTCCGGCGTGCGTCATGCTCACCATGGATTGTTTGAACGATTGAGCCGCATTGCAACCATGAAAGACAGGGCACAGCAACTGTATGACTATATGGATGTGACGTTTCAGTTGCATCAATGGCAGCGTGAAGAAACCCGCTCCAGTCAGAAGAGCCTTAAAAACAGTTATCTGCGCTTTTTACGCGGCTGGATGTTTGATTCAAACTCTATTGAGGGGGCTGTGCTTAAAGGATGGGTGGAAAGTCGTATCGGTCTTTCCCCCACCTTTCACAATGTGCCGATTCCCACGATGGAATGCGAAGGCTATTTGCAATACCTTAAAGACCGCATGAAGGGTGCGGCACGCACCAATGCCATCAATGAGCAACTGGATATTCTTTATGAATATGTTCAGGCCGAATTGGCCTGCCGGTTTCCTGAGCAGCTATGGCGTACCCTGTATCGCGGTATTAATGATTTTGAAGAACATCAGATTGTTGAACAACAGTCGAAACGACGTTACCTGATACAATTGAACAACCTCAACTCTTTTACGACGGATTTTGAACGTGCCTGGGAATTCGGCAGCCGGGTTATGGTGGCCAAAGTTCCTTTGTGTAAAGTCCTTTTCCAAAGTGATATGTTTCCGTCCTCCCTGCTCAAGGGCGAGGACGAAGTGATGGTCATTGGTGGCCAGTTTGAAGTGGAGATCCAAATCGGTGGATAACTGTTCGAAACAGACAACGCAAAAAGAGAACTCTCAAGAACAGAAACTTCTTCGCGCTTACCATGCCATTGGCGATGAACTGATTTCCCTGACATCTCTTCCTGAGCTGCTCAATAAAATTCTTGAGATTTCCAAGAATGTTTTTCAATTCGAAAATGCCATCATGCGTCTGGTGTCTGATGATGGTACCGAATTGGTCCTGGCCGCCTCATACGGCTATCCTGACCCGGCATTAAAACGCAAGCTGCAGATGGGCGAGGGAATTATGGGCCGTGTTGCCGCCAGTGCTGCTCCGGTGTTGATCGATAATGTGACGCAGGACCATGACTATATCCCCGGTATTCCTGATGCGCGCAGTGCCTTGTGTGTCCCGTTAGTTGCCCGTGACCGGGTGATCGGTGTGTTTAATGTTGAAAGCCATCAGGAGAGTTCATTTCACTCCGGCGATGTTGCGCCGCTGATGACCATGGCGGCCCAGGCGGCCATCGCCATTGAAAATGCGCGCCTCTATGAACGCACCAGCCAGTTGACGGAACGTTTTCGTCAACTCCATCAATTCAATGATCGCATTTTGCAAAGCACCACGTTAGGGATTTACACCCTTGATGCCAATCTGTGTATCACGTCGTGGAACAAGCGCATGGAAAAAGCCAGTGGCATGACGGAGAATCAGGTTCTTGGTCGCCCTTTGTTAACGCTGTTCCCTGTGCTCGCCGAAGAGGGCTTTGATGACCGGCTTAACCGGGTGTTGAAAACCGGCAAGCCGGAGAAGTTGCAACTGATTCATTACAATCTTCAGGGGCAGCGCCGTGTTCAGAAGCGACGTCTTAGTCCATTAAAAGACGGTGATGTGACCACCGGCGTGGTGATTGTTGTCGAAGACATTACTGAGTTCAAGGGGTTGCTCGACCAGATGATCCAATCTGAAAAACTTGCAGAGATTGGTCGGCTGTCCAGTGGGGTTGCTCATGAAATCAATAATCCGCTGGAAGTGATCTCCTACAGTGCGCAACTGTTGCTGCGTGAAGAGAGCCTGTCCGATTTTCATCAAGAGCTTTTGACCCGTATCGGCAGTGAGGTGGAGCGTCTTCAGGCTTTGACCAGTGGTCTGCTTGGTTTTTCCCGTAGCGGCAGCATGAAAAAATCGCGCATTGATGTCAATGAGGTTCTGGAACAGGTTCTGACCTTTATTGGCTACCAGATTCAGCGCGGACAGCATGAGGTGGTGCGGAACTTCGGTGAGGTGCCGGCGATTATGGCGGATCCCAATCAGCTCAAACAGGTGTATATCAATCTGATTATGAATGCGGTTCAGGCCATGAAGACACCGGGAACCATTACTTTAACAACGCGGGCATTGGCTTACGGCGTAGAAATTGATATTGCCGACACCGGTGATGGGGTAGAAGAAGAGCTTCGTGACAAGATTTTCGAACCCTTTTACACCACTAAACCGGAAGGTGAGGGCACCGGTCTGGGACTTTATCTGTGCCGCAAGATCATGTCGGACCACGAAGGCTCACTCAATTTTGAATCAACTCGTGGCGAAGGCAGTCGCTTCATTCTCCGTCTGCCATTGAGGACTCGATAAGTCAGCAAAGCCCCAATATTCGCGGTTTGCCCGTTAACTACACAAGGTCTATTAGGGATGCATTAATTTTAAGCACAGCGGATGTTGTCGGGGATCGTAAAGCCGATACTTACGGGTTTTTCAATTTTGGCACACCCCGTGCATTATCACATGTTAACTAGAATGACCTCGTATCATGAATAACGGGGGATTCGATGGAAAAGACAAAAGGCAAGATTTGACCAGGGTGTGAACGTCCTGTGCAGATAAAATTTGAGGTCCTGTTGCAACAATGGCGTTGCTTCATCAGGCGAGGCTAGGGCAAAGGCGCTCTGACAACTTGGCGTATGGTTTCATACGAAAGGTTTCAGGCGCCTTTTTCATTTTTAATTTTCAACAGGAGAACCAGGACATGAAGAAAATTGAATGCATCATTAAGCCATTCAAGCTCGATGACGTGAAAAATGCGATTACCGAACTCGGGATTGCGGGAATGACGGTCAGTGAAGTAAGAGGCTTTGGCCGTCAGAAAGGGCATAGCGAACTTTATCGCGGTGCTGAATATCAGATCGATTTTATCCCCAAGGTGAAAATCGAACTGGTTGTTTCTGATGATCAGGTGTCGGATCTGGTCGCATCGATTCAGAAAGCCGCCTGCACAGGTCGCATCGGTGACGGCAAGATCTTTGTTGTGCCCGTCGAGGAATCCGTACGGATTCGTACCGGTGAGACTGCTGACGATTCGCTGTAATCCCAACCGATAATTTAAAGAAACAGGAGAACGTGAAATGAAGAAGTTGAAATTACTTACTCTGGTGGCTCTGCTTGTCGCACTCCCTTCTCTAGCTCTGGCCGAAGAAGAAGCCGTCTCGGAAATGACTTATATCCTGAACACCTTTTCTTTCCTGATCAGCGGTGTTCTGGTTATGTGGATGGCCGCCGGTTTCGCCATGCTCGAAGCCGGTCTGGTTCGTTCCAAAAACGTTGCAACGATCTGTTTGAAAAACATTGCCCTGTTCGGCATTGCCGGCATTCTGTTTTACCTGATTGGTTACAACCTGATGTACATGAATGTTGACGGTGGTTTCATGGGGTCCTTTGCTGTCTGGGGAGCTGATGATGCCGCTGCTCTGGCTGGTGATTACTCGGCCGGTTACTCTGCCGGTTCCGACTGGTTCTTTCAGATGGTCTTCTGCGGTGCGGCTTGCTCCGTTGTCTCCGGTTGTGTTGCCGAGCGTATCAAGCTGTGGTCCTTCCTGATCTTCTGCGTCGTTCTGACCGGTATTATTTATCCGATCCAGGGGTCCTGGGGCTGGGGCGGCGGTTGGCTGTCTGCCATGGGTTTCTCTGATTATGCCGGTTCCACTCTGGTTCACTCCTGCGGTGGGTGGGCTGCTCTGACCGGTGCCATTATTCTCGGTGCCCGTAAAGGCAAGTACAGCAAGGACGGTCGTGTTAATCCGATCCCCGGTTCCAATATCCCCATGGCCACCATCGGTACTTTTATCCTGTGGATGGGTTGGTTCGGTTTCAACGGCGGTAGTGCTCTGGCTCTGGGCGTTGCCAGCTCCGCTATCGAGCAAGGCGGTGTTTATATCAATACCAACCTGGCTGCCTGCGGTGGCATGATCGCTGCGATGATCGCTGTTCAAATTATGTACAAAAAGACAGACGTTACCATGGCTCTTAACGGTGCTCTGGCTGGTCTGGTCAGTATCACTGCTGGTCCTGCAGCTCCCAGCCCGGGGGCAGCGATTTTGATCGGTGCTGTTGGTGGTGTTCTGGTGGTTCTGGCTGTTCCTTTCTTTGACAAGCTGAAAATCGATGACGTTGTTGGTGCCCTGTCAGTCCACTTGGTGTGCGGCATCTGGGGAACCCTGGCTGTACCTTTCTGCGATGATGGCACCAGCTTTATGACGCAGCTGATCGGTGTTGTCTCCATCGGCGCCTTTGTGGTTGTGACAAGCTCCATCGTTTGGTTGGCCATCAAGTTCACCATTGGTGTTCGTTGTGATGAAGAAGACGAGTACCGTGGTCTGGATATTGCTGAAATCGGTGTTGAAGCGTATCCCGACTTCCAAGCGATTACCAACAAGCGTTAATTGACTCGTAACTCTGCCATCCCAGTGTGGGATGGCAGAGCGTAAAGCCTCTCAAATCCGCATGAGTGCGGAGATGACTGCCACATCAATGAGATCGTTCCAACAGGTGGAACGGGCTCAACTCAACAAGGAAAAGGAGAGTAAAATGCAAAAATTTAATGTAGCTCTGGTAGGACTGATCATGCTTCTGGTGGGCCTGTGTTCCACTGCTTCCGCTCTGGACGTTTCCGGCGATGCTTATGTCGGTGTTTACGATAAATATTTGTGGCGTGGCTTTGACCTCAGCGGCAGCATGCCTGTTGCTCAAGGTGGGGTTGATGTTTCTGCCGGCAACTTCACTTTCGGTTACTGGACCAACCTGCAATTGTCCACCGATGAAGGTGAGGGTTTCACCTCTGGTGAGGCAACTGAAACAGATATCGTCATCGATTACAGCCGTGATCTCAACGACATGGTTTCCATCAGTGTTGGTAACATCTTCTACCAGCTTGAAGGCATGGACGACACCAACGAGATCTACCTGGCAGTTGCTCTGAATACTATTCTCAGTCCCTCTTTAACTATTTACTACGATTGGGACAAAGCTGACGAAGACGGCCTGTTCTACACACTGTCCTGTGGTCACGACATTGCTCTGTCTGATGCTCTGAGCCTGAGCCTCGGCGCACTGGTCAGCTACAACCAGTCCAGTGACTATTCTGTTGGCGATTATGATGAGTTCCACAACTATGAGCTGAGCGCTGCCGTTGACTATGCAGTGACTGAAAACATCAGTGTTGGTGCTTCCTTCATGTTCTCCGAAGGTATCAGCGACGAAGCTTGTGATGCGATCGACTCTGAAATGGTTTCTGGTGCTGGTGTTACACTGGCATTCTAAGAAATCGTATCGCATAACCTGATTTTCAGGTGAATACGGCAATGGGGCCGTCAGCCATAGAGGTTGACGGCTCTCTTTATTCCGGGAGGAAACGTGTCACTTACGACACAACATATCGAACGAGCACAAGCGGCATTTGTCGGTTTAGCGGTTGGTGATGCACTTGGGGCAACCACGGAATTCATGACCCCCAACGAGATCAGGGCCAGACATGGAATCCATCGGACTTTGAGCGGTGGGGGATGGCTGAACCTTAAGCCCGGCCATGTTACTGATGATACTGAGATGTCCATGGCAATTGCCAATGCTGTCCTGGCGCATGGTGAGTGGAACCAGAAGGAGATTGCTGACGCTTTTGTCGCCTGGATGAAAAGCAAGCCCATTGATATCGGATCGACTGTACGCAAGGGGATCCGCACTTATATGACCAAAGGCACATTGGGCATGCCACGTAATGACTGGGATGCCGGCAATGGTGCGGCCATGCGCATGGTTCCCGTTGCCATTTACACCCTTGGCGATAAAGAGTTGTACAAGCACTGTACGCTCGAACAGGCACATCTTACGCACAACCACCCTTTGTCGGATGCTGGAACATTGTGTGTGGGAGAGATGGTTCAGGCCGCCATCCTCGGCGCGGATCGCTTTCAGTTGCATGAATGTACCCGTCGCTTGACCGATGAGTTCCCGAACTTCAAGTTTCAGAACTATCGTGGCAATGCCTCTGGTTATATTGTCGACACGCTGCAGACGGTTTTTCACTATCTGTTCACCACCGCCTCCTTTGAAGAGTGTCTGGTTGGAATCGTCAACCAAGGTGGTGATGCGGATACCACCGGCGCCATTGCCGGTATGATCGCCGGTGCGTTTTATGGCATGGATGCGATTCCACGCCAATGGAAGAATAAATTAAATAAGCAGGTGCGTCATGAAGTGACTGCTGCGGGGGAGAGCTTGATTCGATTGTCACCTCTGGCGACTCGGCCGCAGTGATTTTGTTACACACCCCTCACGCACTAAAGGAGAAATGTTATGTCTGATGCAAGCGAAAATGGCGCCATGTGTACTCTGGAACGCGCCGCGGAGATTCTTGGAACAACCCCAATGAGTGTTTTGATGCACTTGAAACACAAATTAATGGTCGGTCTTGAAGTCAACGGTCAATGGTACGTGACGCTGGACAGCCTGGAAGCGTATCGTCAGGAAAATGATTCAGCCAGTAAGTCGCTGTGTAAAAAACACGATTGTCAGCACTCCAGCTGTGAATCCTGTTCTTAGCAGGCCATCTGTGTACCCCATGAAAAGACGATTTAGCACCCTGTTTGTCTTCGTTGACCAAGGAGGACCCAATGATTGAGATTAAACCTTCAGATCTCTACTATAAGTATCCGAAAAACCATGAGCGACGCCAATTGGCCAAATTTTCCGGATTACCCGATGATGAACCTTTTGATCGTGATGACCTTTACGAAGTTCTGCCGATGTTTGAGCACGTCATGGACGCTCTCGGAACCGTCGAAGATGTTGTTCTGCACAAAATGGAAGAAGTTCTCGATACAATGCCCGGCTTTGTACAGACTCGCAGTGAAGTTTATACCTACCTGTGTGAGGTGATGTCGGATATGCTGGGGCTTGTGTACAAAAAATGATCGAAGTCAGCGCCGACATGTGGTCCTATCTGGGCAAAGCCGTGATCGCCATCACCACAGGTGGTGCGGTCAGTCGCAGTGGGCGTTGTTCCATGCCGCGCGGTTGTGCCGCGCAGGCCCGTGAGCGATTCCCCGGACTTGACGAACAACTCGGACAATTGATTTTAGCGCATGGTAATCATGTGTTTTGTCTTGATCACGGTCTGGTCAGTTTTCCCGTTGAGGCAACGCCCTATGAGGTCCCCAGCTTGGCATTGATTGAGCAGTCTTGCTCTGAGCTGGTGACTTTAGCTGATGAGAAAGGGTGGCGACAGGTCGTTGTACCGCGACCGGGATGTGGTGGCGGTGGCCTGAGTTGGGGCGATGTCCGACCCATTGTTGAGCGTTACTTTGATGATCGATTTATCATCATCAGTTTATAAAAGAGACAAGGATAGATGTTATGCAAACTGCACAAAAAGGTGACAAAGTCAGTATCCACTATATAGGTACTCTGGATAATGGACGTATTTTTGACAGCACAGAAGGGGCGGACCCACTGGTCTTCACTGTTGGAGCCCATGAGGTGTTTCCGCTCCTTGAAGACGCCGTGATCGGCATGCGCGTCGGTCTGGCTAAAAATGTTGTGATCCCTTCGGACCAGGCGTATGGTCCACGGCGCGATGAAAATGTCGTGGTTTTTCACCGCAGTAAATTGCCTGCCGACATGGAACCGACGGTCGGTCAGAAAATGCAGATTCGCCTGCCGAATTCCAATGATGAAGTCATCATGCTGGTGACAAAGGTTGAGGGAGATGAGGTGACTTTGGATGGTAATCACTTCCTGGCCGGCCTTGATTTGACCTTTGCCATTCAGTTGGACAAAATTGAACCAGCGTGATGCAACTTTGTTCACCAGTAAGGCAGCGGACGATTAAATAATAATCAAAACCTGAAAAATTGGCGACTTGGTTCTGGACTGAAAACAGTATTTAGTTTTACAAGTCGTTGATAAATAAGCGATAAAATATTTTTTATAGTTTTTGGCACACCGTCTGCATTAAGAGACGTAACACAAAACAATAATGGATGCGGAAACAGAGTGGTTTTCCGCTTTTGATGGCAACGGAGCCTGCAGCAGATTTTTCTTTTTGAGAATTTTGTTGCAGGCTTTTTATTTGCCGTCACAAAACAGAATTAGGCGACACAAGGTTGCTGTCGCGCAGGGTAACGGGGCCCCATCTGAATCGGATCAGGTGGGGCTTCACATTTTTTTAAGATTGGTCCTGGCTCACGGTCGGACCGAAAATGAAAGGGTAAAACAATGGCAGAGAAAAAAATGCGTCAGATTGCAATCTACGGTAAAGGCGGTATCGGTAAATCTACAACCACTCAGAACACGGTTGCCGGTCTTGCCAGCCTCGGTAAAAAAGTCATGATCATCGGTTGTGACCCGAAAGCTGACTCTACCCGCCTGATTCTGCACGCGAAAGCTCAAGAAACCGTTATGGATAAGGTTCGTGAGCTGGGTACTGTTGAGGACCTTGAGCTTGAGGATGTATTGAAGTGGGGGTACAGCGACGTTAAATGTGTAGAATCCGGTGGTCCTGAGCCGGGCGTTGGTTGTGCCGGTCGTGGTGTTATCACCGCCATCAACTTCCTCGAAGAAGAAGGCGCATACACCGACGACCTCGACTTTGTTTTCTATGACGTTCTTGGTGACGTTGTTTGCGGTGGTTTCGCCATGCCGATTCGTGAAAACAAAGCCCAAGAGATCTACATCGTTGTTTCCGGTGAGATGATGGCCATGTACGCTGCTAACAATATTTGTAAAGGTATTGTTAAGTATGCGGCTTCCGGTAGTGTTCGTCTGGCTGGCCTGATTTGTAACAGCCGTAACACCGATTGCGAGGCTGAGCTGATTGAAGCTCTGGCGGCCAAGCTCGGCACTCAAATGATCCACTTTGTTCCTCGTGACAACCAAGTACAACGCGCTGAGCTGCGTCGTATGACTGTTATCGAGTACTCTCCTGACCACAAGCAGGCAAACGAATATCGCCAACTGGCTCAAAAAATCAACGACAATACCATGTTTGTTGTTCCGACTCCGCTGGAGATGGAAGAGCTCGAAGGATTGCTGATGGAATTCGGCATTATGGAAGTTGATGATGAAGAAAACGTCGGTAAAGCCGAAGGCGAATAATTAAATCCGGCTTGTTTGACGGGATAAATGGCTTAAGGGCGGTCCCTCTCCGCCCTTGCTTTACCCGCTAACCAAAAGATCAAAAACTCACTGCGGGTTTAAATAGTCTGTAAGTGAAGGAGATAACGTAATGGCAGAGAGAAAACCTATTGAAGGTGTAACCATAGAAAAAACTGAGAAGCTGATTGAGGATACTCTGGCGTTTATGCCTGAGAAAGCGGCCAAGAAGCGTCGCCCTCACGTTGGCGCCAATGAGCCTTCCGCTTCTCCCTGTGCGGTTAAATCAAACCGTAAAATCGTTCCCGGTGTTATGAGCCAACGCGGCTGTGCTTACGCCGGTGCCAAGGGTGTTGTTTGGGGTCCGATTCGTGACATGGTTCACGTTTCCCACGGCCCGATTGGTTGTGGTGTGTACAGCTGGGGTACGCGTCGTAACCTGGTTCAAGGCATTCCCGGTATCACATCGTTCCCTCTGGACTTCACTTCCGACTTCCAGGAGCGTGACATTGTTTACGGTGGTGATATCAAACTGGAAAAACTGCTGCGTGAAGCGGATGAACTGTTCCCGCTGAACAAAGGTTTGTCGGTATTGTCCGAGTGCCCGGTAGGTCTGATTGGTGACGACATCAATGCCGTTACCAAAAAGATGGAAAAAGAACTCGATAAACTGGTTGTTCCCTGTAACTGTGAAGGTTTCCGTGGCGTCAGTCAGTCGCTGGGTCATCACATCTCCAACGATTCCATCCGTGACTTTGTTATCGGCAAGCGTGAGTTTGATGAAGAGCCGGGTCCCTACGATATCGCCCTGATCGGTGACTACAATATCGGTGGTGACGTCTGGGCGGCCAAGCCGATTCTCGAAGAGATGGGCTTGAACGTAAAAGCGATCTGGACCGGTGACGGTGAGATTGAAAAGATTGCAGCCACCTACCAGGTAAAACTGAATGTTATCCACTGTTACCGTTCCATGAACTACATGTGTAAGGTTATGGAAGAGAAGTGGAATATTCCCTGGATCGAGTATAACTTTTTCGGCCCGACTAAAATTGCTGAAAGTATCCGCGCGATTGCTGAACGCTTTGACGACACCATCAAGGAAAAAGGCGAGCAGGTTATCGCTAAGTATACCCCGATGGCCGAGGAGATCATCGCTCAATACAAACCTCGCCTCGATGGCAAAACCGCCATGCTGTTTGTCGGTGGTCTGCGTCCCCGCCACACCGTTGGTGCTTACGAAGACTTAGGTATTCAGGTGACTGGTACCGGTTACGAGTTTGCTCACCAGGACGATTATGATCGTACTGCTCCTGAAATGGCTAAAGGCACCATCATTTATGACGACGTCTCCGAATTCGAATTGGAGAGATACGTTGAAACCATGAAACCTGACCTGGTTGGTAGTGGCATCAAGGAAAAGTATGTCTTCCAAAAAGCCGGCATTCCTTTCCGCCAGATGCACAGCTGGGATTACTCCGGTCCTTATCACGGCTATGAAGGTTTCAAAATCTTTGCCCGCGATATTGACATGGCGATCAACAGCCCGACCTGGAAACTGGTGAAATCTCCTTTTTAGGCTCTGTTGAACAACATAACGACGTATTAACCCAATTAGCCATGACCTTTGTCACGGTTGGATGACAGGGAGATAAAGACAATGACTGAAAATGCAGTTAGAAAAATAACAACTCACACCCCAGAAGAGATCGAGCGGGTGGCCGAGTGGACCAAAACAGAAGAATACAAAGAGAAAAACTTTGCCCGTGAAGCGCTGGTTGTTAACCCGGCTCACGCCTGCCAGCCTCTCGGCGCTCAAATGGTTGCCAGCGGTTTCGCAGAAACCCTGCCGTTTGTTCACGGTTCTCAGGGGTGCGCTTCTTACTTCCGCAGCACCTTCAACCGTCACTTCCGTGAGCCTTCTGCGGCCACCTGTGATGCGATGACTGAGGACGGCGCGGTTTTCGGTGGCCAGAATAACCTGTTTGAAGGTCTGGAAAACGCCTACACTCTGTATAAGCCGAAAATGATGGCGGTTTATACCACCTGTATGCCTGAAGTTATCGGTGATGACCTGACAGCATTTATTAAAAATGCCAAAACAGCAGGACATGTTCCTGAGGAGCTGCCGATCCCTTATGCCAATACGCCGAGCTTCAACGGTACGCATCTGCACGGTTTTGACGCCATGCTCAAGGGTATTCTTGAGTACCTGACCAAGGATCAAAAGGTTGAAGACAAGTGTACCGGCAAGCTGAATCTGATCCCCGGTTTCGAAGGCAATATCGGCAACCTGCGTGAGTATCAACGTATTCTCGATTTGTTCGGTATCCCGTTTGTCATGATGCCGGATATTTCCGAAGTGTTTGACTCCGGTTGTGACGGAAATTACAAGCTGTATCCCGGTGGTACTTCCTTGGAAGAGGCTGCTGAATCCATCAACGGCAAAGTAACCATGTCCTTGCAAAAGTGGACCACGCCGCAAACCATGCGCTTTGTTAAATCGGAATTCTCCGGTGTGCATGAAGTGATGTCGATGCCGATGGGCATTGAAAAAACCGACGCATTGTTGATGAAACTCAGCGAGTTGTTCGACAAGCCGATCCCTGAGCAGCTGAAAAAAGAGCGTGCTCGTGCTGTTGATGCCATGACGGACGGCCATCAGTACATCCACGGCAAGAAGTTCGCTGTTTACGGCGATCCTGACTACCTGCTGGGTATTGTCTCCTTCCTGCTCGAGATGGGAGCGCATCCGCATCACATTGTCTGCTCTCGCAGCAACAAGAAGTTCAAGAAGGAGATGGAAGCACTTCTAGAAACGTCTGAGTACGGTGCGGGTTGCACCGTTTATGTGAATCGCGACCTGTGGCATCTGCGCAGCTTGATTTTTACCGATCCTGTTGATGGGATTATCGGCGACACCCACGGTAAGTTTGTGGCTCGTGACACAGGGCTGCCCCTGTTCCGCGTCGGTTTCCCGATCATCGACCGTATCAACCTGCACCGCAGTCCTATTGTCGGTTACCAGGGCGTCATTAACCTGATGTCCATGATTTGTAACAAATTCCTCGACATTAAAGACGAGACTTGTGAAGACCAGTGGTTTGAGATGATGCGTTAAATCACACACTCCCCGAAACAGTGTGTTTCGGGGAGTGACTCTCAATACTTCTATCGTCGGAAAATCATGAAGAGCACGAAGATTCAAGTGATTTAACCGACTCCTGGTTCTCGGTTAGGGAAGCTTGTCTTCGTGCTCTTTGTGCCTTAAACAGCACAGCTGAGCGGCTGAGTCGGTCAACGCTGAACTGTGCTGTTTACGGAAGACTTTTTTCCGCCAGACGAATCGGCAGTGATCAAAAGCAAGAGGATGGATATGCAGAGAACACGTCGCCTCAGTATCGTCAAAAACATCCGAAAGAGAGGTTTATATATGAAAGTCGCCTTCGCAAGTACGGATAAAGTTCATGTCAATGAACATTTCGGTCGCGCCCAGGAATTCTACATCTGGGATGTCGCTGCCGATGATGCCTCACTCAATGGGGTGGTTCAGGTCAAGCAGGAGGGCAATGACGAAGCCGAACGTATTGAAGCGCGTTGTTCCGGTGTTGCGGATTGTTCACTTGTCTATGTGGCTCAAATTGGCGGACCTGCGGCAGCCCGGCTGGTGCAGAAAAAAGTTCATCCCATCAAAATCAAGGATGAAGCAACCATTACGGAGACGGTTGAGAAACTTCAGGAAGTTTTGAGGAATAATCCGCCGCCCTGGCTGCGTAAAGCGATGATGAAAGGGGAGCGTCCCAGCTTTGCTGATCGCTAGGAGCGGTTTTTGAACCAACATAGAAAGTCTACAAGGAGATTTAAAAGATGGCGTATTTAACTGGTAAAACCAAAGGTGGCAAGGATTGGACTCCGAATTTCGTCGAGAGCATTGATCCTGAAAAATGTATCGGCTGCGGACGTTGTTTCAAAGCCTGCTCTCGTAAAGTTCTCGGTCCCGAGGATTTTTATGACGAAGAGACCGACACTGAGCGTATGGTCATGACCATTGTGAATGATGACAACTGTATCGGTTGCATGGGCTGTATCGTCACCTGCCCGAAAAAATGTTTTACCGTGGCTCCGTTGGAGGTTTAATTTTATAGAGATATCTTCAGCGACAACCCTACCTGATCGGGGTTGTCGCTGTTTATTTTCTTTCCAGAGTGCAATTGCCTAAGGCTTAGCAAAGTGGTAACGAGGGGTTTCCACTTTGCTTTTTTTTATCTTTTTTATACCACCAGATCCAGTTCTTGAATCGTGCCCGCACGTCCATCTTCATGCAGAAAAATACCGGTTTCACGCGTCTGTCCGAGCAAGCTGTTGTCACTTGAGTCTGTCAGTGAAAACGGTGTTGATGTTGAACCGAGATAGATGGCGCCAATCCCTGCCTGTCCCAATGACAACAGTTTCTGATTGCCGTCACTGTCGCGTGTCCAAATGCGCAGGCGGTCATAAATGCTGTCTTGTTCATCAATCCACATATTGCCATCGTTGTCGTAGGCTGCCAGTTCTGAAAATCCGTCATTGGTGGTTGGGCCAAACAGTTCGCTGCCATCGTTGATGACACCATCACTGTTTTTATCCAGGGCCAGAAAACCGCTGCCGGGAGTAACAAATGAGATCTGGTCTTGCTGTCCATCCAAGTCAAGGTCAAAGCTGATTTTGTCTGTTGTCAACTGGGCGGCTGTGCCATTAAAGTTGATAACGAGTGGGTCTTTAAGGGCCTGCCCAGCGCGGACGTTAACGTTCATTTCCTGATGAAATTCACGACTCATATTCAGTTCAACATTCAAGTCGATTTGGCGTCCATCCGCTGTCGTAACTTGAGCCTGGGCGGAAAAATTGACACTCTCCTGTTCATGGTAGGACTCGTGATAACTGTAGACCAGACCAAAATTTTCAGGAATGTCTGACTCTTGAGGCTGGATGCTGAGCTGGGCGGCTGTGGCCTGTTTCTGTAGACTCTGAGCGATATTGATTTTGTGGTTCAGCTTGATCTCTTTACCGGTCAGCATTTCCGTAAGTCGCTTAAGCAGCAGGATATTGAGCTCTTCGATCGGATCTTCAGTGTCGAGTGGATCGACAATCTCCGTTTGTATTTGCTGAGCGTTGTGAGCAGCCGCACTCAGGTTGACATGGCTGGCTATTTGCCCAGGAGGGGGAAGTGTGTTTTCGTCTTCTCGTTGCGCTGTCCAGAATTGCAGGGTCTCTTTCTGAACGCTGGTTTGTGATTTTTGATGTTGGGCTTGCAGTTGGACGGTTGATTCGGTGATAATCATCGCGGCCCTCCGTGGCTATGTGTTGATAAAGCGAGCACGTGGCAATGTCTTCCGTGACATTAGCCAGTGTCTATTTCTATCGGCACAATGTCTAAAAACTTTAACGTTTTTTTTGCCAACATCATGGAGTTTTTGTGCGTAGTAGTTTGTTTATTCTTATCTCTTTGATTTTATTGTGGATTTCAAGAAATCCCTTACGCAATTTTCGCAGCCACGGTTTTTATCGTTTCTTTGCTTTTGAGGGTGTCGTGGCTCTGGTTCTTATCAATCATCCCTACTGGTTTGACGACCCCTTTGCCTTGAGGCAGTTGCTATCATGGCTGTTGCTGATTTGTTCAGTTGGTTTTGTTATCCATGGTGTTCAACTGTTACGCATTGTCGGTGGTCGTGGTGACCGTCATGATATGCCCGAAAATCTGGCTTTTGAAAATACCGTTAAACTGGTTGAGGTCGGCTTGTATCGTTTTATTCGTCATCCCATGTATGCATCGTTGCTGTTGCTGGCCTGGGGGGCCTTTCTCAAGCATCCGGCACCGTTGACCGTCGCTCTTGCTGTGACGACAACTCTTTTTCTGGTGGCGACCGCCAAGGTTGAGGAACGGGAAAATCTGCGTTTTTTTGGTGACCAGTATCAGGACTACTGCCGCCGATCAAAAATGTTTATTCCATTCGTGTTCTGATGGGATGAAAAAACTGCGACCGTTTGTCTTAAAACTTGTCCGTGAAACGCTCACCACCAGTGTTGCGTTGTTCAAAATAACGCTTCCCGTTTCTGCGTTAGCCAAGCTATTGACGGATTTTGGAGTGACAGACGGTATTGGCTCTATGCTTGGCCCGCTGATGGGGATGTTCGGGCTGCCCGGTGAGATGGGATTGGTGTGGGCCAGTGCCTTGCTGACAAATCTTTACGGCGGGTTGAGTGTCTTTGCCTCTTTGCCGCAGGCTGGCGACCTCACCATTGCCCAGGTCAGCGTGTTAACCACGATGATGCTGATGGCTCATGGTTTACCGGTGGAAATGATGATTGCTCGCAAGGCTGGAGTTCGACTACGTTTTTCACTGCTTGTCAGGGGTGGTGGGGCCTTGTTGGCGGGACGTGTTCTTCATGGAGCTTACCAATGGACTGGGTGGTTAAATCACCCCCAGCCAAGCTCTCTGGCAGCCGCCAAAAGTTGCTCCAGGTTGGCTGAATTGGACTCTGGCCCAAGGCCAGAACATGCTCTCTATTGCCAGCGTGATTATGCTGCTTCTTATCGTGATGCATCTGCTCGAATTCTCGGGAGTTGTCTGCTTAATGACATGTTGGCTGCGCCCTTTGCTGTCAATCCTTGGTCTGAGTGGCGCTGCGGCTCCGGTGACGATGATCGGGATGTTTCTGGGACTGAGTTACGGGGGCGGTCTGATCATTCAGGAAGCGCGCAGCGGCAAACTGCCAGCGCGAGAGGTTGTCCTGTCCCTGTCGTTGATGGGACTGTGCCATAGTGTCATTGAAGATACGCTGTTGATGGGCATGGTCGGGGGACACTGGTCAGCGATCCTGGTTGGCAGGATTGTGGTTTCTCTGTTTGTGGTGATAGGCTTGCGGCTGGTGTTTCAGATGGTGCCGCTGACAGTGCTTAAGCGTTATGTTTATGCTTGATTGAGCAGGATGTTGAAAAAATCCCATCCGGGGGCAACGATGCAAGCCGAAAATATGATTTCCGTCGTGCTCACAACATCAACTACCTGAAAACCTGCCCTTGATTTTGGCCGCCCGTCCATGGCCTCCACAGGCTGTTTTTCAACAGTCTGTTAGACTGACTGCGGCGTGGTTAAGGTCGGTCAGCAGGGCTGCCAGATCCAGTTGATAGGCAGACGCGACAGCCTCCACGGTTTCAAACAGGACGGTGCAACAGAGACAGACGCCAGCCTGTTCGTCATAACGGTGAAAAATTTCAATGGTTTGTTCGTGAGCGCTGACGATGTCCAGCAAGGTCATATCAGGCCGTATAATTTGATTCATGGTTACTGTTCCTTGTTTGTCCGCCGATTTTTTTCTTAATTTCGTCTAAATCCGTATTTTATGTTCCGGCAAAGGTTGCAGACCTGACCATCGACAGAGACCTGTTGTCTCACATTTTATGAATGCCAGTCTGCTCTTAGCGGAATGCAGCTCCAGTTGAATGTGCCACCGATTCATCGGATCGCATCGATGGCTATGGATAGCGTATCTGGCGATGTGCGAAGTTTATTCTACTTATTCTCAGTGGTTAAAACTAGGGAAGTCATGCAAAAAATGGTTTTTTTTTCGCCGCTTGACATAAGGGCTACCTATGTCGAAAAGCCGAGTGATTTGCCAATTTATTAAGGTAAGATGCTGATATTATGATCATTTGACTGTAGTGATGCTATATTTTAATACATGGCATTCCCTATATGCGGAGGTGACTATTAATTGGTGATCGCTATTTTTAATCTTGTTTCTTTGAATCTTTTGTTTATAATGCAGACAGATTTTGTCATTATTTCTGGGTTGAATTTGGATGAAATTCGTCATTAATTGCCGCCTGAAAAGAGGACAGTTTTTGTTAGCTATTTGAGCGGCATCATTGAATTGACGTTTGATCGTTTTAGATGCGCTGCTGATTTGTACATCGGGAGAGGGGGTTGTAGGAACCCTGTTTGCTCCTGATGTTTTAGACAATCTGTAGGAAAAGGGAGGTTTTTCAAATGGGAAAAACAGTTACATTTCAAAAATGTCTATGTGTTGCAATTGTGCTGGTTGCAGGGCTTTTGTCGATGGTACCGCAAACAGGGCATGCTGATGAATTTGATCGGTATATTATGCCTGTGTCGAATCCGGTCTTCAATGCTGAAGCCCGCAACAAGACAATGGTTCGCCCGCTCTATTTTCATCAGAATCTGCCGGAAAAAGTTCAAACCATTGTTGGTAAAGTGCCCGTGGATGGTAAGGTTACCGGGATCGCTGTGCAGGCAACTATTGCCTTAAGTGAGCGTTTTTCCATTGTCGCGGTCAAAGATGGATACCTGGACAGCGAACCGGATGAAACGTTAAGTGCCCACAGCGGTTGGGGCGACTTGGCTGCCGGACTTCAGTATTCGTTGATTTACGATCCGGAAAATCAGTTCATCCTCTCCGCTCGCGGCGTGTATGAACTGCCTTCAGGTGATGACGAAATTTATCAAGGCAATGGTGATGGAACGATTACCCCTTCACTTCTTTTCCTTAAAGGTTTTGATCGGTTGCAGCTTTCAGGAGCATTGGGCGTCATTCTGCCGATTGATTCCGGCGAAGAAGATACCCTGCTGTATGATTCCTGGCATCTAAGCTATGCTGTAACGGATTGGTTTTTCCCACTGGTGGAATTCAATCACTTCTACGTTCTTGAAAGTGGTGACCGTGATGTTCCCGCATCCGGCCTTGGCGCGATCGGAACTGGCGATGAAGATGATCTTGTCGCTGGCATTGCCGAGTTCAGCGGTTGTGATCTGATCAACCTCGGCGGTAGTAACAGCGATGAAAATCGCAACTATGCAACCATGGCCCTTGGTGCCCGTTTCCGCTTGACGGAATGGCTGGATGCCGGTGCCGCCTATGAATTTGCCGTCACCGATGAATCCCATGGCTTGTTGGATGACAGATACATTTTTGATATGGTTATTTCTGTCCCGTTATAAGCAGAAGATGACTGTTTCTGTGTAAAAAAGCGGCCGGGATGCATTTGCATCCCGGCCGCTTTTTTTTATCCAACGAGACGGTTCAGAATGTTCCGCCGGTTGTAAATATCCCCCGGCCAGGCCGGGGGGGTTATCTGTGAACCGCTCAAAGCGGTTGATTTAAACCATGGGCCGCCTGAAGGCGGCTAGCTGAGCAGTTTCAATTGAGCCATGCTACGATCAACGTCTTCTTGACTCCGAATATCGTTCCGGATCACTTCTTCATCTCGGCCTACAGTGGATAAAATAACCTCTTTTCCCCAAAGTGCTCTCCGGTAAAGCTCCGGCTTCGCTTCCCATACCTACGTGCTATATGGATAGCGCTTTTGCCTTTGATATATCCGACAACCTGAGCAACCGCATATTTCGGCGGGATTGCGATATCTACATGGATATGGTCACTGCACAAATGTCCTTCCAAGACCAGACTTTCTCGCTGGCAGGCTAACTCGCGTATCGATTCACCAAGTTCTTGACGTCTCCGTCCATAAAGAACTTTACGACGACACTTGGGGATCCAAACGATGTGGTCCTTGCCGTCCCATACTGAATGACATAAGCTTTGGATGTTGTTCATCGAAAGCCTCCTTTTCTGAGAACTTTGAGCGGTTCACAGAATGGAGGCTTTCAATTACTCCCGGAACTGTCAAACTTTTCGGGTCTCCCGGCATAGCCGGGAGGTTTCCTTCCGTTCTAAAAGATCAATGGTAACCGTTGTTGATCTCTTTTTCAAAAGCATCCTGAGCATCGACAACCGCCACGGCAGCCATGTTGACAATGTCATTGACTTCATCGCCGCGCTGCAGCACGTGGACGGGTTTTTTCATGCCCATGAGAATGGGGCCGACAGCTTCGGCGCCGCCAAGCTTGCTCAGCAGTTTGTACGAAATGTTGCCGGAGTTGAGATCCGGGAAGACCAGTACATTGGCATTGCCTTTGATTTGAGAAAACGGATACTGCTGCTCCGTCAGATCAGGGTCCAGGGCAACATTGGCCTGAACTTCACCATCGACAACCAGATTGGGGGCCCATTCTTTAACCAGTTGCGTGGCGCGGATAACCTTGCTGGTGAAGGGGTGAATTGCGCTGCCGTAGTTGGAGAAAGACAGCATGGCCACGCGTGGTTCCACTTCAAAATGGCGCGCCTTGTTGGCGGCAAGAATAGCTGTCTCCGCCAGTTCTTCCGCGGTCGGGTCAATGGTCACTGTGGTATCAGCGCAGAAAATCACTTCCTTTTTGAACACCATCATATACAGACCGTGAACCCCTTTGACCTGGGGTTGTTTACCAATCACTTCCAAGGCCGGGCGGATGGTTTCCGGGTAATGATGGTTGATACCGGACAGCATGGCGTCAGCATCACCCATGCGGACCATCATGGCACCGTAGTAGTTACGTTCACGGCAAATGGTGCGGCTCGCTTCCGCCTCGGTGACCCCTTTACGCTGACGTAAACGGAACAGCTCATTGGTGTATTCGTGATGTTTGGGGCTGCCTTTGGTGTCGATAATCTGGACACCGTGAAGATCCAGGCCGAGCTCCTTAATCATCCCTTTGATCTTGTCCTCAGGGCCGAGCAGAATAGGGATGGCGATTTTTTCATCGATAAGGATCTGGGTCGCACGGAGAATTTTTTCATTGTCGCCCTCGGGGAAGACGATACGTTTGCGATCCGACTTAGCCTTGTTGATCAGGGTGCGCATGATCTCTTTGGAACGGCCCTGCAAGGCTTCGAGGGATTCGGTGTATTTATCAATATCACCGATATCGCGCGTGGCAACACCGCTGTCAATGGCGGCTTGAGCGACGGCCGGAGCAACGTGGAGTAAGACGCGCGGATCAAATGGCTTCGGGATCAGGTAATCGCGACCAAAGGAGAACTTGGTGTTGCCGTACGCCTTGATGACCGAGTCGGGAACATCTTCTTTGGCCAGATTGGCCAGTGCCTTGACGGCAGCCATTTTCATTTCATCATTGATGGCGGTGGCATGGGTATCAAGCGCACCGCGGAACAGGAACGGAAAGCACAGGACGTTATTGACTTGGTTGGGAAAGTCACTGCGGCCGGTACCGACAATCACATCGCTGCGCACCTTAATTGCTTCACTGGGCAGGATTTCCGGGTCCGGGTTGGCCATGGCAAACAGAATCGGGTCGGCGGCCATGGAGGCGACCATCTCCGGTGTTACGGCATCTTTGGCGGAAACGCCGAAGAACACATCCGCATCAACCATGGCTTCGTCCAAGGTCCGGCATTCCATTTCCGTGGCCAAGCGGGCTTTGTAATCGTTCATCCCTTCGGTGCGGCCTTTGTATATTACGCCTTTACTGTCGCACAGAACCATATTTTCTTTTTTGGCTCCAAGAGTCAAAGCCATCTGGGCACAGGCAATGCCGGCTGAACCGGCACCATTGACAACGATTTTGATCTTGCTGATGTCCTTTTTGATCAGTTCGAGGGCGTTGATCAGGCCGGCATTGGCGATAATCGCTGTGCCGTGCTGATCATCGTGGAATACCGGAATATTCATCACCTCTTTGAGTTTTTCTTCAATATAGAAGCATTCGGGTGCTTTGATATCTTCAAGATTAATGCCGCCGAAGGTTGGTTCGAGCAGGCGGACGGTATTGATGATCTCGTCCGGGTCTTTGGTGTTGAGTTCGATGTCGAACACGTCGATATCTGCGAAACGCTTGAACAGAATCCCTTTGCCTTCCATGACCGGCTTTCCGGCCAGGGCGCCGATGTCACCAAGGCCAAGGACCGCGCTACCGTTGGAGACAACGGCGACCAGGTTACCTTTGGCGGTGTATTTGTAGGCATCTTCAGGAGATTTTTCAATGGCCAGACAGGGTTCCGCAACGCCGGGACTGTAGGCCAGTGAAAGATCGCGGCTGGTATCGCACGGCTTTGTGGCGATGACTTCAATCTTTCCTTTGCGCCCACTGCTATGATAATCGAGTGCGTCTTGCTTCTTTGCCATAAGAGGAAGTCCTTTCGTTTTTACTGGTATTAAAAATAAGTTGCAGTCCAGATCATGGGGGCCGTCATCGGAAATGACGATGAATCTGCTAAACTAGCCCTTTTAGTCAGGGTAAAAAAGACAATAATCCTGTCTACGCCATGCTGTCAAGGACAAAGGGGAGAAATGAAACTCTGTTTAATATGAGTAAAAAACATTGTTGTGGCGAAATCAAGTTATCAGTCATTGTTGTTTTCAGTGTAGCAATGAATCAATTAAAGTCATCATTTACCGGGAATTATGCGGTTTTTGTCGCAAAGGATGGTTGTTTTAATTGACGATAAAATTAATTTTTCTGTGTTGGAAAAGTTGATGTTTGTGATTTTTTTTAAAGGCTTTATTTCTTTTAAACAAACAATGTTATTTTTTTACAGGTCGGGTGTCCAGCAGGGGAAGGGTCCTTTGACTTCACTGTTTGCCAGCAATCGCTGATAATGCTAAACTTTTCTGTGAGTTACTGGATAGGGTGTTGAGACGAAAGTCGTCCGCGTCAGCCGCAACTAACTGTGGTCGCATCGCGGGCGTAGTCCTGTGTCTCTTTTGTCTTTTTAAATTGAGTAAAGGAACAACAACGTGATTATTGTAACAGGTGGAGCAGGTTTTATCGGCAGTGCCATGGTATGGAAGCTCAACCAGATGGGACGGCAGGATGTGTTGATCGTCGACTCTCTGGGATGCAGTGAAAAATGGAAAAACCTGGTTCCATTGCGCTACAGCGATTATATCGAAAAAGATGATTTTCTGGAGTTGGTTTTGGCGGATCAATTGGAACAACGCTTTGATCTGGGTGAGCAGGGCATTGAAGCTATTTTGCACATGGGTGCCTGTTCTGCGACGACGGAACTGGACGCCCGTTATCTGATTCACAACAACTTTGAATACACGAAGCATATGGCGCGGCTTGCTTTGCGCAGTAATGCCCGCTTTATCTATGCCTCCAGTGCGGCGACCTATGGCGACGGCGAAGACGGGTTTGCCGATGATGAAAATGCCCTGGACGGTTTGCGCCCTTTGAACATGTACGGATACTCAAAACAGATGTTTGATCAATGGGCCAAACGGGAAGGGATTCTTGACCGTATTGTCGGTTTGAAATTCTTCAACGTGTTTGGACCCAACGAATATCACAAGGGCGACATGAGTTCGCTGGTGGTCAAAGCGTACCACCAGATTCTTGAAACCGGCAAAATCGGTTTGTTCAAATCCTATCGCCCTGAGTATGCCCACGGTGAGCAGAAGCGTGATTTTGTCTATGTCAAAGATGTGGTGGAGATGTCGTTGTTCTTTCTGGACAATCGCCAGGCCAACGGGATCTACAATATTGGCAGTTCTGGAGCCAGTACCTGGAACGAACTGGCCGGGGCCATCTTTGCCGCCCTGGAACGTGACCCGGTGATTGACTATATAGAGATGCCGGAACACCTTAAGCCCAAGTATCAATATTATACCTGTTCCGATGTCGGAAAGCTGCGCCAGGCCGGTTTTAAGCAGAGCCAGACGGCATTAACCGATGCAGTGCGTGATTATGTGGTTAACTATCTGGTCCCGTCCAAGCACCTTGGTGACTAGTACTTCAGCATCATTGAAATTGTCTATTGTAGGAGCGGCTTCAGCCGCGAATTCCCCTCATGAAAAGGATCAACGACCAGAGCAATTCGCGAATAAATTCGCTCCTACAAGTGGTCAGTCCGATGGCAAAATTGACTGTGTAGTATTAGCAGACTGTTGCAAAACAGCCTGTGGAGGCCATGGACGAGCGACCAAGATCAAGAACAGGTTTTCAAGTGCTTGATGTTGTAAACAAGACGGAACTCGCATTTTCGGCTTGCGCCGTTGAAGAGTCCCCGGATGGGACTTTTCAACATCCTGCTAGCTTGGGCCAGGTTGTGGCCTTGTTGGATGTGTTTACCAGGGACAGGAGGCAACTGCGTCTGTGTGGTATCTGATCCGGTTCATATTTTTCACCCTGCTGTTGAGCGGCGGGGTTTTTATCTCCATGGCGGTTCGCTATCTGGAGGTGCCGTTTTCGACCAGTTGGCTGTGGTTTATGTCGACCTTTGTCATTGGTGCCGGTCTTGGCCTTCTGGTAAAAAACTGTGGTCGGGGCGGTCTGTTTGTGGCTATTCCGATTTCGGTTTTAGCGGCAAACACCCTGGTCGGGACGTTGTGGCCCGCCGAGATAAACCAAAATGTTTTTCGCGCCTTTAATACCGTTGCCAAACGTGACCCGGTGTATCATCAGCTTAAACGTCATTTTCTGCCGGTGCGCCAACAGGATCTTGAGGTTGCCGAACGATTACAGCGCGGTGTGTTTGAGCAAGACCGTGAGCTTGTCGTTGCGGGTCCTCTGACCGTTTCAGTCTATGCGGCGGGTCTGGTTGAGGCGCAGGGGCTGGCAATTTCACAGGCCGGAGATGTTTACGTCAGTTTGTCGCGGGTTGGTAAAGTTGTCCGCTTGCGTGATCACGATGGCGATGGGGTCAGTGATGAAACAACGGTGATCTCGCGGGGACTTGATCGTCCCTCCGGTCTGGCGGTTGACGGCAATATCCTTTATGTTGCCACAGCCCATCAGGTGATGCGAATCGGCCCGCTTGATGGGGAGATTCAGAAAACAGATCTCTTTTGCCGCGATCTGCCCGTTGACAGCCAGTCCTGGCGCCATGCGCTGGCGGTTTCGCCGAGTTCGGATGTGTACGTGTCTGTTGCTGCCGGGCAGATGGAGGATCCAAGGCGAGATTGGCGTTATGCCTCGGTCGTTCGTCTCGACAGTCAAGGCCGTAGCCACCCCTTTGCCGCCGGTCTGCATGAATGTCTGGGGCTGGCCTTTCATCCTCAGAGTGGTTCGCTCTGGGCCACGGATGACAGTCCGGAAACCATTGGTTTTGAAGTCCATCCGGACGAGCTGAATGTGTTGCGTGATGGTGGCGATTTTGGTTGGCCGTTTTGTTATGCCGATCGTAAACCGGACGCTCAACTCGGTTCTCTGGGGATTTGCCAGGCAACCGAACCCGCGTTAATGGCGTTGCCGTCGCATTCGACCCCAGCAGGGATTGTGTTTGGTGGTCAATTAAAGGCTGATCCGCTTTATCGCTCCATGCTTTATGTGGCCATGAACGGTTCTGAACATGGCAAGCAGAATCAGGGCTTTCGGCTGATGGCCATTCCTTTGACCGAGGTTGGGCGGATTCGTGGTTGGGGGATTGACCTGGTCAGTGGCTGGAGCGTTGGCGGTGCCGTCTGGGGGCGACCGCGTGATGTTGCCATTGGCCCGGATGGTGCCCTGTATGTCAGTGATTCGTTGGCTGGAGCGGTATACCGAATCCTTTTTCCCTTTCATGCGCCGCATGAACCTGCGGACTCTTGAACCTGATGTTATACCCCCCTGAACATTCTATCTGGTCGCACCTTGCCGCTGGTGACTGTGTGATTACCGTCAATCGTCGCCTGGCGCGCACTCTCGCAGCTGATTTTGCCGAGTATTGCGCGATGCAGCAGTTGTCCGTCTGGGAAACGCCGATGATTTTCCCGGTCAATGAATGGTTTGAACGGGAACTTGCACGGCTGGATCTTGACCTGGTGCTGTTGGATTCGTCCCAGGTGGCTGCTGTGTGGGATCAGGTGATTGAGGAGGATCTTCACCACTGTGGTGTTGATCTGCTACAGGTGCCGGCTACGGTTCGTCAGGCTGTTCGGGCGGATAGCTTATGTTGCGATTATCTGGTGGATTGTTATGTTCCCGAGGGTGTTGAGCAGGAGGCTTTTTTACGCTGGAGGCAGTGTTATGAAGCCCGTTGCCACGAGCAGAAATGGCTGGACCGTGCTCGTCTGCCTGAGGTGATAGAACGGGCCGTCAGCGACGATCGGCTCACTGTCAGCAACGGCCAGATATGGCTGGGCTTTGATGATCTGACACCGTTGCTGCGCCGAATGCAACAGACGCTCACCAGCGCCGGTTGCACCATTGAAAATCTTGCCGCCACTCGTGTTGATCCGGTTGCATTCGACGCAGTCAGCAGCGTCGATGAACCCGGTGAATTGCAGGCTGCAGCACGCTGGGCACGCCAGCGTCTTGAACAGCAGGTCGGAGTTGTTGCCGTTGTCGTTCCTGAGCTGGAGCGCCTTCAGGGCGATGTGCAGAGGATTTTCTTCCGAGAGTTGTCCCGTTCCGATTATCCGGACCGGGTTCCGGTGGACACGTTCAATATGTCACTCGGTCATCCGTTGGCGGATCAGGGCATGATTGCAGCTGCATTGACTCTGTTGCAGCTGCACGATTCGTTGGACTTTGACCAGCTGAGTTATCTGTTGCGCTGCCCATGGTTTGCCGGTGGGAGGGATGAATGGCAACAGCGTGTGTTATTTGAACGCCAGTTGCGTGCGGACAATGTCTTGCGCCTGTCCGTGGCTGATCTGCTTTATCGTCTGCGTCATCAACCGCAGGCTCCTCAGGGTATGCTGCGTCTCGTCGAACAGTTGCAACGCTGGCAAGGGCAGCAGGAAGCGATGGCTCCGGCCGATTGGGTTGAGCAGTTGAACTCATTCCTGCAACAGATCGGCTGGCCGGGGGACGCCTCTCTGGACAGTCACGGTTATCAGGTGTTTGCTGCGTGGCAGGATAAGGTTCTTACACCGGTGGCCCGTCTTGGTGTGGTGAGCGCAACCATGACGCGAAGCCGACTGAGCTCCTGGGTTCAACGTCTTTCCCGTGAGATTTTGTTTCAGCCCAAAGCCCAGGATCATCGCCTACAAATCATCGGTCTGCTGGAAACGGCGGGGTTAACGTTTGATGCGTTATGGTTGTGCGGTGCCGGTGAACAGGTGTTTCCCGGTGGTTTGTCGTTCAATCCGTTCTTGCCGACAGCGCTGCAAAAACAGTGTCAAATGCCCCACAGTGATCTACTCCATGAAGCACGCTATGCCCGTCTGTTGTTGGAACGTTTACAGCACGCGGCCCAACAGGTGGTGATCAGTTATGCGCAGAATAAGGAAGAGCAACCGTGTCGCTGCAGTCCTTATCTGACACACCTTTGTTGGCAGTCGAGCGAAGAGGGCGGTGGGACAGACCGGGATCGTGTGCCTTTGGAGTCCTTTGATGATGGGCACGCCCCCTCGTTGACGGCTGCTCAGCTGGAGCAGCCCCTCCCCGGGGGGACTGGTCTGCTCAAAGAGCAGGCTCAGTGTCCGTTTAAGGCGTTTATTCATTACCGTGTCGGTGTGCGTGCTCTGGATGTGCCGCAGCCCGGATTGACCAGCCGTCGTCGTGGTGATCTGTTGCACCGGGTTCTCCAGCAGGTGTGGCAGGGTCTCGGTAGTCATGCCGGACTGTTAAACTGTGACGAAACCACCTTGCGTCAGTTGGTGGCACAGCAGGTTGTTGCCGTTCTTGATGGGACCCGCTTTTCCGGACACGAACGGGCTTTACTTGCTGTTGAAAAGCAACGGCTGGAGGCGTTGGTGCACGAATGGCTTGACGTGGAGCGTCAGAGGGAACCGTTCAGCGTGCAAAGTGTTGAAGAGCGTCAACTGCTCCAGGTGGGACCGTTGCGCCTCAACACGATTCCAGATCGTATCGACGTGACCGACGATGGCCGGATGATTGTTCTTGATTACAAGACCGGTCAGGTTGCTGCCGGTGATCTGGTTGGCGAGGTCCTTTTTGAACCGCAATTGCCGGTCTATGCGTTGCATGGTGTGCAGGGGGAGGTGGCTGCCGTCAGTTTTGCCCAAGTGCGCCATGGTCATTGTGCGTTTAAAGGGGTCTCCGCTGAAGAGGCGGTCCTGCCCGGTGTGCGCAGTGTCGAACGCAGTCGAGGTGTTAAGTCGGGCCTCAGCAACTGGAATGATTTGATTGATCACTGGCGTCAGCATACGCAATGGACGGCGCAGGCGATTGTTGATGGTGATGCAGACGTGACCCCGGTGCATGCCAAGGTCTGCCGGTTTTGCGATTTGAAAGGGCTGTGTCGAATTGATCTGCAGCGTGTTGAAGCGCTCGAAGGGGAGGATGAGGCATGACGACTCCAATTGACCTTGCCGATGCCTCAGCGCGATGTTTGGCTGTTGATCCGACCCGCTCCTGTCTGGTGCGTGCTCCGGCCGGTTCCGGAAAAACCGAATTATTGATCCAGCGTTTTTTGGCGCTGCTGGCGACGGTCCAACGCCCCGATGCTATTCTGGCCATCACCTTTACCCGCAAAGCTGCCGCGGAAATGCGTCAGCGGGTGCTCGATGCGTTGCTGGCAGCTCAGCAGCCGTTGCCCGATGAAGCCGGAGAGCATCAGAGGACGACCTATCGCTTGGCCTCTGCCGTGTTGCAGCGCAATAAGACTCTGGCGTGGAACCTGTTTGATCATCCGCAGCAGTTGCAGATTCAGACCATTGACAGTTTTAACGCCACTCTGGTTGCCCGCATGCCGTGGCTCAGTCGTCTCGGCGGCCTGCCGGCCATCAGTGATCAACCGTATCAGCTCTATCGCCAGGCCGTTCGGCAATTGCTCGCTGCTTCGCGGACGACGGATCAATTGAATCGCGGACTTCTGCAGTTGCAGCACCACCTGGATAACCGCTCCGACCGGCTGGAAGAGCTGTTGGTTCAATTGCTCGAACGCCGCGATCAATGGTTGCGGCATCTGTTCGGTGAGCAGGTGCGCGCGCGTGACGAGCTGCAGCAGGCTCTTGAAGCGGTGCTGGCCGAGCAACTCGCTGAAGCGGCGCGGGCCATTCCGTTATCCTGCCGTGACGACCTGATGGCCTTGGGACGCTTTGCTGCTGAGCAGTTGGCGGATGATCAACGGCCGCTCTCACAACTGTTGGCGGCTCAAGGCTTTCCTGAGACCCATCTGGATGCTTTGCCGGTGTGGCGCGGTCTGGCCGAGTTGTTGCTCACCTCTGAAGGGCAATGGCGCAAAACCTGTAATAAGAACATTGGCTTCCCGGCCGGGAAAAAAGAGCCGTTTGCGTCAATGAAGCAGCGCATGCTGGAACTTCTCAGTCTCTTGTCCGACGAAGATAGTCAGGCGTTGGCCCAAGTGGTGACGTTGCCGAGCGGTGGCTATTCAGAACGGCAGTGGCAAACGTTGGAAGCGTTACTCGATATTCTTCCCGCATTGGTTGCCCAGCTGTGGTGGGTGTTTCGACAGAGTGGAGAGGTGGACTTCACAGAAGTTGCCCTCAAAGCACGCCAGGCTTTGGTGGACAGTGGTCAGCCTACGGAGCAGTTACTTACTCTGGATCGCCAGATCGACCATATTCTGGTCGACGAATTTCAAGATACTTCGTGGTTGCAGTTTGACCTGCTGACCACGTTGGTCAGTGGTTGGCAGCCCGATGACGGTCGCACCCTGTTTGTGGTTGGTGATCCCATGCAATCCATCTATCGCTTTCGCGAAGCTGAAGTCGGATTGTTTCTTCAGGCCGGGCAGCAAGGCATTGGTCCTGTTCGCTTGCAATCGCTCCAACTCAGTGCCAATTTTCGCAGCCAGCAGGGGATCGTCGCCACGATCAACCGCTGGTTTCCTGAGATTTTTCCTGCAAAGGAAGATGCCGGGCGGGGAGCGGTGTGTTATTCGCAGGCGCAACCGGTTCTTGATGCCTTAACGGGTGATGCCGTTACCGTTTATCCTGGATATTACAATGATCCTGAAGGTGAAGCGGTTCAGGTGGTGGATCGGATTAAGGGATTACGTCAATGTTCTCCTTCGCAGAGTATTGCTGTGCTGGTCCGGTCACGAACCCATCTGAAAAACATCCTGTCGCTTCTGCAAGCACACGCGATTACATATCAAGCCCAGGACATTGATGTCCTGACGCAACGGCCGGTGGTCTCTGATTTGACGGCTCTGACCAAAGCTCTCCTGCATGGCGGTGATGATCTCAGTTGGCTCACGGTGTTGCGGGCACCCTGGTGTGGTGTGACCCTTAACGACTTGATTCACTTCGCGCCATCAAAAACAACCACTGTAGCGCAATTGGCAACGAGTGACGCTGTGCTCAGTGCGTTGCCGTCAGCTTCGCAGCAGCGTGTAGCGGCAGTGGTTGCAATCGTAACTCAGTACCGTTATAAGCGTGGCCAGGTCTCCTTGAGACAACTGGTCGAATCGTGTTGGTGGGATCTTGATGGCCCCTGTTATTATGGGCCTCAGTCCGTTGATGATGCCGAGCCTTTCTTGCGTTTGCTTGACCGGCTCGATTATGGTGGTGATCTGCTGGCGATTGAACAGCTCGATGACCATCTTCAGCAGCTTTATGCCGCACCGGCAGCACACTGTGAATCTGCGGTGCAGGTGATGACGATTCATAAGGCGAAGGGTTTGGAATTTGACCATGTTATTCTGCCGGGCCTGGGACGGAAACCGCGTCGAAGCGATCAGCCCCTGATGCGGTGGCTGGAGCATCCGGCACATGGCTTGTTGATGGCACCGATTACGGCTCCTGGAGATACGCCGGACCCGATTTATGGACTTTTGGGCCAACTGGAGCAGCGTAAAGAAGACTATGAGGTGGCTCGTTTGCTGTATGTTGCGCTGACCCGAGCCCGCAGAACTCTGCATCTGTTTGGTCAGGCTGCCCTTAATCGTGATGGTCGGGCGCAGCCAGCGTCAGGCTCTTTGTTGGCTACCTTGTGGCCGGCAATTGGTGCGCAGTTTGTGCCCGGTGAGTTGGACGTTTCGGAGGACGGGGAAGACCTGGCCGTCGAACGCTGCGGCCCGCCTTTACTTCGGCGTGCCGAACCGTTGTCTGTTGTTCCTCTGGCAATGGCAGAGGCCGATGGGGTGACGCCGTGGAGCTCTGGCATGATTGCCAGCCATGTCGGGACGCTGGTACATCACTGGTTTGAGCGTTTTGCCGCAGACCCACAGGCGATTGAAGACTATCAACAGGCCCAAAAGCGCACTGCGTTGATTTGTCGACAAGTTCGTCTGCTCGGTCTTGCTGAGCGCCATCTCGAGCAAACAGTTGACCGCATCAACCTGTTGATTGATGCGATGCTGTCCAGTGACCGGGGACGATGGATTCTCGCGCCCCACCAACAGGGGCGCAACGAATATGCTCTGAGCGGTGAGCTTGATGGTCAGTTGGTGAGTGTGATCATAGATCGTACCTTTGTTGAGGGAACTGACCGTTGGGTTATTGATTATAAAACGTCGGTTCCCGGCGCCTTGTCGATGGAACAATTCTATCAAAGGCAGGCAGAGATGTATGCCGAGCAGCTCGAACGTTATGCTCGATTGATCGGGCGTCTTGATCCGGAGCACCGTTGTCGTTGTGCACTGTATTTTCCAGCCTGCGATGGCTGGTATGAACTGGATTTTCAGGAGGGAACAAATGGCAGAGAAAAGAGATTTTAACCGCGTCGCTATTCAGTGGGATGACAAACCGCGCCGGGTGCAATTGGCCGCTGGTGTCGCTGACGGGATTCGTCGGGCCGTTCCGTTGAAAGAGACCATGACCGCCCTTGATTTTGGCTGTGGTACAGGGCTGGTAACCTTTCATCTGGTTGACTCACTCAAGCACGTCCTCGCTGTGGACAGCGCGGAGAAGATGTTGGAAGTCACTCTTGAAAAAGCGCGAGAGAATGGGATTCGCCAAAAAATTGATACGCAGTTAAGCCACGATCATTTTCCCGATAACATCACCCAATCGTTCGATGTGATTTACAGCTCGATGGTGATGCACCATGTGCCCGATGTCGCAGCACTGGTTCGTTCAATGACTCGGCACCTGGCTCCCGGCGGCTACCTAGCCCTGGCAGACCTTGATGTGGAAGACGGGACTTTTCACGATGATCCCACCGGCGTGTTTCATCACGGTATCGACAGAGACTGGCTTGTCAGCTATCTAGAAGACCAGGGGCTGTGTGATGTTCAGGCCGGGACTGTGCATACCATTGTCAAGCAACGTAAGGGCAAGGAAGACACCTTTACGGTCTTCCTTGTGAGTGGTCGTCGGCAAGCAGAATAATCTTGTGTCCTGACTGTTTGCGGCGGTCCTGCAAAGGGATCGCCTGGAGACGTCATTGGGCTCAGCCTCGGTAAATTCGAATATTGCCCTGAGAAGACATTTTCTCCATCCAGTGGCGCACCCATTGCTTGATCATGTTGCGCGTGACCGGCACCAGAAGGAAAAATCCTGCCAAATCAGTGCAGAATCCCGGAGTGAGCAAGGTCAAGCCACCCGCAAGAATCATTGCTCCATCCAATAACTCTTCGGTCGGCATTTCACCGCGATCTAACGCCAGTTGAATTTTTCTCACGGTTTCACTTCCCTGGGTTCGTGCCAGGTAAGCCCCCGCCACTCCAGTGAGTAAAACCAGCGCGACAGTTGGCCCAAGCCCGATGATTTCGCCAGCTTGCAGCAAAACATAAATTTCAACAATCGGAATAACTATAAATAAAATGAGTAACCTTATAAACATTTTTACACCCTTTATGTACCTTCGCTAATTTTTATTTTCCGTTTTCAATCACAGATCGTGTGTATTGACAATAATTTCATCGCAAAACAGTTAACTTACTGAAATATAAAAGAAAATATATGTGCGCAAAAAATAGGCAAAACGATGAAAGCCTTTTTTGCTGTGGCATTTAGAGACCCATTAACAGTTTTATCAACAGGTTATCAACAGTTTTTGTGGGTAAAATCATAAGTGGCTTGAAATGTGTTGTTTTTTTTCGTGTCAAGGTTTTTGTTCGCCCGAAATCATTTTTTCCAACACAACCTTAATAAACTAAAAACATATTTTTAATAATTGTTCTGTCCGGTCAAAGAGCTGGCTATTGTGTATTGCTTGAGTGGTTAATCAGCTGCTGGCGCAAACATGTCTCAGCATCGATACCGTGCTGCTCGGCTAATTGAACGCAATAGACAAGCAGCTTACCGAGGATTGTTTCAGCTGTCGACTGGTTTGTGCTGATTTTCAGTTGGTTCAGGTGTGCGCTCATCTGTGGAGCTGGAGGTAGCGGGGTGGTGTCGTGTCTTCTGAGCCACTTTTGCGTTGCCAGCAGTGATGGTAGCGGAGCAATGTCATGCTCCGGCGGAGCCGGTTGGCTGCGGTGTTTTTTTTCTTTGGCTTTAATGGTCTCCCATTGTTGCTTGATCTGTTCTTCACTCATTGCCGGCAGGTTGTCAAAGACATGCGGGTGGCGACGGATCAGTTTTGCCTGTATCGATTCGCTGATATCGAACAATTTAAACAGACCCGCTTCCTCATAAAGATCGGCAAGAAAGAAAATCTGCATGAGCAGATCGCCAAGTTCACTGCAGATATCTTCCGGAATATTGTGGTCGATGGCATCAAGGACTTCGTAGGCTTCCTCAATAAGGTGTTTTTTGATGGAGTGTGGCGTTTGTTTCCTGTCCCAGGGGCATCCATCGGGTGCGCGCAGTGTCTTAATGATGTGGTTAAGGTTGGTCAGGGAGCGATCAAGTTTTTGCCGTGAATCTGACATGGTTTTAAATCCCTTTTTTGAGGTTGTGAATTGTCAGAGAAGGCCAGTAAATTTCTGCTTTAGAGTCCCTGTCTTTTTGCTTGACAAAAGAGGGTTAGACTCTATACTGACCGCTTTCTTTAACAGGTTGAAAAACAAATGCAATTACGAGTAGAAGATATTAAAGACCATCGCTCTGGTCTGCATATCGAACAATCGGTTGAGCAGTATCCCATCCTGGCACAGTTGGTCAAGGATGGTGGTTATGTTTTTCGCACACCGGTTCAGGTTGATGTGCACGTCAATGTTGTCGGTGGCGTAATTGAGCTGGACGGGCACATTCAGGTTGAGGTTGAGATCCCCTGTGGCCGGTGTTTGACTCCGTCGGTCTATTCACTCTCTGGCGACTTTCATCAGTCTTTTGTTGAGGAGCTCCCAAATATTACCGGGGAGGATGGCGAGGAGTTGGAGCTGACGGCAGAAGAGATGGGTCTCGAATTGTTCGATGGCGAAGCCATTGATCTGGATGATGAGGTTCAGCAGCAGGTGGTGTTGTTGCTCCCTACTCATCCGTTGTGTGATGAGGCCTGTAAAGGGTTGTGTGTGGAATGCGGCGCCAATCTGAATGAGGAGCCCTGCCAGTGCGCTGAAAAAAAAGTCAGTATGCACTTTGCGGCTCTTAAAGATTTTAAGGTTGAAAAATAACATCGTTTCGGTTTACTTTTGGTCGGTTGTCGGCGGAATGACGCCGTCAGGTAATTGATAAAATATCAGATAGATACAAGAGCAAAGGAGATTCAGCTCATGGCAGTACCCAAGAAAAAGACCTCTAAGTCCAGACGTGATATGCGTCGTGCACACGATGCTCTCACCGCACCTGGTGTTTCCGTATGTCCTCAATGTGACGAACCTAAGCAGCCGCACCGTGCGTGCCCCAGCTGTGGTTTCTATAAAGATCGCAATGTTCTCGATTCTGAGGATTAAGGGTTGAATAGATGAAATCAATCGTGATTGCGGTTGACGCTATGGGTGGCGACAATGCTCCGGCTGTTGAAGTCGAGGGTGCTGTCGCTGCAGCTCGTAAGTGGGGCATGGCGATTGTTCTGGTCGGCGACGAAGAGCGGATCGGGCAGGCATTGGCAAATCACGATGTGACGGGTCTGGATATCCGGACCCATCATGCCTCTGAAATTGTCACGATGGACGATTCCGCTTCCGATGCAGTCCGGAAGAAAAAGGATTCGTCTATTCGTGTTTCTTTTGATCTGGTGAAACAGGGTCAGGCTCAAGCCGTGGTCAGTGCTGGCAATTCCGGCGCTACGATGGCGGCCGGGATGTTTGTTACTAAGCGCATCAACGGTATTGAGCGTCCGGCAATCGCCACGATTGTGCCCAATCTCAAGGGCCAGTCTCTGGTTCTTGATGTTGGCGGCAATGTCGATTGCAAACCTGTTCATTTGGAGCATTTCGCGATTATGGGTCATGTCTATGTTCGTCAGATCATGGGCAAAGCCAAACCTCGGGTGGGATTACTTTCCAATGGTTCCGAAGAGAAAAAAGGCAACGAACTGACGCGCGAAACCCATCGACTGCTCAAACAACTTGATCTGAACTATATTGGTTACGTTGAGGGGCGTGACGTTTATAGTGGTGCTGTTGATGTTGTTGTTTGTGACGGATTTGTCGGCAATGTGGTTTTAAAGGTCTCGGAAGGACTTGCTGAAGCCATCGGTACGATGTTGCGCCAGGAACTGAAGTCGCGTTTCTGGGCTCGCATCGGCTATGTGTTGTCGCGTCCGGCATTCCAGGCGTTTAAGAAGAAAATTGATTATGCCGAGTATGGTGGTGCACCGCTGTTGGGCATTCGTGGCACAGGGATTATCTGTCACGGTGGTTCCAATGTGAAAGCGATGACCAATGCCATTGGCCAAGCAGCTGACAGTGTTCAGAAAGCCGTCAATGATACGTTGGTTGAACAGCTTCACGAGCTGAGCAGTCATCCCGATGCAGCTGCAGTGGTAGCAGTTGCCGGCAGTAAGTAATTTCGTGGTTTCAAAGGGGAAATGCCAGTGAAAAAGGCACGTATTGTCGGAACGGGCTCTTATCGGCCTGAAAGGGTCTTAACCAACTTTGAGCTCGAAAAGATGGTTGATACCAATAACGAATGGATCACGGCTCGTACCGGCATTAAAGAGCGACGGATTGCCGCAGACCATGAAATGACCTCGGATCTGGCTGTCAACGCTGCACGCAAAGCGTTGGAGATGGCAGACACAAAACCCGAAGAGATTGATCTGGTGATTGTTGGGACGATTACCGGGGATTATCCCTGGCCGTCCACCGCCTGTCTGGTTCAGGATAAGCTCGGTGCCGTTAATGCGGCAGCCTGGGATGTTTCCGCCGCCTGCAGCGGTTTTGTCTACGCTCTGGCATCCGCAACACAATATCTTGAAAGTGGTCATTCCAAAAAAGCCTTGGTGATCGGTGCCGAAGTTCTCAGTCGTATTATTGATTGGGAAGACCGCAATACCTGTATCCTTTTTGGCGATGGTGCCGGCGCTGTTGTTCTTGAAGCTCAGGACGGGGAGCAGGGCATTTTGTCGAGCCATCTGCACTCTGACGGCTCCTATTGGGAGCTTCTTTATCAGCCTGGTTTCGGATCGCGTAATCCTGCCAGTGTTTCCGGTATTGAACAGCGTCTGCCGTTTCTTCATATGGCAGGGAATGAAGTTTTCAAGGTTGCTGTCCGCTCGCTTTATGATGTTGCGATTGAGGCTCTTGATGCGAACCAGATGACGGCTAAAGATGTTGATCTGTTGTTTCCCCATCAAGCCAATCGTCGCATCCTCGATGCGGTGAAAAAGCGCCTGAAGCTCAATGATGACCAGATGTATGTGAATGTTGATATGTGCGGAAACACCTCCGGCGCATCCATTCCTCTGGCTTTGGATGAAGCCAATCGCAACGGGCAGCTCCACGAAGGCGATATTCTGCTCTTTGATGCTTTTGGTGGCGGTTTTACCTGGGGTGCGGCACTGGTACGCTGGTAATGTGCGACCAATAAAGTAAAACGGATAAAGGTTAAGAAGATGCTAGCATTTATTTTTCCCGGTCAGGGAGCACAACACGCTGGAATGGGTAAGGAATTGAGTGAAAACTTTTCTGTCGCCCGAGACGTGTTTGAAGAAGCCAATGACGCGCTGGGTTTCGATCTGGCCAAAATGTGTTATGAAGGACCGGAAGAAGATCTGAAACTGACGGCCAATACGCAGCCGGCGATTTTAACCATGAGTATTGCGGCGCTACGCGTGTTGCAGCAGGAGAGTGATCTGCAGGCTGATTTTGTTGCCGGGCATTCACTTGGCGAATATTCGGCTCTTGTTGCATCGGGTGGCATGACGTTTGCCGACGCCGTTCGTACGGTGCGCCAACGCGGTACCTTTATGCAACAGGCTGTTCCTGTCGGCGAAGGTGCCATGGCTGCGGTTTTGGGTGTTGATGGCGAAACTCTGGAAAAAATTTGCGCTGATGCAGCGGGTGATCAGATTGTGTCACCGGCGAATTTTAACAGCCCCGGACAGATTGTTATTGCCGGTCATACGGCCGCCGTTGAACGGGCCATCGCATTGGCCAAGGAAAACGGTGCGAAAAAGGCTATGCCGCTGCCGGTCAGTGCACCGTTCCATTGCGCTTTGATGAAACCGGCTGGTGAGCAACTCGCCGGTGTTCTCGATGCGGTAACACTGTCGGCTCTGACGATTCCAGTGGTCACAAATGTGGAAGCCTCGGCCAATAGTGATATGGCGCGTGTCAAGTCATTGCTGGTTTCTCAAGTGAGTGCTCCGGTGCGCTGGGACGAGTCCGTACGCTATATGGTTGAACAGGGCGTTGAGCGTTTTATCGAGATTGGTCCGGGCAAGGTGTTGTGTGGTCTGATCAAGCGTATTGAGCGCCGCATGCCTGTGGCTAATATTGAAAACCTGGCGTCCCTTAAGGCGCTGTAAGTAAACGGACCCGGTAAGGAGAGATACATGCTTAACGATCGCGTGGCCATTGTCACCGGCGCTTCACGAGGAATTGGCCGTTGTATTGCCCAGTACCTGGCTCGTCAAGGCGCACGTATTGTCGCTGTCAGTCGTAAACAGCAGGATACGGAAGCACTGGTCGCGGAAATCAAAGGTCAGGGAGGTGACGCTATCAGCGTTGCGGCGGATGTTGCTGTTGAGAGCGACGTGGCAGCAATGATTGAAGCGGCTCAGGAAGCCTTTGGTCAAATTGATATTCTGGTCAACAATGCCGGGATCACTCGTGATACACTGCTGGCGCGCATGAAGGAAGACGATTGGGATGCGGTGATGAACATCAATCTCAAAGGCGCTTTTTTGTGCACTCGTGCCGCAGCGAAAGTGATGAATAAACAACGCTATGGACGGATTATTAACGTGACATCGGTGGTTGGCCAGATGGGCAACATCGGCCAGGCGAATTATTGTGCCAGTAAAGGCGGTTTGATGGGACTGACCCGTTCCAATGCCCGCGAACTGGCACGGCGTAATGTCACGGTTAATGCCGTAGCACCGGGATTTATCGAAACAGATATGACAGCAGAATTGCCGGAGAAGGTGCGGACCGACATGGCCGCCCAGATCCCTCTGGGCCGTTTTGGCTCACCGGAGGATGTTGCAGCAGCGGTAGCCTTTCTGGCTTCCGAGCAGGCTGGCTACATCACTGGCCACGAGCTGTCTGTTAATGGCGGAATGTATATGTAATCACATTTGGCCGGATCGGATTGTCTCCGTATCTGGCACTGAACACATCAGCTTAGGCTGTTACCACACATCATGGAGGTAAAATCATGGCTTCAATCGAGGAAAGAGTACAAAAAATCGTTGCTGAGCAACTGGGTGTTGAAGAAGATCAAGTGACTCCCGAAGCTTCTTTTATGGACGATCTCGGTGCGGATTCTCTGGACACCGTTGAGCTGGTTATGGCTCTGGAAGAGGAATTCGATATTGAAATCTCTGACGAAGACGCAGAGAAAATTCAAACCGTTAAGGACGCTATCTCTTACGTTAGCAATAACTCCTGATTGGTTGATATGGTTCAGGGGAGGTGCAGATTGTCTGCCCTCCCTTTACCTTTTAAACGATTCTTCCTGCGTCTCAGCGTGATTTCAGACGACAGCCGTCTCTGTCGTGTGAAATCGTTCTGAGTGTTTTGTTTTTTCAGGACACGGGATTTTAGTTCAACATGTTGTTTTTACACGAATGAATTCGGCACATGTCCTTGTCGAAGATCTGACTGTTAACTTTTAAAATTCAGAGTAAAGGACGTAATCATGCGTAGAGTAGTTGTGACAGGTGTTGGTGCGGTTTCTTCACTGGGCACTGGAGTGGATAAAAACTGGTCGGCACTGACCGAGGGACAATCCGGAATTGATTTGATTACACGTTTTGATGCGTCGGACCTCCCTGCCCAGATTGCAGGTGAAGTCAAAGACTTTGTGCCCACAGATTTTATCGATAAAAAAGAGGTCAAGAAGATGGACCTCTTCATTCAATATGCCTTGGCCGCAGCCGATATGGCGATGAGCGATTCCGGCCTCGAGATTACCGATGAGAATGCCGAACGCGTTGGCGTTTTGGTTGGGTCAGGACTTGGCGGCCTTCCGGCGATTGAAAAATATCATGATGTGTTGAATAAGAGCGGTCACAAACGTGTTTCGCCGTTTTTTATTCCCATGCTGATCATCAACTTGGCCCCGGGACAGATTTCGATTCGCTTTGGTGCCAAAGGACCCAATGTGTCTTCAGTTAGTGCTTGCGCAACGGGAACTCATTCCATTGGTGATGCTTACCACATGATCAAGCGTGGCGATGCCGATGCCATGATCGCTGGTGGCAGTGAATCGACGATTACTCCGTTGGGTGTTTCCGGTTTCTGTGTCATGAAAGCCTTGTCAACCCGCAATGATGATCCGAAAGCGGCCAGCCGACCGTTTGACAAGGACCGTGATGGGTTTGTCATGGCCGAAGGTGCCGGGATTGTCATACTTGAAGAATATGAGTCGGCCCTGAAGCGTGGTGCCAAAATTTACGGTGAACTGTGCGGTTATGGCCTGACTTCTGACGCGTATCACCTGACGGCTCCGGCTCCAGAGGGCGAGGGCGCAGCACGCTGCATGAAAATGGCCATGAACGGTGCCGGTGTCAATGCTGAAGAGATCGATTACATCAACGCCCATGGCACATCGACGCCGTTTAATGACATGTTTGAAACCATGGCAATCAAAACTGCTCTGGGTGATCATGCCAAATCGGTGATGGTCAGTTCGACCAAGAGTATGACCGGTCACGGACTGGGTGCTGCCGGTGCACTGGAAGCTGTTTACTGTCTGAAGGCGATGGAAACCGGCATTGTTCCGCCGACCATCAACCTGCAGAATCCCTCGGAAGAGTGTGATCTTGATTATGTGCCCAATACAGCGCGGCAGGCCGATGTGAACGTGGCTATGTCCAATTCACTGGGCTTCGGTGGTACCAACGCCACCTTGCTGTTTAAAAAAATCTAAGGAGCAACCATGCTATTGATTGCCAGTGATCACGGAGGATTGGAACTCAAGCAGATTCTGGTCGAGTATCTCAAGCAGCAGGGCGTCGAAGTCAAAGACCTTGGTGTTCACGCTGAAGATTCTGTTGATTACCCCGACTATGCCGCGCTGGTGGCGGAGCCGATTTCCAAGCAGGAATCTGATCAGGGGATCCTGGTCTGTGGAACCGGAATCGGCATGTCGATCGCAGCGAATAAATTCCCCGGTGTGCGTGCTGCATTGGCCCATGATGAATTTACCGCACAGATGGCCCGTGAGCACAATAATGCCAATATTCTCGTCCTTGGCGGTCGTGTCCTTGACCCTGAGTTGGCCTGTCGGATGGTTTCTGTCTGGTATGATGGTGCCTATGAGGGGGGACGTCATCAGAATCGACTGAATAAAATCATTCAGCTCGAGCGTCACTGCGACGCCGACGCATAACAAATCAGTCAAGTCATGGGTGGGCCGGGCCTGCCCATGACTTTTTCTTTAAGTCATCAAGAACCACGGAGGTTGATGTGAAGACTCTTGCCCAATTTGATCCTGAAATCGCTCAGACCATCCAGGAAGAAACAGAGCGTCAAGAATATAATCTCGAATTTATCGCTTCGGAGAACTTTGTCAGTGAGCCGGTGCTGGAAGCCCAGGGCTCCATCATGACCAACAAGTATGCTGAAGGTTACCCCGGCAAGCGCTACTACGGCGGGTGTGAAGTGGTCGATGTTGCTGAGCAACTGGCCATTGACCGTGCCAAGCAATTGTTTGGTGCTGACCATGCCAATGTTCAGCCCCACTCCGGCTCTCAGGCTAACATGGCGGTCTATTTTTCCGCCTGTCAACCGGGAGATACCGTTTTGGGCATGAACCTGGCCCATGGTGGTCATCTGACCCACGGCTCCCCGGTGAATTTCTCCGGCAAGCTGTACAATATTGTGCCCTACGGTGTTAAAAAAGAGACCGGTACCATTGATTACAACGAGGTCGAATCTCTGGCAATGGAGCACAAACCGAAATTGATTGTCGTTGGTGCCAGTGCTTATCCGCGTACCATCGATTTTGAGGCTTTCCGCCAGATTGCGGATAAAGTTGGCGCTCCGGTAATGGTCGATATGGCCCATATTGCCGGACTCGTTGCTGCCGGTGAGCATCCCAGCCCGGTTCCCCATGCTGAATTTGTCACTACAACGACGCATAAAACCCTGCGTGGTCCGCGTGGCGGCATGATTCTGTGTCGCGATGAGTTTGCCAAGAAGGTGAACAGCAATATCTTCCCCGGCAGTCAGGGGGGGCCGCTGATGCACGTGATCGCCGCCAAAGCGGTTGCCTTCAAAGAAGCCTTGGACGCCGAGTTTAAAACCTATGCTCAGCAGGTTGTCCTCAATGCTAAAGCTTTGGCAGCCGGTCTGCTGGAGCGCGGTTATAACCTTGTTTCCGGCGGTACCGATAACCATCTGATTCTGGTTGATCTCAGCGGGACCGAAACCACCGGTAAGCTGGCTGAAGAAGCGTTGGAAAAAGCCGGGATTACGGTGAACAAAAATGCCGTGCCGTTTGACACCCGTTCACCGTTTGTCACCAGTGGTTTCCGTATCGGAACTCCGGCAACCACCACACGTGGCCTTAAAGAAGCGGAAATGGGTAAAGTGGCTGACTGGATCGACCGCGCCTTGACCAACATTGACAATGAAGACGCTCTGACTGCGATTCGCGGTGAAGTAAAAGAGTTGTGCCAGCAGTTTCCTCTTTATGCCCATCGTCTGAAGTAGGCTGAATGTCATGACTCGTCCGTCGTGGGAAGACTATTTTATGGACATTGCCCGTCTTGTGGCCAGTCGATCGACCTGTTTGCGTCGTCAGGTTGGTGCGGTGATTGTCAAAGATAAAAATGTTCTGACCACCGGATATAACGGCACCCCGTCCGGGGTGCGCCACTGTCAGGAAACCGGGTGCCTGCGGGAAAAAATGCAGGTACCCTCCGGACAGCGCCATGAGTTGTGTCGCGGACTGCATGCTGAACAGAATGCGATTATTCAGGCGGCTAAACATGGGGTCAACATTAGTGGTGGGACGCTCTATTGTACCAATGCTCCGTGTGTGATCTGTGCCAAGATGCTTATCAACGCCGGACTGAGCCGCATTGTTTATCTCGACGGTTATCCCGACGAGTTGGCTGAAGAGCTGCTGCTGGAATCGGGCATGGAAGTTTTTGAACATGTTTCATCGACCGATCAACCTTGCGAGGGCTAGATGAAATGTCCATTTTGTTCCTGTATTGATACACGTGTTGTTGATTCCCGTCTGGCAAAAGAGGGAAATAGCATCCGGCGTCGGCGTGAATGCGCAGAGTGCAATCGCCGTTTTACCACCTATGAGCGGGTTGAAGATATTTTGCCGTTGGTGGTTAAAAAAGATGGTCGACGGGAACCGTTTGATCGCCAGAAGATTATTTCCGGTATGCAGCGGGCATGTGAAAAACGGCCCGTGTCTATAGCGACGATTGAGAAGATCGTTGATCAGATGGAGATGGAATTTCAGGAATGCCCTGAGCGGGAAATTCCGGCGAGCCGTGTTGGTGAAGCGGTGATGAAGGCCTTGCACGATCTGGATGAAGTCGCCTACGTGCGCTTCGCTTCGGTGTATCGTCAGTTTAAAGATATCAATGAATTCATGCAGGAGCTGAAGGATATTCTCGGCAACCAGCATGACCTCCATAGCGACTCCTGAAAGTTCAAGTAATCTGTGAAGACTCAGGCTGAAACCCACGAACAATTCATGCAAATTGCATTGGATCTCGCACGTAAGGCGTTGGGGCGAACGACCCCCAATCCCCCCGTTGGGGCCGTCATTGTCCGTGATGGTCAGGTGGTTGGTCGCGGCTTCCATCCCAAAGCAGGTGAGCCGCATGCTGAAGTTTTTGCCCTGCGTGATGCCGCGGATCAAGCCCGTGGTGCCGATGCCTATGTGACCCTTGAGCCCTGTTCCCATCATGGTCGTACCCCTCCCTGTTGTGAGGCCTTGATTGCTGCCGGTGTCAGCCGTGTCTTTGTTGGGCTGATCGATCCCAACCCTCAAGTCAGTGGACAGGGTGTCGAGCGCCTGCGTGCTGCCGGTGTTGACGTAGAAGTGGGGGTTCTCGAAACACCGTGCCGTCGTCTCATTGCCCCGTTTATTAAACATATGATCAGCGGTCGTCCTCTGTTTATCCTCAAGTCAGCTTTGACCTTGGATGGTCGGACCGCGACACGTACCGGCCACTCTCAATGGATTACCAGCGCACGCAGTCGTGAGCATGTCCATCACTTGCGTGATCAGGTGGATGCGATTATGGTTGGTAGTGGCACGGCCTTACGCGACAATCCGCGTCTGACAACCCGACTCACCCCGCCCGGTCACGATCCGATCCGTATTGTTGTTGACTCGCGGTTGCAATTGCCTGAAACGTCGCACCTGATCAACCATCAGTCGGCATCGCCAACCTGGGTGGTCACTGTGGCGCAGGCCGATCCTGCTAAGATCAAAGCGTTGCAGGCGCATGCAGGCGTCGAGGTGGTGACTGTTGCCGAAACCTCAGCCGGACAGGTTGACTTGCATGCCTTGGCTGACATGCTCGGCCAGCGCGATATCCAATCGGTCTTGGTTGAAGGTGGCAGTGTTTTGAACCAGAGCTTATTTTCAGCGGGCTTGATTGATCGGGTGATGGTCTATATGGCTCCGAAATTACTTGGCGGCAACGATGGCTTCGGTCTGTTTACCGGCCAGGGCGTTGATCATTTGGATGATGCTCTGCAGTTGCGTGATTTCCGTGTTACCTGTCTTGGCGACGATGTTCTGTTGGAAGGGGAGGTGTGTTCATGTTCACCGGGTTAATTGAAGATATCGGCACCGTCCGAGAGTTGCGCCGTGGGGCTTCCAGTGTTCAACTGACGGTGGCCACGACCCTTCCTATGGACGAGATTGCTTTGGGCGACAGTATAGCCGTTAATGGCATTTGCCTGACGGTGATCCGCTACGGCAGCGGTGTTTTTGTTGCCGATGTCTCTCCTGAAACACTTGAATGCACTAACCTTGGCGCTGTTTCACCCGGTTCACAGGTGAACCTCGAACGTGCATTACAGCTCAGTGATCGACTTGGGGGCCATCTGGTCAGCGGCCATGTTGATGATGTGGCTACTGTGGTTGAGCGACGCCGGGATGGTAACGCCATCCGTTTTACCTTTCGCCTTGCCGCACACACGTTGCGTTATGTGGTAGCAAAAGGATCAATTACTATTGACGGCATCAGTTTGACGGTTAATGAGGTAACGGAAGAGACCTTCTCAGTGGCAATTATTCCGCACAGCCTGGAGAAAACGACGCTGAAAAATGTACAAGTGGGTGGACGAGTCAACATCGAAACGGATATCATCGCTCGATATGTTGAAAAACTTCTTGGTCAGGGGTCTGCAACGCAGGAGGGTTCCCTGACGTTGGAACATCTGGCCCGTAACGGGTTCATGTAAGGCGGTCATGGACCGCATGGATGTGTCATACTGCGAAAGGAGCACATTGTGCCTATAGCAAAAATTGAAGCGGCGCTTGAAGATATTCGCCAAGGGAAAATGGTTATCCTCGTTGATGATGAAGATCGGGAAAATGAGGGAGACCTGACCATGGCGGCGGAAATGGTGACGGATGAAGCGATCAACTTTATGGCCAAAGAAGGGCGTGGTTTGATCTGCCTGTCTTTGACCGAAGAGCGCGCTGATCACCTTGATTTGCCTTTAATGGTGACGGAAAACAGTTCCTCGTTCGGCACGGCTTTTACGGTATCCATTGAAGCTCGCAAAGGGGTTTCCACCGGTATTTCCGCAGCGGATCGTGCCCAGACCATTCGTGTTGCCATTGACGAAAATTCAACGGCGCACGATCTGGCCCGCCCCGGTCATGTGTTTCCTCTCCGGGCGCGTAAAGGTGGTGTGCTGGTACGTACCGGTCAGACGGAAGGTTCTGTGGACCTGGCGCGTCTGGCGGGATTAAAACCGGCCGGTGTTATCTGCGAAATCATGAATGACGACGGCACCATGGCGCGTATGCCGCAACTGAAAGTGTTTGCCGAGCAACATGACCTGCGTATTGTCACTGTCGCTGATCTGGTCGAGTATCGGATGCGTAAAGAGTTGCTGGTGCGCCGTGCGGCGGAAACGGCTCTGCCCACCTGCTTTGGCGGTGATTTTCAGGCCATTGTTTATGAAAATGATGTTGATAATGCTCAGCACGTTGCCTTGATTAAAGGGGAAATCAAGGAGGATACGCCGGTTCTGGTCCGGGTTCACTCCGAATGCCTTACTGGCGATGTGTTTGGCTCGATGCGTTGCGACTGCGGTCAGCAGTTGCAAGCGGCCATGGCGCAGATTGAAGAGGCTGGCAGCGGCGTGGTGGTGTATATGCGTCAGGAAGGCCGCGGCATCGGGCTGGTCAACAAGCTGAAAGCTTACGCACTACAGGATTGTGGCCACGATACTGTCGAAGCCAATGAAGCCCTGGGTTTTAAAGCGGATTTGCGTGATTATGGCATTGGTGCTCAGATTCTTGCTGACCTCGGGGTCCGCAAGATCAAACTGATGACCAACAACCCGAAAAAAATTGTCGGCCTTCAGGGCTATGGCCTCGAAGTGGTGGAGCGGGTGAAGATTGAAATGCCGGCCAATCGCGTTAACCAGCGTTATTTGCTGACCAAAAAAGAGAAAATGGGCCATTTGCTGGAAAACCTGTAAATAGAGTGTGTTGCCAAAAGGTCCAGATGGCTTTTTTGCAGCAACCTTCATAAACCAATCGGCTGACCAGAGTTGGCCAGTGACTTAAATTGGGAGTGTAATCATGGCAAATCAACTAGCAGGACAACTGGATGCCAGCGGCCAGAAAGTCGCAATCGTTGTTGCTCGTTTTAACAGCTTTATTTGCGAACGGCTCGTCGAAGGCGCTATCGATGCCATTGTTCGTCACGGCGGCAGTGATGAAGCTATTACCATTGCCCGTGTGCCGGGCGCGTTTGAAATTCCCATTGTCGCGCAAAAAATGGCGGCTTGCGGCAAGTACGATGCTGTGATCTGTCTGGGTGCTGTCATCCGTGGCGCGACCCCGCACTTTGATTATGTCAGCAATGAGGTGACTAAAGGTGTTGCTTCGGTCAGTCTGGCGACCGGTGTTCCGATTGCCTTCGGCGTTTTGACCACCGACACCATTGAGCAGGCGGTTGAGCGCGCTGGGACAAAAGCCGGTAACAAAGGCTTTGAAGCGGCAGTAACTGCCATTGAAATGATCAACCTTTTGAAAAGTATTGATTAAATGGCCAAGGGAACACGACGTAACGGGCGTGAGTATGCGCTGAAGATATTGTATAGCCTCTATGATCAGGACGCGCCGCTGGATCAGGTGCTCAGTGATTTTTGGGGGAATTTTCGCTTCAGCAATGATGTGTTGGGTGAACCGGAAGAGCCGCAATCGCCGCTGTCCGATGATGTGATTTTTTTCGCTGAGCAACTGGTGAAGGGGGTCTACGAACACCTCGAAGAGATTGATGCCATGTTGCTGGACACATCAAAGAACTGGGCGCTGGATCGTATGCCGCGCCTGGATTTGTCACTGATGCGCATGGCGTGCTACGAACTGATATATGTCGATAAAACGCCGACTAACGTTGTCATCAATGAAGCGATTGAGATTGCCAAACGTTATGGCACCAAAGATACGCCGGCATTTCTCAATGGTGTGCTCGATCGTATTGCTAAACGGTCACGGTCTTAATTTCGTAATTGGGGAGATTCATGAAAGAAATAAAAGTCGGATTGCTGGGGTTTGGAACCATTGGAACCGGTGTTGTAAAGGTTATTCAACAGAATGCTGACGTGATCTCGCAGCGGTTGGGCACCAAACTGACTCTGGCGGCTATTGCTGATCGCGATACCACCACAGATCGTGGTGTCGTTGTCGAGCCCGGTGTTTTAACCGATGATGCGGACAATGTTCTGACCAATCCGAATATTGATGTGGTCATTGAGCTGATCGGCGGCTATGAGCCGGCGCGCACCTTTGTGTTGAAAGCCTTGGAAAACGGTAAACATGTGGTGACGGCGAACAAAGCGTTGCTGGCCCTGTATGGACAGGAGTTGCTCCTCGCAGCAGAAAAAAACAATGTCAGCCTGCTGTTTGAAGCGGCTGTAGGTGGTGGTATTCCCGTGCTCTCCTCGATTCGGGAAAATCTGTGTGCCAACCAATTCAGTGATGTGTTTGGTATCCTTAATGGGACCTGTAATTACATCCTCACCCGCATGACTGAAAATGGCGAAGACTTTGCTGATGTTCTGGCAGACGCTCAAGAACTGGGCTATGCCGAAGCGGATCCGACCTTCGATATTGAAGGGATTGATACGGCTCATAAACTGTCGATCCTCATGACCATGTGCTTCGGCACCTGGGTTGATTTCGATTCGATCTACACCGAGGGGATTACCCGTATTACGTCTCTGGACATCCAGTACGCACGTCAATTCGGTTATCAGATCAAATTGCTGGCGATTGGTAAACAAGAGGATGGTGTGGTTGAAGCGCGAGTCCATCCAACCATGATTCCGGACACCTATTCACTGGCTGAAGTGCGTGGCGTGTTGAACGCGGTGCGCTTGATTGGTGATTTTGTCGGCCCGGTGACTCAGGTGGGCAGCGGCGCCGGAATGGATGCCACGGCCAGTGCCGTTCTCGGTGATGTCATGAGTTTGTCGCGTCAGATGCTCGGTGAGAGCAGTTTCCTGCCGCCAGCGCTCAACTACCTGACCAAAAACATTACCACACTGCCGGTTCGGGCGATGGAAGACATTACCAGCCCGTATTATGTTCGCGTGATGGTGGAAGATAGCCCAGGTGTGTTGGCCAAAATTGCTGCAACCCTCGGTGAATATAACATCAGTATCTCCTCAATGATCCAACCTGAGCGGGAACTGGGTGGTTGTGTTCCCATTGTGCTCATGACCCACGATGCCGTTGAAAGCGATGTGCGTGCGGCGTTACAGAAGATTGATCTGCTCGAAATCTGCCGTGAAGCCAGTCTGTTTATCCGCATTGAGAACGATTTGGCCTAAGCGACTGTTTTAAAAAGGCGCCTGTGTGGCGCCTTTTTTGTCACCTGAATCACGCCTATGAAGAAGATTGCCGTACTTTCCGATACGCATTTCAACATGTTACCTGAGGCAACAGCGCTGGTTGAACGTTTGCTGACGAGCTGTTTCTCTGAGGTGGATGCTGTCATTCATGCGGGGGACCTTGTTCATCCGGAGTTGGGACTGCTATTTAACGGGCTGCCTTTCTATAGTGTCCAGGGCAATATGGACAGCAGTCAACCCGGTGTGCCGTTGCAGCGTATTTTGACCATTGAGTCGTGGCGCATTGGTGTCGTTCACGGTTGGGGACCGAAAGAGAACCTTGAACAACGCCTGCTGGAACACTTTGCTTCGACCCAGCTCGATTGTCTGATTTACGGTCACAGCCATCGTCCGGTCTGCCACCGGGTCGGGGAGATCCTGGTGGTCAATCCCGGCAGCGCGGCAGATCGACGCAGTCAACCCTGGCATTCCGTCGCGCTGCTTTATGTCGGCGAAACCCTTGAAGCCGAGATTATCAATATTGACGCTTTGTAGGAAATCGTCTAACGTCAACGGGAACTGTGCTTCGTCAATTGTTGATGTCGCGTATATTTAGTAAATTGAAGCGATCATTTTAATATTCGATATAGTTTTGGGGGATCGTGCAATGAAATTTGTTAAGCTTTTTATGGCTCTGGTGGGCCTGGCTCTGGTTTTTATCTTTTGTAAAGACAACGATACAAAAGTTGTCATTAGTTTCCTTGATTACCAATCGCCTGAGATCTATCTTTTTTTGCTGATCATGACCACGTTTGTCCTTGGTATGATCGCCGCCTCATTTGCTAACACCATTAAAATCATCCAGCTTAAGCGACAGCTTAAACAGCTGCAGCCTGAGGGTGCTGAGCAAGACAAACACACCAAGCCGGAGAAGAAGAAAGATCGCAAAGCCCGTAAGCAGGAGTTGGAAGAAGAGACCAAGTCAACAACTCCTGAACCAAAAAACGTGGTTGAACAAGCCCCTGCTGTGGTTGAAGAGACGCCTGCGGCGCCGGTTGCCGACGAGGTGAGCGATGCTGTTTACGAGGATCCCGCTGCTGAATCTGCTGCGGAGGAAACGCCGGAAGTGATCGAATTGCCCCAGGGGCCGGTGGACGAGCCGCAGACGGATAAACAGGCGGAAGATGAATCCCAACCTAAACACTCTTAACCGTTAAATAACAAGGACCTCGACATGCTGGAAATTTTCCAAAAAGGTGGTCCTCTGATGTATCCGATCCTGTTCTGTTCTGTCTTGGCTTTGGCCATTTTTCTGGAACGGATCTGGGTGTACAGAGGGTTGATCAAACAATCCACACGCTTAAGAGACGAGGTCGAACTTCTGGTGCGCAATGAACACATTGCCGATGCTCTGGCAATCTGTCGCGAACGGCGGACAATTCTGGCGCCTATCTATGTTGTCGCCCTGAATGCCGCTGGTCGCAGCCGGGACCAGATCAAAACGCTGGTGGAAGAGGTCGGAGAACGCTACAGCGTGACCCTCGACCGCTATCTTGGTTTACTCGGCACCATTGCCACGATTACACCATTACTCGGATTGCTCGGCACTGTTCTCGGGATGATCCGCGCCTTTACTCAGTTGGCTGCCCAGGGTGTTGGTACGCCAGCGACGCTTGGTGGGGGCATCTCCGAAGCTCTGATCACCACGGCGACAGGTCTGTCCGTTGCCATCCCGACCATTCTCTTGCACAAATATCTGACCAGCCGGTCTGATAATATTGCCCACAAACTTGAAATTCATGCCCTGGATCTGGTGGATCTTCTGGCTCATGATTCCAAGCGTTTATAAGCCTTAAATCCCATCGGACAAAGACACGTCATGGCGTTTAAACGAAAAGAGCGAGACGAAGTTCGTGTTGAATTGACCTCCATGGTTGATGTGGTTTTTTTGCTGCTGATTTTCTTCATGATTTCAACTACTTTTGTCGATTCTACCGGAATTGATATCAATTTACCTCAAGCCGGTAGCCAGAAGATCGATAAGCAGCCGGAAGAAGTTAACGTCTATCTGGAAAAGTCGGGGTTGATTCATCTCGAAGATCGATTAGTCTCTATGGAGGATCTCAGATCTCATCTGGCTGGTTACGGTGAACGTGCGGCAAAAACCACATTTATCCTTCTGGCCGATAAACAGGCTCAGCACGGTAAAGTGGTGCAACTGATGGATGCTGCTCAGAGCGCCGGTTTTGCCAAGCTGGCGATTGCCACGGAACCTGAGACGAAAAAACGTTGATTGGCAGGGGAGACCCTGTTTCTTTGTGATTTTCACAGGAGGGTGAATGAAAACCATTGCAGTGTTGACTGGAGGGGGCGATTGCCCGGGGTTGAATGCCGTTATTCGCGGTGTTGTTCGCAGTGCTGTTGGGACTCACGGTTGGCGGGTCATCGGTATTGAAGATGGCTTTGATGGGCTATTGTCGGGAATCAAGACGCGTGAGCTGGATCTCAAGGCGGTCCGAGGTATTTTGCAACTGGGGGGCACCATTCTTGGCACCAGCAACCATGGCAATCCCTTACATTATCCGGTGATGGAAGACGGTGAAATCCACTGGATGGATGTTTCATCTCAGGTGGTGGAGCATTTTAACAGTATCGGTGCGGATGCTCTGATTGCTGTTGGCGGCGATGGCACGCTGAAAATTGCTCAACGGCTGTACGAGCTGGGGATGAACGTGGTCGGCATTCCCAAAACCATTGATAATGACCTTAAGGCCACGGATGTGACCTTTGGCTATAATACCGCTGTCGGAGTTGTCACTGAAGCTCTTGATCGTCTTCATACCACAGCTGAAAGCCATCACCGGGTTATGGTCGTCGAAGTGATGGGTCGTGATGCCGGCTGGATTGCTCTGGAATCCGGTATTTCTGGTGGTGCCGATGTCATTCTTCTTCCTGAAATTCCTTTTTCCATTGAAAAAGTCTGTGCTGCGATCCGACGACGCCGTGAACGGGGTGGACGTTTTTCCATCGTTGTCGTTGCTGAAGGCGCCAGTGCCCTTGACGGTGAGCAGGTGGTTCAAGAATCCGCGAACAACCGTCGTGGTGGGGTGGATCGTCTTGGTGGCATCGGTGAACAGGTGGCTGGACAGATTACCCAGTGTCTTGATATGGAAGTGCGGACCGTCGTTCTAGGCCATCTCCAACGTGGTGGAACGCCATCGCCGTTTGATCGCATTCTCGGCACCCGTTTTGGTGTGAAAGCGGTTGATCTGATTGCAGATGGAGATTTTGGGAAAATGGTTGCGCTGCGTGGCCGTTCCGTCGTATCGACCACCCTGGCTGAAGCTGTTGGCTCGCTGAATCTGGTGCCGGCGAACGGTGAAATGGTTCAGGCCGCAGAGAAACTGGGGATCATGCTGGGTCGTTAGGCGAGGACTCCACCGGCTGTGTTGCCCGGTGTTGCTTGGCCTCACACGGTCTGTTGCAAGCGGTGCAGTTGCGACACTGCTCGCATTCCGTCGGCTCAAGGTGAATCGTAATATCGGCGTTGGGAATCTGTTGATGGATATCTTTCTCAACACTATCGGCAATGGCATGCGCCTCCTGAATGGTTTTGAAGCGACAGAAGGTCAGATGGAAATCAATTAATCTCGTGGTCCCGCTACGGCGGGACCGCAGGTGATGGTAGCCGGTCACATCACTGCGGTGCTGTTCGATGCACTGTGAAATTTTTTCCAATTGTTCCGCTGGTAACCCGGCATCGAGAAACTCATCCAGGCACGGCCGAAACAATCCGTACGCGGCTTTTAGCACATAGACTCCAACGCCCACCGACAGGGCCGGATCCAGCCACTGCCAGCCCAGTGTGCTGACGGCTATCAATCCCACCAGCAAGACCAGGTTGCTATAGACATCGGTTGCATAATGGAGTGAATCCGCCTGCAATGCCGAAGATTCAGTCTGCTTGCCCACCCGTTTCAAATAGCGGCTCAAAATCCATGAGACCAGAACACTCAGTGCCAGAACGCCAATGCCGTAGTCGACATGGCTCAAGGTCACTCCCCGGGTGAGACGGTGGATAGATTCGTAGAGGATGTATCCACCGGAGACGCCGACCAGGACGCTTTGCAGAAATGTGGCGGCTGTTTCGTATTTGCCATGGCCATAGGGGTGGGTATCGTCGGCCGGTTTATGGGCCTGCTTCAGGGCAAAGAAGTTGCCCAGTGACATGAGAATGTCCAAAAGGGAATCTGCGGCAGAGGACAATAAGGCCATAGAACCGGTGAGGATGCCGGTGGCCAGCTTGATGATGGCCAGACACGTGGCGGTGATAATTGCCAGACGGGCTGCGCGGAGGCGTTTCTGTTCCATGGCCGTTATGCGGTGCTTGCGCACTCGGGCAGAGGACAGTCCTGACACCATTGCGGATAGTCGTTGTCGTCGTTAATCTCCCAGAACGATTCAATGCGACGCCGGTAAAAATCGATATCCGTCGCATAGGTTTTGATCTTTTCAAGCGTGCTGGTGTCGATTTTATCCTGTTGCTGCAGGTAGGTATAAAAAATGGTCACCCCTTGAAGAACCTGGGTTAGTTCCTTGAGGTTGGGTTCCAGTGTTTTAATAATATACCAATGTCCGGCAAATTGGCGGATGCGTACTGGGGAAATGTCGAAAAGGTTTTCGCGACAGGTGCCGATAATAAATTCGCGCAAAAAATAATCCGCGCCATGGGCCAACTGTCCAGCCTCCAGAGGCTCGATCCCTTCATTGAGCAGGTTGGTGTGAAATTGTTTAAGCAGCGCGACGCAGCGATGATCGATGGCAATTTCGCTTTCAAGGGAATCAATGTTAAAACTGTTGGTGTCGATCATGAGCCGATTTCTCCTGAAAAAATTTTGGGGATTGTAACATAAACCCGTGAGTTTGCGGGGATGGAATTGGACCCTGGATTGAAAAAAGGTTACATTTGTTTTGAGATTGTATAGTATTCAACCCCACTGATTCGAAGCGTATTTTCAAAAAAGGAGTGCCCGTGGACGTACCGTGCCCTCAGTGTAAAAAAATGACCCCTTGGGAAGACAATCCATGGCGACCGTTCTGTTCCGAACGGTGCCGTCTGGTGGACCTGGGCTGTTGGGTGGACGAAGATTACCGCATTGCCGGTGATCCGGCACCTGTGACCGATGATGAATCGGACTATAACGTATAACGATTCTATTTCAGATAGATTGCTGGAGAATTCTATGTATCGTCTTAAAATTTGTACCCACTTTGCCGCTGCGCACAACCTGATTAATTACGATGGCGATTGTGAAAACCTTCATGGACATAACTGGAAAGTTGAAGTGACGGTGCGTGCCAAAGAACTGGATGAGTCCGGCCTCGGCATCGACTTCAAGATCCTCAAGGCCCGCACTAAAGAGCTGCTCGCCACATTGGACCACAAATATCTCAACGATTTGCCGCCGTTCAAGGAGGCGAGTCCCTCTTCGGAGAACATTGGCCGTTATCTGTTTGACGTTCTCGAAGGGACGCTGAATACAGACAATGTTGAAGTGGAATGTGTGAATGTCTGGGAATCGGATAACGCTTGTGCCAGTTACAGCCGTGACTGATTTGCCCGTTGTTGAGGTGTTTTCGTCTATTCAGGGCGAAGGCCCTCTGGTTGGTTGCCGCCAGGTATTTCTGCGCCTGGCAGGGTGTAATCTGGATTGTGCGTATTGCGATACCGAGTTTCAACCGACCGACCAGGCCCGTATTGAGACCCACCCAGGCAGCGAACAGTTTTTTTTCTGGGAAAACCCCTTGGAAAGAGAACGTGTGCTTGCTCATCTGCATCAGTGGAAACGACAACAGCCGCATCTACATCACTCGCTGTCACTGACCGGCGGAGAACCGCTGCTTCATGCTGAGGCGCTTCAGGTGTGGTTGCCGCAACTCAGCGCGTTATTTCCGATCCAGCTTGAGACCAACGGCACGCTGCCACAGGCACTGCAATCGGTGATTGATCTGGTTGATTGGGTGGTCATGGATATCAAGCTGGAATCGCAGACGCGTGAGGCAACCCCTTGGGCGCAACATGGTGAGTTCCTCCGCGTCGCCCGGAAACGTTCCTGCAGTGTCAAGTTGGTGGTGGGCCAGGGTACACCTGAAGAGGAATTGGTTCAGGCGGCGCAGTTGGTTCGAGACAATGCTCCGGACGCTGAGATGTTCCTCCAGCCACGGACCGTCGAGGGACGGTGTTCGCTCAATGGTCGTATTCTATTGCAGTGGCAGGCGCTGATGGCAGAACAGGGCGTGAAGGTGCGCGTTGTGCCGCAGACGCACTGTTTCTTAGCTGTTCTTTAAGTTGTGCTGGTTTTTGTCTACTTTTGCACGGCCAGGCAAGAGTCCGTTGGCTTCTGAGATGAAACCCGGCGGTTTTGGCTTTGATTCTTTCTTCTCTGGAGTCCACGGAACGGAAACGAATCGCTTTGGCGAATCTTATCCATTCTGGTAATTGGTCCCACGTGACACAGGCTGTCGTGGCCCTATGACGATTCACTTTTTACGTCGACAAACGTCGCGCAAACCCGACCCCGTCATTGTATCTTATGAGGTCCTTCATTCCAGTCGCTTACACCGTGATGTCGGCAAAAACGCGCTAACACTCTTTCCCTTCAGCGCGGCTGAACAGGAGGGCGTTGCTCAATAACAACGGTGTAAATTTTGTCAGGACTCTGCTACAGGAAACTTCTCCGCCAGCTTCTTCAGGACAATTTCCGGAACAAACTCACTGATCGGACCATTTAAGGATGCCATCTCCTTAACGATCGATGAGCTCAGGTAGCCGTAGCGTACCGAGGTCATCATGAACATGGTCTCCACTTCCTTCTGTACCGTATGGTTCATTTGGGCCAGTTGAAATTCGTATTCGAAGTCGGAAACAGCACGCAGTCCGCGCAAAATGACGCGTGCTTTTTTGCGCATGACATAATCAATCAGCAAACCGTCAATGGTGTCGACAACGATTCGTGGGTTATCACCGACGATATCGCGGATCATCTCGACCCGTTCTTCAACAGTGAACAGCCCTTTTTTGGATGAATTTTTGGCGACAGCAACAATAATCGTGTCAAAAGCATGCAAGCCGCGCTGAATGATGTCCAGATGGCCGTTGGTAATTGGATCAAACGAACCCGGGTAGACTGCGGTACGGTTCATGGCGTCTCCTTGGTCGGGGTGTGGGCAAAAAGGTGCAGAGTGGTGGAACCATAGCTTTTCAGGTCAATGCGCTGATAACGCCCAAGAATCTGCGGTACTTCGGTTGTTTTGTCTTCTTCCGCACAGATCAGACCGTCCGGTTTTAAAAGGTCCCGTTGACTGAGCAGGCTGAGGGTTGTATCGATAAGCCCTTTGCGGTAGGGCGGGTCAAGAAAAATCAGGTCAAATCTTCCCCGGATTTTTCCCAGAGCATGTTCAACCGGCAGCGCAATAAGTTGGCAGTGTTGTGCCATTGCACATTTGACACTGTTGGTTTGGATCAGTTTTTGTGCCTGACGGCCGGAATCAACAAAACAGGCACGTGTTGCTCCGCGGCTCAACGCTTCCAATCCAAGAGCGCCGGTACCGGCAAACAGATCGAGGATCTCCAAACCTTCAAACGACCCAAAACGGCTGGCCAGGCTGCTGAACAGCGCTTCGCGAACGCGATCACTGGTTGGCCGGATTTCCATCCCTTGAACACTGGCCAGTTGTTTGCCGCGGGCCCGGCCGCTGATGATGCGCACTCTTGTCGTCTCCTGTTATTTTTTCGGCAGCTCAATCTTGTTTTCCGGTGTTGCCCGGAACAACAAAATGGTGCGACCGAGAATCTGGACGACGGCGCTGCCTGTGTTTGTGCGGAGATGCTCGGCGACGTCTTTGCGATCCACCAAGCAGCTTTCAAGCAGCTTGATTTTGATCAGTTCATGTTGGTCGAGGACCTCTTCAACACTATCAAGGACGCCCTGGCTTACGGCGTCCTTGCCGATCAGAACCACCGGATTAAGGTGGTGGCCAAGGCCACGGAGAAAGCGATTCTGTTTTCCACTCAGGGGTACTGCGGGCATAGTTCTGTGTCCATTTCAGAGAACGGAGTTGATAGAATTTTTTTTTCGATTATTTTAACAGCCTGTTATACCTGTTGCATCGTCAAATAGCAATTCCCCAATTTTATTGACGATCTAACGACCCCACGGTACAACTGAATACAACTCATGACGTTGGATCAGAATTCTGATCTGGCTCTTTATCCTCTGGAGAATCGTCGTATTCGGAGAACGATGGCAGAACAATTCGCACTTATTTATTCCAGTCGTTTCAGCCAGTATTCCTATGGGGACTTCCATCCCTTTAAGGTTGACCGCTATCGGCTGACTTATGAACTGATGGAACATTGTGGTTTATTGGCTGTTCCACACGTGATTCAGGTGGAATGTCCCGAGGCGGATGAAGCGGCTCTGGAGACGTTTCATCGGCCCGATTACCTGAAAACACTGGCATCTTTCAGCGCCGACGATGATGTCCATGCCAATTTTTTTTATGGCCTTGGTGATGTTGAGAACCCTGTTTTTAAAGGTTTATATGATTGGGCACGTTTGATGTGCGGTGGCACTCTGGAAGCTGCCCGCCTGGTGTGCGATTTCAAGGCGCGCGCCGCGTTCAGTATGGCCGGTGGCTGGCACCATGCCCATGCCGCCCGCGCTTCCGGGTTCAGTTATCTCAATGATGCCGTGGTGGCGATCAACGCGCTGTTGCTTCAGGGTAAGCGGGTGGTTTATGTCGACCTTGATGCGCATCACGGTGATGGTGTTCAGGAAGCGTTTTATACCACAGATCAGGTGATGACCATCTCAATCCATGAAAACGGTAAAGACTTTTATCCGTATTCCGGATTTGTTGATGAAGTGGGTGAGGGGGCCGGTTATGGTTATTCCATTAATATTCCTCTGATGCCCCATTCCGATGATTTGATTTTTGAGCAGGCGTTTTCCCGTATTGTTTTGCCGTTGATTGAGTCCTATTGTCCAGATGTGCTGGTGACCCAGTTGGGTGCGGATTTTATGCGCACCGATCCGTTGACCCGTCTGGAAGGAACCACGTCCTTTATGGAATACGCCGCCCGCCGGTTTTTAGCAACCGGCATCCCCTGGGTGGCTGTGGGCGGTGGTGGTTATCATCGGCTCAATGTCGCTCGGGCGTGGACATTGCTGTGGGCAACCATGATTGGTCACCCTGTCGCAGATGCCTTGCCGGAGAACTTTTTGCCCACGGTTACGTCCCTTGGCGAGGAGACGTTATTACTGCGCGACCCGCCCCATCTGGCGTCGCCGGATGATTTTTCCCGCGCTCAGCAACATCTGGATAAAACCTGCTCATATCTGGAAAGACATATTTTCCCCCTGTTTCATTTGCGGGCGGGAGGTGTCTGATGCCGCTGTCTCCGTCTGTTAATCATTTGCTTGATGCCAACGGACTGCCGTTGTTCAGCCTGAAAGAGATCAACGCGTTGGCGAAAAAGGAGAAAGAGCGGATTTATGCCACGCTGGTTCCGGATATTGTTTTCGAACGGTACGGTTTTGATCGAAACAGCTATCTAAGTCCTGATGGTCGCGAACGTATCCGTTTTATTTGTCCGCAAGGGTTAGGCTTGTTGCGGATTGCTGTGCGGCGACAACCGGAAGATTCCGATAATCTGTTTTTTGTTGAAGTCGCGGATACGCCCTTCAGGCAAATGGAGTTCTCTTTTTGCCTGATTAACGATCCGGAAGCTCCGCGATTTGATGTTGATTACGACAGCAGTGGCCGGGATAACATGTTTGGAACATTGCGGCGTAACATTGCTGAGGAGATCAGAGCGATGGCTGCAGGATTGACCCCAAACCAGGTTCGCTCCGGATTGAACACCTTCAAGCCTTTTTTTGAGCGTTTCGAACGTTTTGTCGCCTCTCTTGGGATCGATATTATCGTCGCTGAACCGCTCTCCTACAACAATGCGATTCATTATGAGCGTTACGGGTTTGACTATACGACCGGAAAGCAGTTGATGTTGTGGATTGATCGTGAGTTTCAGCCCGGCGGTGTGCTTTACCGGCGTCTTGACGGCTCAACGCCGTTTCGTCAGCAGGGCATGGAGAAGACTGTGCGTGGGCGTAGTTGGGCTATCCATGACGGCATTTTACAACAACCCTGGGATGGCATCAAAATTTACAAAAGTGTCGGGAAGCATGCCCATGTGAACACATTTGCCGACTTGAACTATTGATGAAAGGGGCGGGATACCATGTTTGGTAATTTATTTTTTATTGTACTCATTTGTGGTGTGATTTACGCGGCTGTCTATTGGAGTCAACGTAAATCCTGAAATTTAGCTGTTTTTTCTTGAATATGTATACAATTTTGAACATAATGCCGACTATTTTGTAATGAACGTTTAAAAATATCATTAAACAAAAAGACAAGGGAGTCGAGCATTGAAATTATTGGTTACTGCTGTTGTCCTGGCATTGATGATGCCGGGTTGGGTGAGTGCGGCGGGTTTTCATATCCGCGAACAGGGGAGCAAGGCGATGGGAATGGCCAATGCCTTTGCTGCTCAGGCCGATGATCCTTCGGCTGTCTTTTACAATCCTGCCGGGATTGCCTTTCAAACCGGAACCCAGGTCAGTCTCGGGGTGACCGTCATCAACGTACCGGAAACGGAATTTCGTGGCACAACCAAGCTGGGTGATGTAGCAAGTGGCCTTGGTGTGGTGCAACAGGTGGATACCGAAGCGCGTGATGACATCTTTTTCCCGCCCAATTTTTATATGACGACGCGCAAGGAAGGTTCTCCCTGGGCGTTTGGGATCGGTATTGGATCACTTTACCCACTCGCAAAACGCTGGGATACCACCAGCCCATTTCGCGATGAGATTAAAGAAATTGCCATCAAGCCGATTAACGTCAATCCGACAGTGGCTTATCTGTTTGAATCAATCAATCTCGGTGTTGCTGTTGGTATCGATTATACCTACGCTGATGTGTGGCTTGAAAAGTCGGGTTGTGTCGATGCCTATGCGTTAGGGGCCGTGCCTGTTCCGGGTTTGACTGCCGTTCAATTGGGTGAGTTGGAGCTCGAAGCCGATGGCGATGGTTGGGGATATAACTTTGGTTTGTTGTGGCAGCCGTTGGAAACCTTGTCGTTTGGCATTGCCTATCGTAGTGAGATCGAACTGGATTTTGATGGTGATGCTGATTATCAGATCACCAGCGCAGGCCAGAGTGTTTATGGTGCTCCACCACTTTCCTACACAGATTCTATTTACAGCACAGGTGCTGAAACGGAAATCGTCCTGCCGGATACCTGGAGCTTTGCCGTGGCTTGGAAGCCAACCAGTAAGCTGACCGTAGAGTTCGATGCGGATCGCTTTGGTTGGAGCTCCTATGACAGTTTGGACATCCTGTTTGATGAAAATACCGTGCTGTCGGATTCTCTGAATCGTAAAGATTGGAACGATGTCTGGGCTTATCGCTTTGGTGCCCAGTATGCGGTGACAGAAACTCTTGATTTGCGTGTCGGCTATGCCCGTGACAACACTCCGGTACCCAATGATACCATTGGTCCTGAGCTTCCCGATGCCGACCGCAACAACTACACCTTTGGTTTCGGCTACCATACGGATCGGGCGGTGTTTGATTTTGCCTACATGTGGGTTGATTTCGATGATCGTAAAGTCGACAACGAGACTCAAACCGGTACATACAAAAGTGACGCTTATCTGTTTGCCGCCAATCTGACCTATTTTTTCTAACGTGGTGGATTGCAAGCAATGAGCTTAAAGGGTGCCATCATTTCGGATGGCACCCTTTTTTTCTTTATTTATGATGGAAGAAGGAGTGGGAATGCGACACTTTACACCGATTGTTGTTCTTGTTGAGCCTCGGCACCCAGGTAATGTCGGTGCGGTTTGTCGGGCCATGGCTAATTTTGGTGTGTCGCAATTGCGGCTGGTTAAGTCCTGTGACCCCTTTCATCCCGATGCGGTTAAATTTTCTGTGGGAGCCCGTCCTTTATTGGGGCAGGCGGAACATTTCCCCGATTTGGCTGCGGCACTGGCTGATGTGCATCACAGTGTTGCACTAACACGGCGAACAGGGCGTCTGCGTGGCAACCTGTTACCCCTCGAAGAACTGTCACAACGCTTTCAATCTGTGGCGTCGCAAAGCCGTGTTGCTTTCGTGTTTGGTCGTGAAGACAGGGGATTGACGACACAGGAGGTTGCTCTGTGTTCCCAGGCCGCTACCATTGAAACCACTGACGAGACCGGATCGCTGAATCTGGCCCAAGCGGTGGTCGTCACTCTGTATGAACTGTCTCGCCGACAGGATCGGGTGGGTATAGTGCAACGGGATCAACCCACCCACGATCAGTTTGAGCCGTTGTTCCAGCAGCTCGATGAACTGGTGCACCGAGTGGGCTATGTCAATCCGAGTCGACCTGAAGTTATTCCGACGATGTTGAGACGGCTCCTGCATCAGGCGGCTCCTGACGTTGCTGAATTGAACCAGTTGCGAGGGCTCATTAATCGGCTGTCTGAAAGCGTTCAGGACTGGCCGGGCCGTCGTCGGGGGTGACTGACTGTAAATGAGGAAGAGAATGCATGCTATCTTATTAGAATTATAATGGTTTTTATTTTCCAATCTTTCCCGGATAAGCAGTTGTGCCAGCCTCTCTATTTGTATAGAATACGCCCCATGTTACATTTATCTACTTTGACTAATTAGATCATCACATGAGGTTGAATTTCTGATGGTAGATCCACAACGTAAAATTGCACTGGTGACAGGAGGCAGCAAGGGGATTGGTGCTGCCATTGCAATCACGCTGGCGCAGTCCGGATTTGATATCTGGCTCAATTACCGTAGCGACCACGATGCGGCCACACTGGTTAAGAACGAAATTGAGCAGGCGGGTGGTCAGTGCCTGCTGCTGCCATTTGATGTGGCTGATATCGCGGCCTGTGAAAACGCGTTAAAGCCCTATCTCGAAAACGCGACCCCTTTTGCCATTATCAACAATGCCGGTTTTGCCAAGGACACCCTGTTGGCTCTGATGAGTTCTCAGGAGTGGAATGATGTGATTTCAGTGCATCTTGGCGGCTTTTTTAATGTGACCCGTCAGGTCTTGCCCCAGATGTTACGCAAGCGCTGTGGACGTGTCATCAATATCGTCTCCACCTCCGGTCAGACAGGTGTCGGCGGCCAGACCAATTACTCCGCCGCCAAAGCCGGGATGATTGGTGCGACCCGTTCTCTGGCGATGGAAGTGGCCAAGCGCAAGATTCTCGTGAATGCCGTTGCCCCGGGTTTTATCGAAACGGAAATGACCGAAGAGTTGCCGCTGGATAAAATTTTACCGATGGTTCCCCTTGGCCGAATTGGTAAAGCGCAGGAAGTGGCTGATATGGTCGATTTTCTATGTTCGGATAAAGCCGAATACATTACCGGTCAGGTGTTCTCCGTTAATGGCGGCGCCTGCATGCCGTAATTTTTCTGTTTTTCGTTGTTTTCAGGAATCGAGAAGCGATGACGACATTGAATCGTGTAGCTATAACCGGTATCGGGATTATTTCGTGCCTCGGCTGTGATGTCGATAGTGTTAGTGACGCCTTGCGCCAGGGCCGTTCCGGAATCGTTGTGGACGAGGAGCGTAAGTCGCTCGGGTTTCGCAGTGCGCTCACTGGCCGTATTGACGGGTTTGACGGCAAAAAGGTTTTGTCGCGCAAGGAGCGCAAAAGTATGCCGGAGTTCGCTGTTCAGGCGTATGCGGCCAGCCGTCAGGCGTTGGACATGGCGGCTCTTGATGAAATCCTGGTGCGCAGCGAAGATACCGGTTTGATTTTCGGCTGTGACTCAAGTTGTCTGGCCGCCATTGAACAAGTTGATCTGTTGCGCGAGCGTCAGGAAACCAAATCTATCGGCAGTGGGCAGATATTTCGTTCCATGACCTCCTGCGTGACGATGAATCTCAATACGTTGCTGGGCACCAAAGGAGCCTGCTGGTCACTGAGCTCGGCCTGTTCCAGTGGCGGGCATGCCATCGGTCAGGCCGCAGACCTGATTGCCATGGGGCGTCAAAAGCGAGTAATTTGCGGTGGTGCGCAGGAGATCAACTGGCAATCCATGTGCAGTTTTGATGGCCTTGGAGCGTTTTCAGTGCGCGAAGATGAACCGAGTGCGGCGTCTCGTCCTTTTTCCGCAGACCGCGATGGTTTAGTCCCCAGCGGCGGCGCGGCAGCAGTGGTGCTGGAGAATTATGACGATGCCCTGCAGCGTGGTGCTACGATTCTCGGCGAGGTTGTCTCCTACGGTTTTTCATCCGATGGTGAAAACCTTTCCGTTCCCAGCCGTGGTGGCTTGCAGCGCGCCATGCTTCAGGCTTTGCAGCGGGCCAATCTTCAACCGCAACAGGTCGATTATCTGTGTGCACATGCCACCTCGACCCCGGCTGGCGATGTTGCTGAAGCGGAAAATATCAAGGCGGTATTTGGTGAAAACAGCCCGCTGGTTTCGTCATTGAAGTCGATGACCGGTCATGAGCTGTGGATGTCCGGTGCCGCACAGGTGGTGTATTGCACCCTGATGGCCCGCGACGGCTTTATTGCCGCGAATATCAATTTTACGGAACCGGATGAGGCGGCCAGAGGGTTACGTATTGTAACGCAGACGTTGCCCCATCCACCCAAGACGGTGCTGTGCAACTCGGCTGGCTTTGGCGGGACCAATGCGTGTCTGGTTCTGGAATTTGGGCAAAGCCATTGAATTATGACGCGGTGATCGTTGGTGGGGGGATCAGTGGTGCGACCTGTGCGCTGGTGTTGTCCCGCTTTGGTTGGCGCGTTGCCGTGGTTGAGCGGGAAGCTCATGTGACTCCGTTGCTGCGTGGTTTTTCGCGGCATGGCGTTCACCACGACACGGGCTTCCATTACGCTGGTGGCCTTGGCAAAGGAGAGGTGCTGGACCGCTTTTTGGGTTTTCTTGGTCTGAGCCGGAAGGTCGAGCTTTATCCTTTCAAAAAACAGGGGTTTGATCGGATCATTGACCGTTCTACGTCTGATGTCATTGACTTCAGTTACGCAGAGCAGGACTGGCGTGATTCACTGCTGGCTGCATTTCCACACGAAGTTGCTGCCATTGATCGCTTTCAGCAGACGGTGTTGTCTATTTGTGATTCTTTGCCGTATCTCAATAATAACAAGACCTTTGGCGAAGAAGGGTTATTTGCTCACGGTCAGGATGTCAGCCTGCAGGCGTTTGTTGCGGAATTAACGCAGGATTTTCGTTTGCGCGCGGCATTGTGTATGCATTGTTTACTGCATGGCACCCCCCCGGACCAGATTCCACTGCGTCTTCATGCGGCAGTGGTTGGCCCTTATTGTCGTTCGGTACATGGTGTTCGTGGCGGGGGTGAGCAGTTAAGTCAGGCGTTTGACGATTGTCTGCAACAGGCCGGTGTTGACCTGTTTTGCTCTTCTACGGTGACGGCCATGTCCGTGGGGCATGAGGGCGAGATTGCCGGTGTTCTTCTCGCCTCCGGGCAGCAACTTGTTGCCAAGCAGGTTATCCATGCTGCGGACCCGCGCCTGTTGCTTGACTGGCTCGATGAACGCTGTTTTCGTCCGGTGTATCGACGCCGTCTGGCCGCATTGCAGGAAACACAGTCTGCTCTGGTGTTGTTTGGTCGCAGTGCGCAACCCGTTGATGCGTTGGCGGGCCGGAATTTGTATTTGGCGGACCTTCAACAGGGAACGCAGTTGTTTTCCGGAACCATTGCTCAGCGCCCTTTGTACCTGTCCTCTGCCGGACAGGGCTGTGGCATCATCGGCATCATGCCGGAAGATTATGGGCGCTTTAAGCCCTGGCAAAACAGCTGTCGCGGCCAGCGTCCTGACGACTATCGGCACTTAAAACAGCAGTGCTGTGAGCAGGTTCTGGAGCGCATTGAACAGGATGTGCCGGAGGTCGCACAAGCGCTTCAGCAGTCGTTTCTGGCCACGCCGCTGACGTTGCGGGATTATTTGCACTACCCGCACGGCGCTGTGTATGGAATCAGCCATCAGTTGGCCCAATACCCCCTGCAGGTGGCCACTCGGGTGCGGGGACTCTATCTTTCGGGACAGGCCTTGGCGGCACCTGGATTGATGGGGGCGATGGTCGGTGCTTTTTATACCTGTGGCACCTTATTAGGACATCAACGCGTTGCAGAGGAGTTGAACCAGTGGCATTAAACAGAGTTGTGATCACCGGGATGGGAGCCGTTTCTCCATTTGGCGCAACCGTTGCTGATCTGCTCAGCGGGCTGTATGAAGGACGAAGCGCTGTAGCTTATTATGAAGCGTTACGCCAGGTCCAGGGGTTGCGCAGTTTGGTGGCCAGTCGCGTTCACGGCATTGACCCAAAGCAGATTGCCCGCAAGCATCGCCGTTCTATGTCGAAAATGTCGATTTACGCCACGCTTGCGGCAACCGAGGCCATGGCGCAGGCCGGAATTGACGAAAAGCTCTGTGCGTCAGGCGAGCTGGGGGTGGCGGTCGGTTCCACTGTCGGCAGCACTGAAGTAACTGAAGCTTTTTTTGAAGACTATTTTACCGACCACAGCCTTGAACGGATGAAATCGACGCTGTTTTTTCAGATGATGAACCACACCTGTGCGTCCAACATTGCTCAAACGTTTAATATCACCGGTCGTCTCCTCGCGCCTTCGGCGGCCTGTGCCACAGGGAGTCAGGCGATCGGTTACGGCTATGAGATGATTGCTCAGGGCCATCAGCAGATGATGCTGTGTGGCGGTGCCGATGAACTGCATCCCTTGACCTGTGCCACCTTCGATGTGATGCATGCAGCTTCCACCGCCTACAATGATCAGGCGCAGCAGACGCCTCGACCCTTTGCCGCAGATCGCGACGGGATGGTGTGTGGTGAAGGCAGCGGTGTTGTCGTTCTTGAGTCGTTGGACTCCGCCCTTCGTCGTCAAGCCAATATCCTCGGTGAGGTGATTGGTTTTGCGACGGTTTCTGATCCGGGAAATATTGCCAATCCCGATGCACGGGTGATGGCGCACTGTATCCGTAAAGCCCTTGAGGCGGCAAATATTGATGCAGCCCAAGTCGATTACGTCAATGCTCATGCCACGGCAACGGAGCAGGGGGATATTGCTGAGAGTCAGGCTATTGGTGACGTGTTTGACACCCCCGTGGCCGTAAGCAGCCTCAAAGGACATCTTGGACACACCATGGCTGCCAGTGGTGCCTTGGAGACGATTGCCACTGTCGACATGCTTCAGCAGGGCAAACTGATACCGACTCTGCACCTTGAAGATGTTGATCAGCGTTGTTGTGAACTCAATTATATCAAGAAGATAGAAGAAAAACCTTTAAGTTTTGCATTAAAAAATAATTTTGCTCTTGGCGGGGTGAATACCTCACTGGTTTTAAGGAGATATGACCATGACTGAACAGGAAATCATCACCACGGTCAATACGGCCCTGGCGGAAGAATTTGAACTCGATCTGGATGAAATGACCCCGGATGTATCACTGTATGAGGATCTGGGACTCGACAGTCTGGATACCGTAGATATGGTCATTGTTCTTGAAGGGGCGTTCAAGTTCAAGATTCGTGAAGAAGCCGATGTCAAAGAGATCCGCACTCTGGGTGATATCCACGCGTTTGTTGCCAAGAAACTTGCTGCCGAATCCTGATTGTTCATGAACACTTATTCTCTGCTGCACGGAATCGCCATGAATGTCTGGATCTATAGCCTGCTGGTTCTGTGGACGGTACTTGGTCTATTTTTGAGTCCATTTCAGACGGCCTATCTGCGTCTGCGTCATCATTGGCCCGTTGACCGCGCTGTGCGTCACCTTATCTGGCTGTATGGGCGTGGTTGGCTGTTGCTGATCTCCCCGTTTGTGTCATTTTCTCGCGAAGGATTGACAGCGTCGGAGCTTCCTGAGCGCTGTGTGTTTGTCATCAACCATCTGTCGTTTTTTGATACCTATTTCATGGCGGCATTGCCGCACAGCGACGTTACTTTTGCCGTGCGTTCCTGGCCTTTTAAAATGTTTTGGTATCGTCTGTTCATGCGTTTGGCCAACTATCTTGAAGTGGAAGATCTCAGCTGGCAACAAACCACGGAACGTGGCAAAGACATTTTGAAAAATGGCGGTTCCGTTCTGTTCTTTCCCGAGGGCCATCGCAGCCGCGATGGGAAAATACAACGTTTTTATTCCGGTGCCTTTCAACTTGCCGTGGCGGCCCAATGTCCCGTGGTCCCTTTATGTATTACCGGTACCGATGTATTGCTGCCGCCAGGCCGTAAATGGTTGCGTCCGTGCCGGGTTCAGTTGCAGATTCTTGCGCCGGTGGCTGTGGATGATTATCAGTATGAGGGGGGGCATCTGGCTTTAAAGAAGAAAGTCAAAGCGGACATGGTTGAAGCGTTGGAAAAAATGACGGTGATGCAGGCCGCCGAGGTTGAGGTGGTGTCATGTTGAGTTGCAGTGAACAACTGGCTTTTGCCGCCCCTGACGTGATCCGTGAGCAGCAGCAGATGTTGTTGCGGCAACATGTGGATTACATTGCCGGCCATTCCCGTTTTTATCAACGTATGGCGCGTGAGTATGGGATTGACCTTCGCGATGTCCGTTGTTATGACGACCTGGCCGAGCTGCCGTTTACCACCAAGGCCGATCTTGAGCAATACGGTGATGAGTTTCTCTGTGTTGAAGAACGTCAGGTGGCGGATATCTGTCTGACTTCCGGTACCACCGGCTTGCCCGTAGCGTTTATGCAGAGTCGTGACGATCTCGAACGGCTGTCATTTAATGAACAGTTGGCGTTTACCACTGCGGGGTTAACAGCGGACGACAGGGTGTTGATTGCAGCCGCCATTGATCGCTGTTTTATGGCTGGAATGGCGTATTTTCTCGGCTTGAAAAAGATCGGGTCCACGGTGATTCGAGGCGGGTCGAGTTCGGTTTCCGTGGTGGCGCAGTTGATTGAACGGTTTCGCCCAAACGCGCTGGTAGGTGTGCCGACGCTGTTTCTCGCCCTGGCTCAGATTTTGCGCCAAAAAGGGATCGACCCACGCCAGTGTGGCGTCAAAAAACTGGTGTGCATTGGTGAGCCGGTGCGTCATCAGAATTTGACGCTGTCTGTTTTGGGCGAACGTCTGCAAGACCAGTGGGGCGCGGAAGTTTACGGTACCTATGCCAGCACTGAAATGGCCACGACCTTTGTCGATTGCAGCTGTGGCTGTGGCGGTCATTTGCCACCCGAGCTGATGGCGGTTGAGATCGTTGACGATCAGGGAAAGCGTGTTGCCGCCGGTCAAGCCGGTGAAGTTGTGGCCACACCACTTCAGGTGACGGGCATGCCGTTATTGCGTTTCAAAACAGGTGATGTGGCGACGCTTTACTGTGATCCCTGTGAGTGTGGACGCAACAGTTGGCGGATTGGTCCGGTGTTGGGGCGTAAAAACCAAATGCTCAAGTATCGCGGAACCACGGTGTATCCCCCGGCGATCTTTGCGGTGTTGCAGGAGCTCAAAGAGGTTCAGGCGTTTTATATTGAAGTGCGCGACGATTATGCGCTGTCCGATCAGATTAAAGTGGTGGTTGGCAGCAGTTGCTCAGAGCTGACGTCGCATCATATTGAGGAGCTGTTGGCGGCACGCATTCGGGTCAAGCCCGAAGTGGTGATTGAGGATGTGGATACGGTGCGGAGCCAGACCATGCAGGAAGATAAACGTAAGCCGGTGACGTTTTTTGATTATCGCACTTCTGGTGTTGGTGGAAGTGTCGTTTAAAGCTTCTTGTGTTGGACCACAGTTATTGAGCACCAAAGCTCTTCCGCTCAGCAGCGCCGAACAAGGGAGCTGAAGCCCCGTCACGTGCGTGCCACGAACGTGAACGGATGAGCAATTGGTTCCATCTTATGGACTACGGCAAATGCCAAACCAAGGTCAAGATCGCCGGGATTCGCCCCGGCAGGCGACATCCTTTTGGCAAGCCGCCCAAAAGGATGCAAAAGCCGGCCAGGGGTTCACAGTGATTTCTTAACTTGGATAGGATGGGTCGTTTTCCGTTATGCTTCACTGATTCGGCTCGTTGCCCTTTAGGTCAACGAATCGTGCTTCTCATGAGCAGTGGTATTGACGGTGATAACTCTCGTGATTTTGATCAACCAAGTTGTGCTGGCACCCCGGCAAAGAGGGAGTGGGCTTTGCCCACCCCACGGGCACTGACGTTGAACAGAACGCCAATTTTGAATATTGCTCCCAAGCTCTCCCGTACTGCAGCGCCGAACGCAAGGAGCTGGAGCCGTGATGATCGTCGGCAACTGTTTGAGCGTCAGCGAGTTTTGCCGACATCACGGCGGAAGCGGATGGAGTGAGGGAACTCGAAGAGCGCGAAGCCCGGGAGTCGATTTTGCGTTCCTTTTGTCGACGCAAAAGGGACCCGAGTGTGGGCGCGGAAGCCCACGTCACGTGGGCACCAACAATGCGAACGGATGAAGTCCGCCGGAGCGGTTTGTTCCGTATGGTGGACCACAGAAGAACAAAATCAAGGTCAAGATCGCCGGGATTCGCCCCGGCAGGCGACATCCTTTTGGCAAGCCGCCCAAAAGGATGCAAAAGCCGGCTAGGGATTCACAGTGATTTCTTGACTTGGATAGGATGAGTCGTTTTCCGTTATGCTTCACTGATTCGGCTCGTTGCCCTTTAGGTCAACGAATCGTGCTTCTTCTCAGCGATGGCATTGACGGTGATAAAAAACAGGAGCTTGATCAACCACGTTGTGCTGGCACCCCGGCAAAGAGGGAGTGGGCGTTGCCCACCCCACGGGCACTGACGTTGAACAGAGCCGCATTGGTCGGCATCGCACCCAAGCTCTCCCGTACTGCAGCGCCGAACGCAAGGAGCTGGAGCCGTGATGATCGTCGGCAACTGTTTGAGCGTCAGCGAGTTTTGCCGACATCACGGCGGAAGCGGATGGAGTGAGGGAACTCGAAGAGCGCGAAGCCCGGGAGTCGATTTTGCGTTCCTTTTGTCGACGCAAAAGGGACCCGAGGTGTGGGCGCGGAAGCCCACGTCACGTGGGCACCAACAATGCGAACGGATGGAGTTCGCCGGAGCAATTTGTTCCGTATGGTGGACCACAGAAGAACAAAATCAAAGTCAAGATCGCCGGGATTCGCCCCGGCAGGCGACATACTTTTGGCAAGCCGCCCAAAAGGATGCAAAAGCCGGCTAGGGATTCACAGTGATTTCTTGATTTAGATAGAATGGGTCGTTTTCCGTTATGCTTCACTGATTCGGCTCGTTGCCCTTTAGGTCAACGAATCGTGCTTCTTCTCAGCGATGGCATTGATGGTGATAAAAAACAGGAGCTTGATCAACCAAGTTGTGCTGGCACCCCAGCAAAGAGGGAGTGGGCGTTGCCCACCCCACGGGCACTGACGTTGAACAGAGCCGCATTGGTCGGCATCGCATCCAAGCTCTCCCGTACTGCAGCGCCGAACGCAAGGAGCTGGAGCCGTGATGATCGTCGGCAACTGTTTGAGCGTTAGCGAGTTTTGCCGACATCACGGCGGAAGCGGATGGAGTGAGGGAACTCGAAGAGCGCGAAGCCCGGGAGTCGATTTTGCGGTACTTTTGTCGACGCAAAAGTGCCCCGACGTGCGGGCGCGGAAGCCCGCGTCATGTGCGTACCAACAATGCGAACGGATGAAGTCCGCCGGGAGCGGTTTGTTTCGTGATGCGGACCACAGGCGATCAAGATCAAAATCAGTGGGCTTTGCCCACCCCACGGGCATTAAAGTTGAACCGCCCGTGATGTGTGAGCAAATTCACGACACGTGCGTAGCCGCTGACGTGAACGGGCGAGCCTGTTTGAAGTGATCTGATTGTTGTGGCATGTGAAGGAACCATTTTACGTGTTTCACTGTATTTATGAACGTTTGAGACAAGATTTTTATCTGAAATGACGAGGGAAAGAAAATGGCAGAAAAGAAATCAGTTGTTTTAACCGGTAATGATCTGACTGTGGAACAGATTATTGCTGTCGGCGTCGGTGACCTGAAGGTTGAGCTCGACGAACAGGCGTTGCAGCGTTGTCGTGACAGCCGCACTTTCCTGGAAGAGGCGGTCAATGCTCGTCATATTATTTACGGCGTCAATACATCGTTCGGCCCCATGTGCAACAAGATCATTGATGACAACGAGATCGAGGCACTACAGGTCAACCTGATTCGCAGCCATGCTGCCGGTCTTGGCGATCCGCTTAAGCCTTATATTGGCCTTGCCGTGATGCTCGTGCGACTCAATACGCTCGTCAAAGGCTACAGTGGCGTGCGGATTGAGCTGCTCGAGTTTATGCAGTGGATGATCAACGAAGGCGTTGCTCCTTATATCCCCGAATGCGGCAGTGTCGGCGCTTCCGGTGACCTGATTCATCTGGCCCATCTGGCCCTGGGAATCATCGGTGAAGGCAACGTCTACTACCGCGATGAACTACGCCCGGCTGCAGACGTTTTCGCCGAGTTGGGGCGCGAGCCGATGCGCTTGAGCTACAAAGAAGGCATTGCTCTGATGAACGGCACCAGCGCCATGACCGCTCTGGCAGCTTTCGCCATTTTTGGTGCCAAGAAACTGTTGCGGGTCAGTTGTGTCACCGGGGCTTTCGGCATTGAATTGTTCGGCGGTATTGATGATGCTTTCGACGAAGATCTGCACAAGATCAAGCCTCATCCTGGACAGGTGGAGATTGCCGAAATCATTCGCAACCTGTATCGCGGCTCCGGGAACATCACTCTGCGCGAGAATATGCATGACCAAATTCGCGGTCAGCACCAGGAAGGACTGGTCTTCGAAACCACCATCAATGTTCAGGATGTGTATTCCATCCGCTGCACGCCTCAAGTTTTGGCCCCGGCGGCTGAGATGATTGAAAGTGCCACGCGCACCGTCGAGGTGGAAGCCAACTCCTCCAACGACAATCCGATCATTGTTCCGGACAAGAAAAAAATCATTCACGGTGGCAACTTCCACGGCCAGAGTATCGGTTTTGCCATGGATGCGTTGTGTATCAGCTTGTCAACACTGTGCAACTTGTCGGAACGGCGGCTTAATAAGCTGCTTGATAAAAACCTCAACGAAGGACTGCCTGAGCATCTGATCCCCGGCACTCTTGGCTTGACCATGGGGTTCATGGGATCGCAGTATCTGGCCACCTCGACCACGGCCGAGAATCGTCAGTTGGCCAACCCGGTGAGTACAAACTCCATCTCCTGTAACGCCTCCAATCAGGATGTTGTCAGCATGGGCACCGTGGCGGCACGCAAGGCATTCAAGCAGGTGAGCAACGCCAAGCACATCCTGACCATGGAGGTTTTGGCGGATATGCAAGCGCTGTCGTTCCGTAATGCTGATCGTCTTGGCCTGGGCACCTCACGCATTTATGCGGCTCTCAATGACGAATTTCAGATTTACGATAACAGCCGGGTGTTCCACGATGATCTGGTCGCCATGCGTAAAAAGCTGTTTTCAAGCCAGATGTTCGATGATTTAAGTGGTTATTGGTCCTGATCTCCAGGGAGGGAAAACGGATGACTTCAACGACAATGACGATGACTTTGCCCATGGCGGCGCAAAAATTGTTGCCCCACCGGCCGCCCATGCTGCTGGTGGATGCGCTGGTCGCATTTACGCCCGGGTGCGGCACGGTTGTCAGTGAAGTTCATGCCGAAGACCTGTTTGTCTGCGAAGACGGCAGCCTGGAACCTGTGGCCTTTATTGAGTTGATTGCTCAAAGCTATGCAGCGATCAAAGGCTATGAGGATACCCTGAACGGGGTTCCGGTGCGTGAGGGGTTTCTCGTGGGGGGACGTCAGGTCAAACTGTTGTCCAAGGCCCATGTCGGTGACCGGTTGACCATCGATATTGAGACCTCCGGTCAGCTGGAGGGTTTTTGTGTGGTTGACGGCGTGGTGCGCTGTGACGAAGAGATTCTTGCCGAGGGGAGTATCAAGCTATGGATTCGCGACTAATCCGTCTGTGTCTGATCCTGATGGTGTTTTTGCCCGCGATGGTGGTGGCACAACCCTTGCCCGAAGAGATGGCTGATGAAATCCGTCATTCGGCGGCTGAAGTGCAGACTTTGTCGAGTCAGTTTGTCCAGGAAAAATTCCTCAGCATGTTTGCCGAAACCTTGACCTCTAACGGTCGTTTTTATTATCAGCGCCCCGATCAGTTGCGCTGGGAATTAACTGAGCCGGTTGGTTCCGGGTTTGTTCTCAATGGCGATCACGGCGAACGCTGGCATGAGCGTGTTGACGGCAGTGAGCCGTTTCGGCTTGAAGATGATCCGGCCATGAGTTTGATCGCCGAACAACTTTTTGCCTGGGCTCGGGCTGATTTGCGCTGGCTGCAGGAGCATTATCAAATTGAGCTGATCGGTGTTGAACCAATCTGCCTGCGCCTGACACCTCCCGAAGGGCAGGGGCGGGCCTTTCTCGATCATCTGCTTATCCAGTTTTCCGATTCGGCGGCCTATGTCACTGAGGTGGAAATTCATGAGCAGGATGGCGATTATACGCGGATCCGTTTCAACCACACGGATGTCAATGCGCCGTTGGCCGGCACGTTGTTCACTGGTCGGGAAGGGCTGTAGCGGACAGACGGATGATCTCGGTACTTTTTAACTATTTTCAGGGCCATCGACGGTTGCTGTTTGTGGTGTACGGCCTGTTTGTCGTGATCAGCTTTGTCCTGTTGATGCGCATTACGCCACAGGAAACCATCGATGCCATGTTGCCGGATGCAACGGACAGCACGGTGCGCGACGATTTCACCTGGTTGCAGCGTGCCCCATTTGCCCGCAAGGTGTTTATCGATCTTGAGGTTGGCGATCCGCAACAGCAGGCGGTCCTGAAGGCGGGTGGTAAAGCATTGGCCGTGGCCTTGGAAGAGCAACTGCAGACAACGGTCACGGACGGGCCGCCGATCCAGCAGCAGGCCACACTGCTCACTCATTTGAGTGAGGCAGTGCCGCGACTGGTGACGGAAGAGGATCTGCAGGTGATCGCCAAACGTCTCGCTGATGATGCGATCATGACGGATCGCCTTGTTCAGATCAAGAGTCAGCTCATGACGCCGCAGGGGTGGTGGACCAAGGGGCAACTCCAGCGCGATCCACTGCAACTGTGGCAATTGAGCGCTGATCATCTGCGTGATTTGAATCCGTTTGCCGGTGCCGGCGGCGAACATGGCGCCTTTGTCAGTCGTGACGGTCGTCATCGTCTGCTGATGGTCGATACCACGGTGGAGATTGGCGATGTGACGGCAAGTCGTCGCCTGCTCTCGGTGATCGATGCCGCGATTGCTGATATCCTGCCGCCGGAAGTGACGGCTACGGTGGTCAGCGGACACCGCTATACCGTGGCCAATGCCGACACTGTTCAGCGAGATATCCGTGTGGTGTTCAGTGTGGCCAGTGTGGCGATTTTGTTGATCTTCATGGTGCTGTTGCACAATGTGCGTGCGCTGTGGGTGTTTTTTCTACCGGCCTCGGTGCTGGGAATCGCCGCCTTTATGGTAACGGTCTGGTTTCCACAACTGTCCGGGATCACCCTGGGGTTCGGCGCGGTGTTGTTGGGGATCACCGTTGATTTCACTCTGCATGTGTTTTTTGCCCTGCGCAGTGGTGGCACGCCTCTCGGGGCGTTGCAGCGGTTGACCCGTCCGCTGGTGGGCAGTGCCCTGACCAGCTTTATGGCGTTCAGCGTCCTGTTGTATTCGACTCTGCCGGGGCAGCGACAACTGGCGGTGTTTTCTATGACAGCCATTGCTGCAGCGTTAGTGCTGGCACTGGTGGTCATGCCGCATCTGTGCGGTATTGCTTCGGGGGCCATGGCCCGATCCCGTCATGAGGCCGTCCGCCATCATCCTCGTGCCGCGTGGATTTGGCTGGTGGTTGTTATGGTCGCCGCGTTCGGCTGCAGTCGACTGACCTTTGATGGTGATCTGCGCCGTTTGAGCGTACAGACTGCTGCGTTAAGCCATGGTGAAGCGTTGATGAAACAGGTGTGGGGCGATGTGCGTAGCCGTACCCTGATTTTTTCTCAGGGGAACCCTGAACACGATGCCCTGGCTGTGAATGCACGTGTCGCCGAGCTGATTGCGTCACAACAGAGCAGCGCCTCTCTGGTGTCCCTGGCAACACTTCTGCCGACAGAGCAACACCAGCAGCAGAGCCTGCTTCGCTGGCAGGATTTCTGGCAGCAGCATCAGCCACAATGGCAGCGATTTTGCGAACTGGCGCAGCAACAGGGATTTTCAGCCACGGCGTTTGAATCGTTTGACACCGCGTTGTCGCAACCGTCGCCACTCCTCAATTTGGCGTTCTGGCAACAGGCCGGTTTGGGGACAGTAATTGAGGGTTTGCTGGTCACTGATCTTCCGCAGGGCACGGCCGTGGTCTCATTGCTCGACACCGGCAAGGCTGGAGAGGAACGTGCTCTGGAACTGGACAGCCGTCTGGAACAGATTCCCGGTGTGGTTGTTGTTGACCAGAGTCAGTTTCGTCAGCAACTCAGTGCTCAAGTCGGTCATGACTTTATCACCTTTATCCTGCGGGCGATGGCTGTTGTTGTGGTGGTGCTGGCGGTGTGGTATCGCCGACTGAATCGGATGGTGCTGGCTTTGTTGCCGGTGCTCGGTGGCCTGGTGGTGATGTTTGGTGTTATGGGCTGGCTGGGGTTGGCGTTTAACCTGTTCAATGTGATTGCTGCAATCTTGATTATCGGATTGGGTGTGGATTACGGCATCTTTATGGTCAATCGCTGTCAGTATGGAAGTGGAATGCATACCGACAAGGCGGTGCTGGTGTCGGCTCTGACCACACTGGCGGGGTTCGGTTCACTGGCCTTGGCGCGTCATCCGGCCATGTCCTCCATGGGGCTGACTGTTTTGTTCGGCATCAGTGCTGCGGTGCTGACCGCTTTACTGGTGGTGCCGACGGTTTATGCCCGCTGGTGTTCAACTTCGCCCAAGGGAGGATCGTCATGAAGCGTTACGCCCTGATTGCTCTGTTGCTCGCTGTGGTCCTGACCGCCTGCGGTCGTCCCACGCTACCTCCCCATTCGGGAGCGGTCAGTGAAGGCCTAAGTCCGTTACAACTGGTGACTCAGCATTGGTTGAGCGGCACGCAGCGTTATTTGTGTCGGCAAAGTGGTGTGCTGAAACTGCCCTGGCGGGAGATCCCATTGCAGGGTGTATTGCGTATCGACTGTGCTGCGCATGAGGCGCGTTTGGTGGCCATGGACAGCATGGGAGTGAAATTGTTCGATGTGACCGTGACCGTGACCGTGACCGGTGAGGATATGTCCCTGAACTATCTTTTGCCGTTGTTGGAAGAACATCCGCAATTGCCCAAGGTCGTAGCCGAAAGTGTCCGGCGGATTTTCTTAACACCGCAGCCCCAGGCAGGCGATCGCTTGCAGCCGCGTTGTGACGGTCAGCCGTATCGACTGGTTTCAGATGCGCAAAGCGGGGCAGAGTTTACGTTTGGCGGTGATCCGATCCGTTTGCAGACCATCCGAGTTGCGACAGACGATGAAAACTGGCAAGTGGATTATTTCAATGACTCAGATTCAGGAATGTTGCGGACACCGACGATGATTGTTCTTGACGACAAAAACTACCGTTTGACCCTGTGGATGGAGGAGGTGCGACAGTTATGACCAGTCCGGTACGCAATGAGATACTCCATTCGAGCTGCACTGACCTGCGCATCGAACAGGACACGGCAGAGCAAAGCTTTGTTCTCAGTGAGGCGTTTATTGGTTTTAGCGGCCACTTTCCCGGCTATCCGATTGTGCCGGGAGTGATCCAGGTCCTGATGGCGCAGATTGTTGCCGAACAGGCTGGTCTCGTCTCCCAACCGCCGCTGGCCATGCAACGGGCCAAGTTCCATCGGCAGTTGCGTCCACAGGAGCGCATTGTCGTGCGGTGTACGGCCAAAACGGTGCGTGGCAAGTCGGTGATTGATGCGGCGTTGCTGGTTGATGATGAACTGGCATCGACGTTCTGGCTGACGCTGGCGTAGGGGATAGAGGTTTATGGCAAAAAAAGGGTGGTTTCCAGTAATCGAACAGGCACCAGCTCCGCTGACGTTGACTGTTAAACGTCACGTCCGTTTTGAAGAAGTGGATGCGGTAGGCATTGTCTGGCATGGCCGATATCCGAGCTATTTTGAAGATGCTCGCGTTGCTCTCGGAGCGCATTACGGTTTGGGCTATATGGATTTCTATGCTCAAGGCGTTGTCGCACCAATTAAGAAATTGCACATTGATTATGTTCAGCCGTTGCGTTTTGAGGAGTGGTTTACCATCGAAGGTTTGTGGCACTGGACGGAAGCGGCGCGGTTGAACTTTGAATTTATTCTACGCAATGAACAACAACAGGTGGTCACACGCGGTTACAGTGTCCAGATGTTGTTGGATACCGATCATAATATTCTGGTGGTGCCACCACCGTTTTATCAGGATTTTTTACGTCGCTGGAAAGAGGGAACCCTGTGAAAAACGTTGTGATTACCCACGGCAGCGCCGTGACCGGCTTGGGAACGTCCCTTGATGCCACGTGGGAGGCTTTGAGCGACGGGCGCTCGGCAATCGCCGAGGTGGACCGATTTAATACTGACCATTATCTGGCCAAGGTGGCGGCCTGTGTCCCGGACCTGGCCGCCGATGCCACTGGCTCACGGCTGTATCCGCTGCTCGATCAGATGCTTGCTCAACTGCCGCAGTTGCCGCAAGAGACCCGTCTGTTTACCGCAACCACCAAAGGGGCGATTGACCTGTTGGAACAGGGCCAGCGCGATGGCCGCGAAGCCGCGCAACTGCAAGCCAGTTTGCCGGTGACCATGACCCGCTGGGTGGCGGATAAGCTGGGCAGCGCTGATCCGGGGCAAAATGTCAATGCCGCCTGTGCGTCATCCACTCAGGCCATCGCCCGTGGCGCTGCGTTGATTGCCCACGGCCGGGCCAACTGTGTTGTGGTGGTGTGTGCCGACCTGGTCAGTGAGTTTGTCTTGTCCGGGTTTTCGGCGTTACAGGCGTTGTCGCGTTTGCCGAGTCGACCGTTTGACGTTGAACGCAGTGGCTTGACCCTGGGAGAAGGAGCGGCGGCCGTGGTGTTGATGGATGAGGATACTGCCCTCCGACATGGTCTGCCCACGGATATCCACTTGTGTGGCTGGGGCATTGCCAATGATGCCAACCATATTACCGCTCCGGCCCGTGACGGCTGTGGACTGATCCTTGCGGTGGAACAGGCGCTGACGTGCGCCGGACTGGCTGCGGATGACGTGGCGGCCATCAGCGCCCACGGTACCGGCACGGTGTACAACGATATGATGGAGTTGACCGCTTTTAATCAGTTGTTTGGTGACCGGCATCTGCCGATCAATTCCATTAAAGGAGCCCTCGGTCATACCCTGGGGGCCGCCGGTGGTCTGGAAGTGGCTCTGGCGTTGCCTGCATTGCGCCGACGCAGTTTGCCGCCCACCTGTGGCCTGGAACAGGCTGAACCGCTGGCCGGTGAACGGGTGAAGAATGTGCCGCAGCCTTTCAGTGGCGATGTGCTGTTGTCGACCAATTCCGGTTTTGGCGGCGTCAATGCCGCCCTGTTGCTGCAACGGAGGGATACATGAACCGCTATCGCATTGCCGGATTCGGCTGGGTGAGCAGTTATGGTTTCGGTCGCGGTTTCAGCAGTGGTTTTTCCGGATTTGGTCCCGGTACGTTACCGCAACTGCAGCGCCAGGATCTGTTTGATAAACCGGATCGTCGTTTTGGACGGATGGACCCGTTTTCGCGGCTGGGTCTGGCCGGCATTACTCTGGCCCTGCAGGATGCCGGTATGGACCACTGGCAGGAGAAGCGGCCGGTGGCCATTTTGGCGGAAACCTACAGCGGCTGTCTGGAGACCGATTGCGACTATTTCACCACGGTGATTCCCGAGCATGGCGCCCTGGCCAGTCCACAGCTGTTTGCCTATACCTTGTCCAATACCTTTCTTGGTGAGGCGGCTTTACGTTTCGGATTAACCGGCTGTTGTGAGGTGGTTAACAGTTGCCGTCCGGACGGTTTGGCTGTGGTGGACAATGCGCTTGATCTGCTGGATAACGGTGAGGCCGAAGCCGTGGTGGTCGGGTTTTGTGATCTCGATGGCTACGGCGTGTTGCAGGCACCGGGCAGTTTGTTTCTGGTGGTGGATAAATCGGCACCTTCTGCACAATTGACCCTGACACGTGAGGCGTCTGGTGCCTTGTCCCTGTCCGGACAGCCCATTGCCTGTGCCATGGCGTTGCTCACACGACTAAAGTCGTGACTGGGCCGGGAGTGTCGTTGGATAGGACAAAACAGCAGGGCTTCGCGTTGAACGCGTCCATCTGCTGATACGATAACGAATGAACGCATAAAGGGAACAAAAAGGGAGAACAATCGATGAAAATGAAGTTGGTTTATCCGCGCTGGGCCAAGCTGGAACGGCAAACCGAGTTTCACCTGCCGCCCCATGGACCGGTGGTGTTTGCCGCGACCATTCCCGAGGATGTTGAGGTCAGCTTTACCGATGAAAACGTCCAGACCCTGGATTTTGACGAATCGGCGGATCTGGTGGCGCTGTCTGTTATGCTCACCTGTCAGTTGCCGCGAGCCTTTGAGATTGCGGCCGAGTATCGCAAGCGTGGAAAACCCGTGATGTTCGGTGGCATTGCCACCATGTTGCACGCCGAAGAAGTGCAGCAGCATGCCGACTGTGTGTTTATCGGTGAAGCGGAAGGGCGTACCGAGCAGGTGATTCGCGACTTTGAGCGTGGTGAACTCAAGCCGGTGTACAACTACCTGCAGCAACATCCGCCCATCGAACTGGTGGGGACGGCACGCCGCGAGATCCTTGATCGTAACTGTTATAACTACCGTGGCGTCCAGATGCTCGATCTGGTGCATGCCTCGCGTGGTTGTAAGTTTAAATGTTTTCCCTGTTGTACCGGCTATCTCGGCGGTCATGAATTCCGCCCCCGGCCCATTGAAAAGGTTATCGCCGAGATGGAGGCGATTCCCAATAACCGCATGTTCATTGTCGATAACTCCATGGCTCAGGACAAACAGTGGCTTCTGGAACTTTTCGAGGCCATGAAGCCGCTCAAAAAGAAGTGGGTGTCTCATCCACTGCTTGATGACGATGATGTGCTTAAGGCGGCTGCAGATGCTGGCGCCTGGTATGTCTATCAAGCGGTGTTTGACACGTCGGATGTCATTCGCAACCGCATCAAACGGCTCAAGGATTTCGGCATCGGCGTCGAAGGCACCATCATTCTCGGCACCGATGATCAAAGTGCTGACGATATCCGGCGTCTGGTCGATTTTCTCATCGAAGTGGAGCTGGATGTGGCCGAGTTCACCATCCTCACGCCATTCCCCCATTCGCCGATCCGTGCCCAGTTGGAAAATGAGGGCCGTCTGCTCGATAACGGCTGGGGGGATTACACGGCGGATAAGGTGGTGTTTCAACCGAAGCAGATGTCCGTGGACACCCTGCAGGATCTGTTCTATTACGCCTGGGATACCTTCAACGCCGACGGTGGCTATCAGCTGAAAATGGGTAAATTGTTCAAGCAAGTGATTTCCCGTGAGATGGATGACGGCACATACCGTCGCTACGATGCCAAGCGTAAGCGTCAGTTCAATCTCAACAGGACCGCGTCATGAGTCGTGTTTTTCTGATCTCCTCCAACATCTCCACGGACCCGTATCCGGTGTATCCGCTGGGCATGGCTATTGTCGCCGGTGCTTTGGATGGTGCGGGACACGAGGTGCGGCAGTTTGATTTTCTGGTGTATGACCAGGACTGTCGTCGTCTGCAGGGAGATCTGGAAGCGTTTAATGCGGATGTGGTCTGCCTGTCGTTGCGCAACATCGACAATGTCGACTCATTCAGCTCGGATAAAAACTGGTATCTCACGGATGCCAAACGGTTGATCGAAACGATTCGTACCATCAGCTCGGCTCCGGTTGTCGTTGGTGGCCCGGCATTTTCCATTCTCCCTGAAGAGATTCTCAGCTACCTCGGTGCCGATTATGGTGTGGTCGGCGAAGGTGAGCAGGCTGTACCAACGTTGATCGACCGGATCAGCCGTGGTGAACAGGTCGAGGCAATCACCTGTGGCAATCAACCGTTGCAGGGCGATGAGATGGGTCACCCGTTGCTGGTTCCGGAATTTGTCGACTATTACCAGCAGCACAGTGGTTTGATCAATTTACAGACTAAACGTGGTTGCCCGTTTAAATGTGTCTATTGCACCTATCCCGGTTTGGAAGGCCACCGTTTTCGGCCACGGCCGGTGGACGCGGTGGTCGAGGATTTGGCCCGCCTTAAACGCGACCATGCCACCAGCACGGTGTTTTTCACCGATTCGATCTTTAACGATCCGCAAGGCCTGTATCTTGAGTTGGCCGAAGAGATGGTACGCCGTGACTTGGACATCCGCTGGTGTGCTTTTTTCCGACCTCAGGGGTTGAGCCGGGAGGTGTTGCAACTGCTGAAACGTGCCGGGCTGTATGCCATGGAGATGGGAACCGATGCCGCCTGTGACACCACCCTGGCCGGACTTGATAAGGGGTTTGGCTTTGATGAAGTGCTTGCCTGTCAGCAGGCGGCCATTGCCGAGCAGGTGCCCTGCGCCCATTTCATCATGTTCGGCGGGCCGAATGAGACGCCGGACACGGTGGCTGAAGGGCTGTCTAATATTGCCAAATTGGAGCACTGTGTGGTGTTTGCTTTTTCCGGCATCCGTATTCTACCCAAGTCACGCCTGCTGGAGCGAGCCGTTGCTGATCAGGTCATTGAGCCGGGCACGTCGTTGATCAAGCCGATCTACTATTTTTCACCGCACATTGAGGTTGAGCCGATGAACCAGATGATTCTTGATTCGTTCAATGGCCGCCGTGATCGCATCTTCCCGCCATCGGATGGCCAGGAGAAGATGGCGGTAATGAATAATTTCGGTTTCAAGGGAATTTTGTGGGATCATCTGATCCGTTTTGACACTCCGGGCCGCAGGAGACGCCGTGCACGCTGATCTGGATCGACAACGGGTTTTGCTGGTACATCCCCTTGGTTACGCCAGTGGCCAGGCCGGACACGATGTATCGCGGCTGGCCAATATCATGCCGCCTTTGGGTCTGGCCAGTATCGCTGCCTACCTGATGGAGCGGGGGCTGCAGGTTGATATCATCGACTGTTACGCGCGGCCCGACTCGGATCAGGCGATCTGTGACTACGTGCGTCAGCACCGTCCGGCGTGGCTGGGGCTGAGTTGCACCACCTCCAGTTTTCTCGACGGGGTGCGCATTGCCGAACTGGCGCGTGATGCCTGCCCCGGGCTTAAAGTGGCAGCCGGTGGTGCCCATGTGTCGGCGTTAAAAGAGACGTTACTCAGTGATTATCCGCAGCTGGATGCCCTGGTGGTCGGTGAAGGGGAAGAGACCCTCTATCAACTGGCGTCGGCCACCAACGATGATTATACAGCCCTTTCAGGCGTGGTGTGTCGCACTGATGACGGCGAAGTGGTGTTCAACGGTTACCGTGAACCGGCACTCGATCTGGATGCTCTGCCGTTTCCGGCTTACGATAAGCTGGAGGGGTTTCCCGAGGCGTATCAGTTGCCGATTTTCAATTATCCCAAAGCGCCCAACACCAGCTGTATTTCCAGCCGTGGGTGTCCGTACGCGTGTAGTTACTGTGACCGCTCGGTGTTCCGGCGCACGTTTCGGTACAACTCTGCAGATTATCTGTACCGTCATCTGCAGCATCTGCGCGAGCGTTACGATATCCGTCATATCAACTTTTATGACGATCAGTTCACGTTTCACCGCCAGCGGGTGATCGATTTCTGTCAGCGGATGATTGACCAGCCCCTCGGCATGACGTTTAACTGCGCCATCCGTGCTGAGCATGTCGATGATGAACTGATTGCGTTGATGAAACGGGCGGGCTGCTGGATGATGAGCCTCGGCATTGAGACCGGTGATCCCGAGTTGCTGGCCCAGCACCGTCAGAATCCCGATCTTGACATGTTGGCCAACACCATCCGTCTGATCAAGAAACATGGTATTCGCGTTAAAGGGTTGATGATGGTCGGCCTGCCCGGTGAGAGTGAACAGAGTGTGCGACGCAGTATTGAGTACATTCTCAAACTGCCCATTGATGATCTCAATGTTGCCAAGTTTACGCCGTTTCCGGGCTCGCCGCTCTACGAAAACATCCATGAGTTGGGTGTGTTTGACGAAGACTGGGCCAAAATGGATTGCATGCGTTTCCAGTTTATTCCCCACGGAATGAGTGAGGAAAAGCTCGAAGAGCTGTTTCTGACCTTTTACAAGAAACACTTTCGCCGCAATGATGTGATCTGGGGCTATGTGACCATGTTGTGGAAGTCACCGCACAGTTGGGGGCGCTTTGTCCGCAATCTCGGCGGATTCCTGTCGTTTGCCCGCAAAGGGAAACGGCTGGGCGATGAGGGGTGATAAGGTGACGGGAGTGACGGACCGTTCTCAAATCCTGGTGGCGATTCCGGTCTACAACCACGCGGCAACCTTGCGTGACGTGGTGGAGCGCTGTCTGCAGCAACACGATCAGGTATTGGTGGTGGATGACGGCAGTGAGAATGCTGTGGCGTCGTTGATTGACGATTTGCCCGTTGCGGTGTTGCGACACAACCACAATTGCGGCAAAGGAGCGGCGATTCTGACGGCGGCGGAGTATGCCAAACAGCAGGGAATGAGGCATCTGATTATCCTCGACGCTGACGGGCAACATTTTCCTGAAGATCTGCCGCGGTTTTTTGCCGCGATTGAACAGGAGCCGCTGGCGATTCATGTCGGGTTGCGTGATTTTACTGCCGCGGATATTCCGGGCAGCTCACGGTTTGGCCGACGGTTTTCCAATTTCTGGCTCAGGGTACAGACCGGTCAAACATTGGGCGATGTGCAGAGCGGCTATCGAGCCTATCCTGTGGCGGTGTTTGATCATTTGAGCTTCAGTGATTGCCACTACTCGTTTGAGGTGGAGGTACTGGTCAAGGCCAATTGGGCCGGTGTGCCGCTGCGCGACGTGCCGATTCAGGTCTATTATGCGCCGGGCAAGGCGCGGGTGTCTCATTTTAACAAATTGACGGACAACCTGCGGCTGTCGTGGCTCAATACCCGGCTGTGCCTGCGTTCCATTGCGCCCTGGCCGCATAAACGGCTGGTCAAGCGACAACAACCGCCGTTCAGTTGGCGACGGCCTGTGAGTTCATTGCGTCAGTTGCTGGCGCAGAATGTGTCCCCGGCCAGAATCGGACTGGCCATGGCCGTGGGAGTGTTGCTCGGCGCATTGCCATTGATCGCCTGCCACACGGTGGTGACGCTGTTTGTTGCCGGCTTTCTCGGCCTCAACCGCTATCTGGCTGTTGCGGCGGGGAATCTGTGCATGCCGCCGCTGGTGCCGGCGCTGTGTATCGAGGTGGGCTTCTATCTGCGCCATGGTCGCTGGCTGACGGACATCACGTTGGAGACTCTCGGCGCCCAGGCGCTGGAGCGGGTTTATGAGTGGTTTCTCGGCTCCTTGCTGGTGGGACCGCTGCTGGCCGTTGTGGTGGGTGGACTGGTGTATGTCATTGCCGTGGGCCTGGTAGGCGATATGGATAAAACCGTTAAAGAAACGTGTTCGGAGCACGGGGAATCATGACCGGACAGACAAGTGAAAAATTGGCTGAACCAACCAGCGAACAGGTGCAACGGCCCCTTGGCTCAAAGCTGGGTTATCAGGCGTTTTATGTGATGATTCGCAGTGGCGGACGGCGGGCGGCATACGCACTGTTGTATTTTGTCGTCGCCTTTTATATTCTGTTTCGCCCCCAGGTGCGGCGCAGTTGTCGACCATACCTCAAGCGGCGCTTTGTGGAGGCCGGTGAAGATGGCCTGTGGTGGCACAGCTACCGGATGGTCCTCGATTTCGGCAAGGTGCTGGTCGATCGGGCCGTGGTCGGCATGCTCGGGCCTGACCGGCTCAAGGTGGCCCTGCACGGACGGGAGCAATTGCTGGAGATCCGCAATCGCCGTCAGGGGATGATCCTGATGATGTCGCATGTCGGCTGTTGGCAGGTGGCTATGTCGGCGCTGAACTTTCTTGAAGAGCCGGTGCATATGGTGATGCATCAGGATGACGGCAGTCTGGAGCGGCACTATTACGAATATGCCGAACAGGAATGCCCCTATCGCACCATTGATCCACGTGGTTTCCTTGGTGGCACTCTGGAGATGATGGGGGTGTTGAAACAGGGCATGATTCTGGCGGTGATGGGCGACCGGCTGCCGCCCCATGAGCGTAATGTGGTGACGGTGGAGTTTCTCGGTGAAGCTGTGGCGCTGCCGTTCAGTTCGTTTCAGTTGGCATCGGCTACCGGGGCACCGATTGTGGTGATGATGACGCGTAAAAGCGCCGGTGATCGCTATGAAATGGAGTTGATCGACGAGATTCGCGTGCCACAGGGGTTGGGACGCAAAGCCGAGGCTTATCGACCTTATGTGCAACAGTATGCGGATGCCCTGGCCGGTTATTGCCGGGAAAATCCGTATCAGTTTTACAATTTCTTTGATATGTGGGATGACTGTAAATAAGTTAGTGGAATCAACCGTTTTGAACAGGAGACATTATGACAACCAAGGAAAAACTCAAAAATATTCTGGTTGAAGATCTCAACCTTGAGGATATCACACCGCAAGAGATTGCCGACGATGAGCCGTTGTTCGGTGAAGGCCTCGGCCTGGATTCGCTCGATGCCGTTGAACTGGTGGTGCTGGTTCAGAAGCATTTTGGTGTCGAGATTAAGGATATGGAAGAGGGCCGTCCGGCTCTGCAATCCATCAACAGCTTGGCTGAATTCATCGAAGCCAATCAGGAGTAAATAAATGGCAAATCGCATTGCGGTGACCGGAATCGGCTGCCTGAGTGCAGCGGGCAACACCTTGGAACAAGCGATGGCGTCCATGCTGGGCGGCGAGCGCCATGGTGGTGATCCTTTACGATTTACGACCACGCACGCTGATGTCTATCCGGTGTTTTCCATCGCTGACGACTTTGAGCAGGTTAGTCAGCGTGACATGTTGCGCACCAGCCGCCTTGGTCTGGCTGCCGCCGGGCAGGCCGTGACCCAATCGGGGTGGTCTCTGGAGGCATTACGTGGTCTGCGGGTCGGGGTGTGTATGGGCACCACGGTGGGCAGTGCGATGAACAACGAGCCGTTTTATGCCGGTTACCGTGATGGAGAGTCGCCGGAGATGACACCGATCAATCGTTTTCTCGGCAGCAATCCGGCTGCGGTGATCAGTCGTCATTTCGGTTTTAACGGTCCGACTCAGACCATTGTCAATGCCTGTTCCTCGGGCACGGATGCCATCGGACTGGCTTCGGCGTGGATTCAGTGCGGATTGTGCGATGTGGTGTTGGCTGGCGGTGCGGATGAGTTGTGTCGTACCACCTATAACGGGTTCGCCTCGTTGCAGATCAGTTCGACAAGGCTGTGTCGTCCGTTTGATGCCGAGCGCAGTGGCTTGAACTTGGGCGAAGGCGCCGGGGTGTTGGTGCTCGAATCGGATGCCAGTGCCCGCCATCGCCAGGTTGCGGCTCAGGGCTATATTCTCGGTTATGGCAGCGGTACTGATGGCTGGCATCTGACGGCACCACATCCGGAGGGGCGAGGCCTCAAGCAGGCGCTGGCCGAAGCATTGCGTGTCAGTCGCGTGCAACCGAAGCAACTGGGGTTTGTCAATACCCACGGTACGGGGACCAAAGACAATGATCGGGTGGAAAGTCTGGTGCTGCGTGACTGTCTCAAAGGACTTCCGTTTCATTCCACCAAGGGCTACACTGGCCATACCCTCGGCGCGGCTGGGGCGATTGAGGCGGCTTTTGTCCTCGGGTTTTTACAGCGGGGAAAAATTCCTGCCAGTGCCGGGTTTACGACCATGGATGATGAGTTGGCGACAGTGCCGGTAACGCAAGTGCATGAGTTTGATAGTTCGTTGGCGCTGTCTGAATCACTGGCGTTTGGTGGTAACAATGCCGTGCTGGTGTTTGAGCGCGGGGAGGTGGTGTGATGAATCTACTTTCTCAACCCGTTGCAATTCAAGGGATCGGTTGTGTCGGAGGTTTTGGTCAGGGGGGAGACGCCTTTATCCGCGCCCTTCAGCAGGAAACAGACCGACCACAGATACTCGACCAGTGCCATGGCGATGGGCAGGCCTATTACCCGGCCTTTTTCGCCAAAACCGATGGTCTGGATGAATTTGTTGCCAAGCGTTCTCTGCGCCGCCTTGATCATTATTCCCGCCTGGCGTTGCTCGGTGGTTGTATGGCGTTGGCCGATGCCGGAATTGATGCCGACAAACGGGAGAAGGTTGGCGTGATCGTCGCCAGCGGTTACGGGGCTGCGGCCACCACCTTTGGGTTTCTCGATTCAGTGCTGGAGGATGGTGATCACTGCGCGTCACCGACGGCATTTTCCAACTCGGTACACAATGTGGCCGGTGCCTATCTGTCAATGCAGTTGGGCATTCATGGGCCCAACCTGACCTTGAGTCAGTTTGACATGTCGGTAACGGCGGCGTTGCACAATGCCGTATGCTGGTTGCAGCAGGGCCGGGTGGATACGGTGCTGGTCGGCGGTGTTGATGAACATTGTGCCGTGCTCAACTACTGTTATGGCCGTTATTTTGCTGATGAGCCGGTGCCTGAACGCATCGAGCCGTTTGCTTTCGATAAACAGACGGCGATCCCCGGCGAGGGGGCGGCGTTTCTGGTCTTAAGTCGTGATCCGAAAAAAGCACGCTATGGCTATATTGATGCTCTTTGTGGCGGTCATGTCGAGTCGGGCGGCGATGCGTTGATTCAGCGTTCTCCGGTGTTGCTCGGTGCCGATGGTCAGCGGCATAGTGCCTGTTGGTACCGCCAGAGTATCGGCACGCCGAAAACCAGTTGCAGTCATGTTTACGGCAGTTTGCCCTGTGGTCAGGCCTTTGATCTGGTGGCTGCTGCGCTCATGGTGCGCGACCAGCAATGTCATGCACTGAGTAGCCGAGAGGAAGAGTGCGCACCGATCCGTCAGGTGACCAGCATCAAGTGTGGTGCAGACGGTCAGTTTGGTGCCGTTCGGGTGACCCGAGGATTTGGGAAGGGACGTTAGAAATTATGCGAGACAAGGAAGTACCCCAGGACAAGGGTGTTCTGGACGACAAAAAAGTGGTCAGTTATGCCTTGAACGATCAGGGGCGCTATTGCCTGACGCCCAGCGCCGGCTGGGAGCCGGTCAATTGCGCCAATCGTCTGGCGTGGGAAGATATTCAGGCGGAGTTGAAACTGGTGCGCGCCCAAATTGACAAGGGCGAGATGAGTCCTCTTGCCTATTATATGACCCGTGCGCAGATGGATGTTGCTCTGTTGTCTCGTTACTCGGGCATAGCCCGCTGGCGGGTGCGTCGTCACCTGAAACCCAAGGTGTTTGACAACCTGTCCACCTCTTACCGACAGTGTTACGCCGGGTTGTTCAATATTTCCGTAGAGCAGCTGCGTGAAGTTCCCGAACAGGATCAATTGCCCATGGCGGATGAGGAGCAAGAATGACTGTTGATTTTCCTCATCGCCAATCGGCGCATTGTGAAAGTGGCGCGGTGGCCAATTTGCTGACCCATGCCGGATTGCCTGTTTCAGAAGCCATGGCCTTCGGCCTTGGCGGTGGGCTGTTTTTCGGCTATGTACCGTTTGTCAAACTCAATGGCTTGCCGTTGACCACCTATCGCTGCCGTCCGGGTGGCATTTTCAGCCGGGTGACCAAGGGGTTGCATTGCCCGGTGCATCAACAACGTTACCGCAGTCAACAGCAGGCCATGGATGATCTGGACCGGCTGCTTGCCGAAGGGGTTGCTGTTGGCGTTCAGACCAGTGTGTTCTGGTTGCCGTATATCCCCGCGGCACTACGTTTTCATTTTAATGCCCACAATTTGATTGTGATTGGTAAAGAGGGGTCTCGCTATCTGATCAGTGATCCGGTGATGCCGGAGCTGGTGTGGTGTGAGGCCGATGATCTGGTTAAAGCCCGCTTTGCTCAGGGCGCTCTGGCACCACGTGGCCGCTGTTATTATTTGAAAGAGCCGCCGCAGGTAACCGATCTGCGTCAACCGGCGTTGCGCGGCATGAAAATCGTCTGTCGCGACATGCAGGCTCCGGTGCCGGTGGGTGGCATTCGCGGCATGCGTTTTTTGGCTAAGAGTATGCGTCAATGGGAGCAACGTTACGGCACGCGCCGGGCCATTTCCTGTCTGGCGCAACTGATTCGCATGCAGGAGGAGATTGGCACCGGTGGCGCTGGCTTCCGTTTTATCTATGCGGCCTTCCTTCAGGAATGTGCGGAACTCTACGATCATCAGGCGTTGAGCGGCTTGGCCGAACGGTTGACCGAGATCGGTGATGGTTGGCGTGATTTGGCGGTGAATGCCGCCCGGCGCTGTAAGGGCCGTGATGATTCAATCACGTTTGATACTCTGGCTGATCAGGTTGCTCATCAGGCGGATGTTGAGGAACCGTTCTACCGTGATCTGCGACTGGTGGTGAAGGACGTGCAGCGAAAGTTGAAACAGGGATGACCTGCCTGGCGCTAGAGGCTTCCTCACTGGTCAAACACTACCGAGGCCAGAATTCTCCTGCGGTAAACGGCATTGATCTGTCGTTACAGACCGGAGAATTGATTGCTCTACTTGGACCCAACGGTGCCGGAAAGACCACCACCATCTCCATGCTATCGACGCTGATGCGTCCCGACAGCGGCACGTTGACCCTTCATGGGGTGGATGCGCTGCGAGCGCCGCAATCGGTTCGCCGGTTGATCGGTATGGTTCCACAGGATCTGGCACTGTACCCCAGCCTGACATTGGCTGAGAATCTGCGCTTCTGGGGACGGTTGTACGGTCTGAACGGTACCCACCTTGAGCAGAGCCTGACGGCCTGTGTGACAATGACCGGACTGGAGGATGTCACCCAGCGGCGCATTGATACCTTTTCCGGCGGCATGAAACGGCGGGCCAATCTGGCTGCCGGAATCATTCACCAGCCCCAAATCCTGTTTCTTGATGAACCAACCGTCGGCATTGACGCGCAGTCGCGTCACTTGATTCTCACCAACCTGCGGCAACTCAATGCAAATGGCATGACCATGGTTTACACCACCCATTACATGGAGGAGGTCAGTCAACTGTGTCAACGGGTGGTGGTGATCGACGAAGGGCGTGAAGTGGTGTCCGGGGCGGTTGATGCTCTGTTGGCTGACCATCCGGAATGTGCTCATCTTGAGGATCTTTTTCTCAAGCTGACCGGCAAGCAGTTGAGGGATTGATATGATCGGGCAACTGTGGGCGGTGATCGTCAAGGAACTGCAATTGCTGCGGCGCGACCGCGGGGGGCTGGCTGTGCTGTTTATCATGCCGGTGGCATTGGTGCTGGTGGTCTGTCTGGTTCAGGATAATATTCTTAAAACATCGGGAGCAGCCGCTGTTGATGTGCTGGTTGTTGATCATGATCAGTCCACTTTTGGGCCGTGGTTTATCAGTCAGTTGCAGCAACAGGGAGACGTGCGCGTTTCTGTGGCAACTGACGATCTTAGATTTGCCGAAGCGCAACGCCAGGTTGAACGGGGTGATTATCAATTCGGGGTCTATCTGTCGCCTCAGCTGAGCCACTCTCTGCAGCAGGCGGTGGACAGTCAGGTTCGACGACAGCTTTTCTCGCCTGCATCATCTCAAGACAGCGCAATGCCATCGTTATTCTACTCCTTTGATCCGGCGGTTCAGGGCGGCCTGCGTGCCGGATTGACCGGTCTGATCGATCAACTTGTCCGCCGCCATCGTGCCGAATTATGCCTTGAGGCCTTTCAGCGCTACCTGCCGAAACGGGTCGAACATTATGTGACGGTGCAATTGGGACCGATGTTTTCTCAAGCACTGGCGCAACATCCGCTTGAGTTGGATGTGAGCGTTGAGTCCAGCGAAATGATGGTGGCTCCGCTGGAGAGCGAAGCGGGATTTACCATGCCCACGTCGATACAGCACAATGTTCCAGCCTGGTCCATCTTCGGACTGTTTTTTATTGTTCTGCCGCTGGCCACGGTGATGTTACAGGAGCGCTCTCAAGGAGTCTTTGTCCGTCTGCAGCTGATCCCCGGTTCCATGGTGCCGCTTCTGGTCGGCCGAGTGGTGGCTTATCTGATGATCAGCCTGGTGCAGTTTGCATTGATGCTTGGTGTCGGTCGGACGCTGTTACCCCTGTTGGGAACCGACCATCTTGATCTTCACGGCCAGGTGCCGTCTTTGTTGGTTGTCAGTTTATGTGTTGCTCTGGCGGCCTGCGGTTTTGGTTTGTTGCTCGGTGTTTATGCCCGCAGCAGTCAGCAGGCCAGCTTGACGGCAGCTGTGACCATTGTTATTTTTGCCGCCCTTGGTGGGATCATGATCCCGGTCTATCTGATGCCAGAGGTGATGCAGCACGTCAGTGTCATTTCGCCGCTGGGCTGGGGGATGGAAGCCATGCAGATTCTCGTGTTGCGCGGTGGATGTTTGGCTGAAACCTGGCCGTATCTGTTGCGGTTGGTGATCTGCTTTATTGTCTGTTGTTTTTTTGCCTGGCGCGGCTTGCGTCGGCGCTGTTGATTTTTTTAGGGAGGACGTGTCATGAGTCGTCAACAACTCTATCGTGAGTTACAAGATCTAATTATCGAAGCCTGCCATATTCAGGAGGAGTATCCTGATCTGATCGATCCGCAGGTCTCGTTGATCGGTCCGGATTCCCCTCTGGGGCTGGATTCGCTGGATGCTGTGGAGATCGTTGTTGCTGTGCAGCGTCATTATAATGTGCGCATCGGTGGGGAAGACACCGGCCGTGAAGCACTGGATACGTTGAACGCCCTGGCGGATTTTGTTGAATCTCACACATCTTAGGTAACGATTGAGTGCAAGAGACTTTTCGCTGTGGCAGAACTGTCTGTCATGCCACAGGTTTCATCTCTTTGTTTTTATCCCGTTTTGATTGTTTATTGATCCCCGGTTTCCGATCCTGTTGCAGACGGCATTAACAGGAGGGGAGACGTTCATGAGTTTAACCCTTTTTGCGGTTGTCAAACAGCGACACCTCGGTTATATTCGCAACGTTTTTTGTCAGTAAAACTCATCAAAAACTCATCTTTCCATGGCGTCTCGTCAAGTGGCTGGCGGCGCTGTAGAAGCACGGGGTTCGTTCAGTCTCGGGCGGAATGAACGGATCGTGGAGGTTTGTTATGTCGGCGTTGTTGAGCCAGGACTTGCTGTTTGGATTGTTGGGTGGTCTGGGATTGTTCCTGTTTGGCATGAAGATCATGTCGGAGGGGTTGCAAAAGGTCGCCGGAAACCGGATGCGCAAGATTCTTGCTGCGTTGACCAACAATCGCTATGTCGCTGCCTTTGTCGGACTGGCCGTCACGGCGATTATCCAGTCGTCAAGCGCCACAACGGTCATGGTGGTCGGCTTTGTCAATGCCGGTCTGATGTCGCTGGTTCAGGCGATCGGGGTGGTGCTTGGTGCCAATGTCGGCACCACGGTCACGGCGCAGTTGATCGCCTTTAAGATTACCAAATTCGCCCTGCCTGCCATTGGAGTGGGGGTCGGCCTGAAACTGTTTTCCAAGCGTAAAAGCTGGGTTTACATGGGCGAAATTATCCTCGGCTTCGGCATTTTGTTTTATGGCTTGTCGGTGATGAAGCATGCGTTCGACCCGGTCAAGACCAGCGAAGAGTTTCGCCACATCTTCACCCTGGTAGGAGATAATCACCTGCTGGCGGTGGCGGTAGGCGCTGTGCTGACAGTCATTGTCCAGAGCAGCAGCGCCACCATCGGCATCACTCTGGCTCTGGCCACCAGCGGTTTGCTGACGTTTGAAGGCAGCATGGCACTGATTCTGGGCGAAAACATCGGCACTACGATTACCGCCAATCTGGCGGCCATCGGAACCAACGTCGCGGCGCGACGCACCGCCATGTCGCATTTCTTGTTTAATGTCATCGGCGTGGCTTACATGTTACTTCTGTTTCCTTACTTTACGGCGTTTATCGAGTGGCTGACACCCGGTGACGCCGATTTTGTTATTACCACCCAGCAACAGGCGCATGATCTGATGATGGCCGTGGGCGACAAACCCTATATTGCCCGCCATATTGCTAATACCCACAGTCTGTTCAATGTGCTCAATGTGCTGATTTTTTTGCCGTTGGTTGGTCTGTTGGCTAAACTCGCAACCCGACTGGTTCCCGGTGAAGATGTTGAGGTGGAGTTCCATCTCAAGTATATTGACAATCGTGTCCTCAATACACCGCCGCTGGCCATCAGTCAGGCGCGTTCCGAAACCAACCGCATGGCCGAGCTGTGCCTTGAATGTCTTGATGATACGTTGCGCTTTATGCGGACCCGTGATAGCCGCATGCTTGAGGGATTGCGCAAAAAAGAGGATCTCATCGATCTGCTGCAAAAGGAGATCATCGATTTTCTGGTGGCGGTTTCCCAGCGGCCCATCTCTCAAGAATTATCTAAAGAGATCTCCTCGTTGATGCATATGGTTAATGATCTGGAGAAAGTTGGCGACTACTGTGAAAACCTGTGGGAGCTCGGAGTGCGAAAAATGGAGGAACGGGTCAACTTCTCCCAGATGGCTATGGGCGAGTTTGATGATCTGGCCGGACACACTCGCGAATTTCTTGCCTTTGTCAAAGCAGCCATGGAACGCAAGGATGTCACGATCGGTGAAAAAGCCCAGTTTATGGAAAACCGTATTGATGATCTAGAAGAGCGACTGCGGTTGAATCACATCGCCCGCCTCAATACCGGCGAATGTTCGGTGACTCCGGGGCTGATCTTCATCGATATGTTACACAATTTTGAAAAGATCGGTGATCATACGCATAGCGTTTCGCGAGCCCTCATCGGAAAAAAATAGTGGCGGCTGTGATTGATGTGGGTTCTCACACCGTTCGGCTGTTGATTGCCGATCTGGTTGAGGATACTCTGGTACGTCGCCACTACGACCATGTGGTCACCCATCTCGGACGAGGTGTTGCTGAACATCACGCTCTGTCCGTCCCTTCGCTTTGCGCGACTCTGGCGGTGTTGGAGTCTTTTGCTGCGACCATCGTCGATTTTGGTCAGCGAGACATCCGCGTTGTTGGCACGGAAGCGTTGCGTGCCGCACATAACCGCCAAGAATTGATTACGTTGTTTGAAAAACGGACCGGGTTGCATCTGGAGGTTCTTGATAGTCAGCAAGAAGCGCTCTACATGGCGCATGGTGTCCTGCAGGCGCTGCGCCCACCTCCGCAACGCGCGGTTATTTTTGATATTGGTGGAGCCAGCACCGAGTTTGTCTGTGTTGAGCGCGGTCAGTTGCGTTTTCAAAGCAGCTATCGCATCGGGGTGGTTTCCTTATGTGACTGCGACGATCCGCATCAACGGATGACGCAGTGTGCCGACCAGTTGGTCAACGATCTACGTGGTTTTGGTTTGTGGCCCGCTGTGCAGCGCGATTGGGTTCTGGTTGGCACTGCCGGTACGGTGACAACCCTGGCTGCGGCACAGATGAAAATGACGGACTACTGCCCGGAAAGAATCAACAACTTTCACCTTGAAGCTCTCAAACTTGATGCCTTGAGCTGTCGGCTGGCTCCCTTGACCTCTGCCGAACGCGAACTGTTGCCGGGAATTGAAGCGGGGCGGGGTGAAACCATCTTTGCCGGAGTGCAGTTTGTCCGGTTTCTTCTTGAACTTTTTAAACGCGACGTTATGACCGTCAGCGACGCTGGATTATTGCAAGGTGTTTTCTGGTGTACCTGGGGGCAAAGTACTGTTTTAGCAGCCGTTGATTGACACCGCAACGGCGTTCACTTATAGTCGGCGTTTAGTTGAAATGTTCGTAGTGATTGAATCCATCGAACGCTTGAGTGAGAGGACAGCATGAGTAAAGAAATTTTATCTGGAAATGAAGCGATCGCCCGTGGGGCGTTCGAAGCCGGGGTCAAGGTAGCGGTGGCCTATCCGGGGACGCCAAGTACCGAGATTCTGGAAAATACAGCCCATTACCCCTCCATTGATTCTTCCTGGGCACCGAACGAGAAGGTGGCTTTGGAAGTGGGGATCGGCTCCTGTTTTGGCGGTGCTCGCAGCCTGGTGACCATGAAACACGTCGGCCTTAATGTTGCGGCCGATCCGTTATTCACCCTGTCATACACCGGGGTGCGTGGTGGACTGGTCCTGGCTGTTGCCGATGATCCCGAGTTGCATTCTTCGCAGGATGAGCAAGACAGCCGCCATTATGCCCGGGCCGCTAAGGTGCCGATGTTTGAACCGTCGGACAGTCAGGAATGTCTTGATTTTACCCGGCTGGCCTTTGAGGCCGCTGAGCAGTTTGATACGCCGATTTTTTTACGCACGACAACGCGTATTTCTCACTCCAAATCGATTGTTGAAACCGGTGAACCGGTCACCGGTTTGCCTGAGCCGAGTCTGGAGCGCAACCCTCCCAAGTTCGTCATGTTGCCGGGCAACGCCCGCAAGCGCCACGTGGTGGTTGAGGAGCAATTGCTGAAGATGGCTGAATGGTCATGCAGCCAGTCGTTCAACCGGGTGGAAGAGCGCAGCAGTGATGTTGGCGTGATTACGGCCGGCATTGCCTACCAATATGCCCGTGAAGTCTTGCCCGAGGCCTCGGTCCTCAAACTGGGCCTGGTTTATCCGTTGCCGACGCAACTGGTTAAGGATTTTGCCCGTCGTTTCAAAACGCTCTATGTCATTGAAGAATTGGAACCGTTTCTCGAAGATCAGATCCGGGCGCTGGGGATTGACGTTATCGGTAAAGACAAGCTGCCGATCTGTGGTGAATTGACTCCCGGACGGGTGCGTGATGCCTTGCTGGCGGAAAAATCACAACCGGCTTATGAAACAAGCCTTGATCTGCCCAACCGTCCGCCCAATATGTGTCCGGGCTGTCCGCATCGCGGTGTCTTCTATGCTCTGAACCGCCTTAAAGCGTTTGTGACCGGCGATATCGGTTGTTACACGCTTGGTTTCATGCCGCCGTTGTCGGCTATGGACACCTGTGTGTGTATGGGGGCCAGTGTCGGCAATGCTTCCGGTCTGAACAAAGTGTTGACCGGGCCGGACAAACAGAAAGTTGTCGGCGTGATTGGCGATTCCACCTTTCTGCATACCGGCATTAATGGTTTGATGGACATGGTTTACAATGGTTCGACAGCCACACTGATCATTCTGGATAACCGCATTACCGCTATGACCGGTCGCCAGGAAAATCCCGCTTCCGGGTTTACCCTGGCCGGTGATCCCAGTGCTCGGGTTGATCTGGAGCAACTGTGTCGCAGCGTTGGTATCCGTTCGGTGCGCAAAGTCAATCCGTGGAATCTTGAGGAAACCCGTCAGGTGATCAAGGAGGAGATGGAACGCGAGGAGCCTTCGGTCGTGATCACCGAAGCGCCGTGTATTCTGATCAAACGTGATGTGGGACAACGTAAAGCGCCGTTGGTCATTGATCCGAATAAATGTACCGGCTGCAAGGCCTGTCTGAAAATCGGTTGCCCGGCCATTGAATGGCAACCGGATGCCGGCGAACGCGGTAAAGCCTATGTCAACCCATTGTTGTGTGTTGGGTGCGGGATCTGTGATCAACTGTGCAAGTTTGATGCATATAGCGAGGTGACCCATGACTAAAGTAACCAATATTCTGTTGGCCGGTGTGGGTGGTCAGGGAACTTTGCTGGCCAGTGAGGTGTTGTCCGAAGTGTTGATGCTGGCAGGCTATGATGTGAAAAAGAATGAAATTCACGGCATGTCCCAGCGTGGCGGCAGCGTCTCTTCACATGTTCGGTTCGGCGAACACGTGCATTCGCCGATCATCCCGGAAGGGGAGACGGATATCCTGTTTGGTTTTGAGCTGTTGGAAACCTACCGTAACTTGCCGTTGTTGAAAAAGGGCGGTGCGGTGATTACCAATAACCTGAAATTGATGCCGCCGTCGGTGGCGACCGGTCAGGAACGATATCCCGAGGGCCTCGAAGAACTGATCTGCCAACAGGTGGAAAAGTCTCAAGTGGTTGACGGGCTGGCTCTGGCTATGGAGGCGGGAAACCCGCGCACTGTCAATATTGTTTTACTCGGAGCTTTATCGACAAAATTGGATCTGACGGCTGAATTGTGGCAACAGGCGATTCGTAAAATGGTTCCGAAAAAGTTTCTCGAAGAAAACCTGCGGGCATTTGAACTTGGTCGTCAGGCCGCGTAACTGTCAATGGTTAAAAAGAGGTGACGCATGATCTGGAATGAAGATTTTGAGACTTTACCGCGCGAGGCGATTGAAGCCCTGCAGTTGACTCGCTTGAAACAGACGGTTGAACGGGTTTATGCCATGGTGCCGTTTTATCGCGACAGCTTCAATAAGGCGGGCATCACTCCGGCGGATATCCGTTCGCTGGATGATTTGCAACATCTTCCGTTTACTCTCAAACAGGACATGCGCGACAACTACCCCTATGGTTTGTTTGCCGTGCCCCTGGACCAGATCGTGCGTATTCATGCATCCTCAGGCACCACCGGCAAGCCGACGGTGGTTGGATACACCAAGCGGGATATCGACACTTGGTCGGAGCTAATGGCGCGCTCCTTCATGGCCTCCGGCGCCAGCCGTGGTGATGTAATTCACAACGCCTACGGTTATGGCCTGTTTACCGGTGGTCTTGGTGCCCATTATGGGGCGGAACGCCTTGGTGCCTCGGTCATTCCCATGTCGGGCGGCAACACCAAGAAGCAGATCATGATCATGCAGGACTTTGGTTCGTCGGTGATCACCTGTACGCCATCTTACAGCCTGTATCTGGCCGAAGCGTTGGCTGACGAAGGGATTGATATTGCTGATTTGAAGTTGCGGGTTGGTATTCTCGGCGCTGAGCCGTGGAGTGAATCAATGCGTGGCGAAATCGAGGAAAAACTTGGGATTAAGGCCATCGATATTTATGGCCTGTCTGAGATCATGGGGCCTGGGGTCGGTATTGAATGCATCGAAGCCCAGCACGGTCTGCATATCTGGGAAGACCACTTCATCCCGGAAATTATCGACCCGGTAAGCGGCAAAGTGCTGCCCCATGGTGAAAAAGGTGAGCTGGTGCTGACCACCATCACCAAAGAGGGGATTCCGCTGATCCGTTACCGGACACGTGATATCACCCGAATTATTTCCGAGCCTTGCATTTGTGGTCGTACCCATCTTCGGATAGAGCGACTCAGTGGTCGCAGCGATGATATGCTGATTGTCCGCGGCGTCAATGTCTTCCCGTCGCAGATTGAAAGTGTTCTGTGTCGTATCGATGGTGTGGCACCGCACTATCAGCTGATTGTTGATCGCGAGGAAAATTTGGATAGTCTTGAAGTGCAGGTGGAGGTCAATGAGCAGACCTTCTCCGATGAAGTGAAACAGATGCAGGAGCTCAGTGCCGTGATTCGCAAGGACATTAAAGATCTGCTCGGCATTACCTGTAAAGTACGCCTGGTTGAGCCCAAGACCATCGCCCGCAGCGAAGGCAAGGCGCAGCGGGTTATTGATCGTCGTCAGGGCTAATCTGTAATCCTGTTGAGGGAGAGTGCCAATGAAAGTAGAACAGATTTCCATCTTTATTGAGAACAAATCGGGTCGTTTGGCGGAAGTTACCCAGGCGTTGGGTGACAGTGGTGTGAATATTCGTGCTTTGTCTCTGGCCGACACCTCTGATTTTGGTATTTTACGACTCATCGTTGATAAAACGGATGTGGCCAAGCAGGCGTTGAAGGAGAAGGGCTTTACCGTCAATAAGACCGCTGTAGTCGCGGTTGAGGTGCCGGATCGCCCGACGGGCCTGGCCGGGATTCTCAAGGTGCTTGATAAGGGCGGTGTGAATGTTGAGTACATGTACGCCTTTGTTGAGCGTTGTGGCGAAAATGCCGTGATCATTTTCCGCTTTGATGATCCCGAGGCCGCGATTCCCGTTTTGACTGAAAATGGCGTGCGTGTTCTTGAAGGAGACCGCGTCTACACCATGTAACTGGACAGGATGATGACCCAGACTGTAATGAAAAAAACAACTCAGATATGGGATCGCGAGCATGAATGCATGTCGCGTGATGAATTAGAGGCGCTGCAACTGCAACGACTGCAGCAGACTCTTGAACGGGTCAACAGCCATGTTCCCTGTTATCAAAACAAGTTTGCCGCCCTGGGCTTGAATGTCTCGGACGTGCGCAGCTTGGAAGATTTGGCGAAGTTGCCGTTTACCACCAAGGAAGATTTGCGGCTCAATTACCCCTACGGTATGTTTGCCGTGCCGATGCGCGAGGTGGTGCGGATTCACTCCTCCTCGGGCACGACGGGCAAGCCGACTGTGGTTGGTTACACCCGCAACGATCTGAACACTTGGACCAATCTGGCGGCACGTTTCATGACCGCTGCTGGAGTGACCCCGGATGACATTGTTCATATTGCCTTCGGCTATGGCTTATTTACCGGAGCCTTTGGGTTGCATTACGGTGCCGAAGAGATCGGTGCCTCGGTGATTCCCATCTCCAGCGGTAATACCGATAAGCAGATCATGATCATGCAGGATTATCAGTCCAGCGCCTTGGTGTGTACCCCGTCCTATGCATTGACTCTGGCAGACCGGATGGAGAAACAGGGTATTGATCCTCACCGCCTCTCCCTTAAGGTTGGTCTGTTCGGTGGTGAGCCGTGGAGTGAGGAGATGCGCCGTGAAATCGAGAAGCGGCTGGGCGTTATCGCAACGGATAACTATGGTCTTTCCGAAGTGATGGGGCCGGGCGTTGCCGGTGAATGTCAGCATCAATGCGGTATGCACATCTTTGAAGATCATTTTATTGCAGAAATCATCAATCCGGAAACCGGCGAAGTGCTGCCGCGCGGCGCTGCCGGCGAACTGGTTCTAACCAGTATCACCAAAGAAGCGTTTCCGATTATCCGTTATCGCACACGGGACATCACGCAGTTATCATATGAAACCTGTGCCTGTGGTCGTACCCACGTGCGTATGGCAAAAACCATGGGACGCTCGGATGATATGCTGATCATCAAGGGGGTTAACGTCTTCCCGACTCAGATCGAAGAAGTGTTGTTTCAGGTTGATGGCTGTGAGCCACATTACCAGCTGGTTGTTGATCGTGTCGGCACCATGGATACGCTGGAAGTGCAGGTGGAAGTCAACGAGCGAATTTTCTTTGATGAGATGCGAAAGCAGCGGGCGTTTGTCGAGCAATTGGAGAAACGATTGTTGTCGATGCTCGGAGTGGGAGCCAAAGTGAAACTGGTTGAACCGTCGAGCATGCCACGTCATGAGGGTAAGGCCAATCGTGTTATTGACCGGCGCGGTCTCTAATAGAAAAAATCGAATAATTTCTCTTGACTTGACCCGCCAAATACTGGACAATCCGCATCGTTATTCGTCGGGGCGTAGCGCAGCCTGGTAGCGCACATGCATGGGGTGCATGGGGTCGGAGGTTCAAATCCTCTCGCCCCGACCAAATATAATGACTGAGCACTCAGGAGATATCCTGAGTGCTTTTTTGTTTTAACCTGTTTCATTCGGAACAGGGTTTTCTCGGTTCCTTTCTTTGTCCGTCCAACCTGTTTGATTTATAGAAAAAACGCAAAACTTCGCGGTTGAAATGTGTTAGTCTATTCGCCGTAACGAGTCCGTGATATCGCGATAATCAGAGCAGTTAGGGCTTTTTTTTCGTCACTGTTCTGCTGCTGTGATGGTGTTATCCATTCAACGTTATTGATTCTATGAGTTTTTTTATTTAATTAATCTTTATGTGTGAGTTGGTCTGTTCTTTGCTTCCAAAGCTTAGTGGAGTAAGGAAAACCACGCTACCGATCTAGGGAGATATTTATGGCTAAAATTCTTGTTGCTGATGATAGTAAAACTGAAATGGCTTTTTTGCTCGATGCCCTTAAAGGGACCGGACATTCCATTGTGACTGCTGTTGACGGTAAAGAGGCAGAAGAAAAAGCAATGGCCGAGCCGTTCGATCTTATTATTCTCGATGTGATCATGCCCAATAAAAACGGTTTTCAGGTGTGCCGGTCTCTAAAGAAAAATCCAAAATTCAAAGATATTCCAATTATTCTGACAACGTCTAAGTCTGGCGAGAGCGACAAGTTCTGGGGGAAAAAACAAGGGGCGGATGAGTATATTACCAAACCCTATGAGCCTGTTGAAATTCTGATCGCAGTCAAAAAATATCTGGGAGGCGCCTAGTGGATCTGGCTTCGGTCTTCAGAAAGTTTGCCGCTGAGGGTACCGGCCAACTTGCCTTGAAATTTGCCGATACGACCCATCTGTGCAAAATCTCCATTGAAAATGGAGAAGCGGTTTATATCAAACTCGGAACCCTGTCTCCAGAAGAAACTTTGGCTGAGATCGCTGGTAAAGAGTTGATTGAAGCCAACTTTATTAAGGGGTTTTCTCCTCGCAAACGGTTGGAATCTCCGATTACTGCACAGCTGGTCGGTGAAGAAAGTGGTGACGTTTCCAGTAACGTTTCCAGTGAAACACGTCACATTGTCACCAGTTCCATTCCGGGTGATGTCGTGTTGCGCCTGATGAATGATTATATCGATATTGTCGGACCTCTTGGGGTCGTCATCGTTGAGAAATTCATCAAAACGACCGGATATGTTCGTGGTGAAGCCATTGACGCCGCAATTTACACCGCACTTCTAGAGCAGTTACTGATTGATATCCCCGAATCGATGCGTGAGGAATTTCAATCAAATCATTCTTAAATTTGTATTTTAAGCTGTTGTGACAGTTGCAACTTTTGGGAGGGAACTATGCTGAAGAATATGTCCATTCGTAAGCGTGTTGTTGTCATGCTTGCTATTGTCTATCTGGTTTCGCTTGTCCTGGCGATCGCCGGTGGTGCTTACGTGCTACGAAAAGATGCGATCCGTGAAGCCCAGGAAAAAACAGATCTGTTTGCTGCGGTGATGTCCAGCTCTGCCCGTTATCTGCATAACGTGATCCGTCCCAAAGCCGAAGAGTTGGTTCCCGAAGACGCCTACTTTCCTGAAAGCGGGGTTGGCGTGTTGATGCTTACCGAGGTTGCCCGCTATATTCAGGAAGAATATCCCGAGTATATTTTCCGTTTTGCTTCGCCCAATCCTCTCAATCCTGAAAGTCTTGCCAGTGAATTGGAAGAGAACGTCATTATGGGTTTTGAAGATGGCGAGTACTCAGAGTGGAAAGGTTTTGCCGACCGTGACGGGACCAGTTTTTATGCCGTTGCCAAGCCGTTGATTGCCGGTTCCGACTGTATCTCCTGCCACGATGTTCCTGAGGTGGCACATCCCAGCCAGGTTGAGAAATACGGTTCCCATTCCGGTTACGGTTACCTCGAGGGAGATGTTGTCGGTGCGCGGTTCATCTATGTTCCTTTGGAAGCCGTTCGTGATCAGGCGATTACCCGTATCGGCTATTTTTCTGCCGCCTTCAGTATTTTCTTCCTTTTGGTTTTGTTTGCCGTCGACCGTTTCATTGTCGGCAGTGTTGTTCGTCCCATCGAACATATCGTTGATGTTTCTGAAGATATCAGTCGCGGAAAACTTGATCGCGAGTTTGAAGTCAAAACCAATGACGAGATTAAACTTCTTGCCGATGCATTTGATCGGATGAAGGTATCTTTAGCTAAAGCGATGGATATTCTTCGTCAGTAATTTTTCTACGATTTACAGAAGCAAGGAGCGATAAATATGTCTGTTGAAGATAAAAAAACGATTCTCGTTGTCGATGATTCTCCCACGGTTCGTCGTCTGGTCGAGCTGGTCCTTACGCAAAACGGTTATGAAGTTTTGAGTGCCGAGGATGGCGAAAAAGGCTTGGAGATGGCAAGGCAGCACCTGCCTTCTGTGGTTCTGGTTGATTTCGTCATGCCCAAGATGAATGGGCATATGTTCTGTAAAATGTTACGGGAAGACGATAATCTTAAAGATGTTCCCGTCATTCTGATTTCATCGAAAAGCGAGGTTGTTGGCCACGCCTTTGAAGCCAGTTTTGGCATTGTTCATTATTTTACCAAGCCGTTTGAGCCGGAAGATCTGGTGGCCAAGATCCGAGAAGTCAGTGCTGAAGTCAGCGGTGAGTCTGTCGCCGAACAGAGGGGGGAACCTGCTGTTGAGTCGCCATCAGCACAATCTGGCTCGTTAAGTGGACTCAGTGGGGCGCCGGAAGATATTGATAAATTACTTGATTCTCTCAACGACCGCTTTGACAAGGTGGTGAGACGTTATTTCCAGAAAGATTTTCCGGTTCTGATGAAAAACGTGATGTCTGACACCTTGAAAGAGACAGGTCTGATTAAACACCAGACGTTGATTCTCTCCGGGGATCTGACGCGTATGGACCTTCCGGAGCTGTTGACGTTTTGTGCCAATACCCGCCAAAGTGGTCGGCTGTCGATTTTTTCCAATGACACTTTTGCTGAAATTTTTATCGATAACGGCAAATTTGTTTTTGCCACGGCCAGCCAGAAGGGCAAACACCGCTTTTTGACCGATCTGATCTGCCAGGATAATCGCTTTAGTTGTGACATGCTGGGCCTACAGCGTGTTGTTGAGGAAGCGCGTCAAAATAATTTGCCCATCGGTCGTGCTTTGGTTGAGAAAGAACTGATCAGTGAAGATGATCTGATGTATTACTTGCGCCAGCATGCTCAGGATGCTCTCAATACGGCGATCAACACCCATAGTGGCAATTTTTTTCTGGAAAAAGACGACCTGCCTTTCAATCTTGAAGATATCAGTTTCCGCATCCCTATGTATCAGGTTCTTCTCGAAGGGGTACGTGAGCGGTTCTTGCGCAATGAATTCACCAGGGATGATCTTGTTGTGACCCGTTTGCCCCTCTGTCTTGAAGCGGCTCAAGAGGGGCTGCTCAGTGAAGAAGAGCAGTCGCTGACCTTGGTGCTGGATGGGACGAAAACCCTTGGTCAGGTCTGTGAAGAGAGCACGCTCGACGATGAAATGGTGCGCAAAAGTTGTCAGATTTTGTATCAGGCCGGATTGGCTTCAGCGCGATAGAAATCTGTTGGTCATTTTGTAACAAGAACCTCGCGATATTTCTTGTAATGTTCCATGCGCCTCTTTGCATGAGGTGTCGGATGTGCTCATATAAATGAGGGGTTTTGATGTCTGATTATCAGGATAGTTTGCTGCCAATTTTTATTGAGGAAACCGAAGAAGGATTGGCGCTTATCCATAAATTACTGTCTGCTTGGGAGGACGATGCTATTGATGCTGACATCCTTGAAGACGCCCGGCGGGCAGCTCATACCATTAAAGGAACGGCCGGGCTGGTCAAACGTACCCGTTCCAGTGATACGGCAAAAAGTCTCGAAAATTTTCTTGATCACTTCAATGATTCGGGATTGTCGCTCAGCGAGTCCGACGTACAGCAGGTCCGCCAGTGGTATGAAAAACTTCAAGAACTGCTTGATTGTGCCAAAAGAGGGACGCCGGAACCGGAAGAGCAGGAGTTTGGTGAGTTTACCGAAGGGGCAAACAGCCTGATTGAGGATCAGGGCAGTGACTTGATCAATGATTTTGCCTTGCCCTTTATGATGAAGCTGCATCAGGCAACTGAAGATGAGCAGGAGGCTGTCAAACCGGTCTGTTGCCGGTTTTACCTTGGTGGTCGTCAGTATTTTATTGCGGTTGAACATGTTCTCGAGATTTCAGAATCGCTGCCGATCACTTACCTTCCTTATGGCCCCAACTACATTGTCGGTTTGATCAATCAGCGCGGCAACGTGATTCCGGTGATCGATCTATCCGCTCTGGAACAGCGTGACGTGGTATTGCCGAAAAACTTCTTTCTGGTGATTGCCGGTCAGGAGAGTGATCAAGTCGCATTTATCAGCGATACGTTACCTAACCTGAATCTCAAAACGGCCGGCCATGAAATTGATGTTGTTGCATTTATTGATGAACACCGTGTGAAGGTTTCATAGATGGCTATTTCTGAGTCTGCAAAAAGTATTTTCTTCGAAGAAGCTGACGAGCATTTAACAATTCTCGAATCGGGACTGCTCGAAATGGAACAGCGTGGAGCGCAACAGGTCGAAGCCTCTCTGGTGGATAAGCTGTTCCGTTCTGCCCACACGCTCAAAGGAGCTTCAGCGCTACTTAAGTTTAATTCCATCAGCGAAATTTCTCACGAACTGGAAAATCTTCTGGAAAATTTCAAAGCGGGCAGTGTAGTCCCTTCCGATCTGCTGCTTGATGTGATGCTGGCATCTCTTGACAGTATGCGCACTATGCTGAAGATGACTCATTTGCCTGATTATCGTGAAACTGCAGCTGCGTCCGCCGAAAGAGCGTGTCGATCCCTGCAGGCCGCCCAGGCTGGCGACTATGAAGAAGTCGCCATTGCTGAATTGGAGGAGGCTCCGGCGCAGCAGTTAAGCAACAGCGTGAAGGTTGGTGTTGATAAGATTGATCAGATGATGAATCTTCTTGGTGAAATGACCATCACCAAGACTCATCTTCTTGAACAGCTTGGCTCTGTTGAGGCCATGAAAGAGGAAATTGATTTTGCGCGGGAGCGCCTGTTGCGCGAAGTTACGGCCTTTTCTGAACGGTATGAGTACACCAACCCGGAAGAAAAAGGGGATGAGGGCAGCTCCGAAACAACGATCTCTGATTTTGATGAGCTGGAGTTTGACCGCTATGATGAATTAAATCTTTTCTCGCGCAAGCTGCAGGAGATCAGTAATGACATCAACGAAGCGGTGATTTCAATCCGTAGTTTTTTCGGTCAGGTCAGTGTTGATGTTGAAGCGATTGACCGGATGACCTCGGAGATGAAAGAGCGCATTTCTGAAATTCGCACCTTGCCGGTTGATCATCTCTATCAGCGTTTTCGCCGTTCAATGCGCAATCTCTCCAAAGATAACAATAAACAAGTGGATCTCGTTCTCGAGGGGGGCGATACCCGCTTGGGACGTACGATCATCGATGGTCTTTTCGATCCACTTCTGCATGTTTTGCGTAATGCCGTTGCTCATGGCCTGGAGACCCCTGAAGAGCGTAAATCGTTGGGTAAACCAACGACGGGAACGATCAAAATCTCTACTCGTCGGAGTGGCTCAACGGCGACCATTACCATTTCTGATGATGGTCGGGGAATTCAGGTGGAAAAAGTGCGCTCCAAGGCCATTCGATTGGGATGGGTTACCGAAGAGGATAAACTGGATCGCAAGGATCTGATAGACCTGATTTTCCGTCCCGGCTTCAGCACCAAGGAGGAAGCGGATGACACGTCCGGTCGTGGCGTAGGTATGGATGTGGTTCTTGATCGCCTGTCGGCGTTGAATGGAACCGTTGATGTGCGTACGACTGCCGGGGAGGGGACGGAGTTTGTTTTGCAGATTCCACTGTCTTTGATCATTATCAATGTCATTCAGTTTCGTCTCGGTAATCAGTTTTTTATCCTTCCGTCAGCCTTGATTGAGGAGATTCAAGAAGTTACCAGTCTTGAGATTGTTGATAGTCAGGTTGTTCGTCAGGATGAAAGTTATCAGGTTGTTGATCTGAGCCAGCGCTTCCATATTCCTGTAACCGATGCGTCACGACAGAGTGTGTTGTTTGTTCGCACCTTGGGATCGCGACTTGGGTTGATGGTCGAAGAGATTATCAGTCAGGAAGATACCGTTATTCGTCCTTTTGGTACCATGTTGGCGGAAATGCCATGTTTTTCCGGAACCAGTGTTTCCGGTGGTGGGGATGTGCGGCTGGCTATTAACCCGACACGATTGTCACAGGTCCTTGAAAGCGCCCAGAGTATTGACGTTCCTGAACCCGTCGAAAGTGTTGGAGCGAAATCAGCATCAGCACGTGTCCTGGTCGTCGACGATTCACTGAGTATCCGTAAATATGCGTCAATGATTCTTGAGGCCCATGGCGTTGAGGTTCTGCTGGCAACCAATGGGCATGAAGCTCTTGAAGTCCTGGAAGATGAAAAGGTCGATATGATTCTGACAGACCTCGAAATGCCGGTAATGCATGGCTATGAGCTGCTCAGTGAACTCAGTCGTCGTGAAAACCTGTGTATGATACCAACGGTTGTTATTACATCGCGTTCTGGTGGAAATCATCAGGAAAAGGCTTTTAAATTAGGTGCTTCAGACTATCTTGTTAAACCATTCGACGAAGAATCTCTGATTCGCATGATTCGCGAATACACTCTTTGTTCGATTTAAGGTTGTGTTGTTTTTGATTTCTAAAGGGAGGCCGTTTCATTATGGCGAAAACTGCTGCTAAGCCACTAACGATTAAAAAGATTACGGGTCGAAGTATTACTTCGTTGTCCTTTCTGGTCGTGCTGGTCCTGGCGATGAGTGTGGGTGTGTACTATTACCTGACCAACCAGGCCAAGCTTCAAACGGATGAAAATATCGCTCAGCTGTCCTTGACCGATGAGCTGACACGTGGTTTTTCACGCTTGCAGGTTCTTGAAGGTAATATGACTCTGGCCGCCATCAAGAATGATCCGGACGAATTTGACAGGCGTTCTGAAGCTGTTCTTGATCATCTCATGGCATTGCAGGATCTGCTTGACAGGTTGGAAGCCTATGCGGAAACGCAACGCCTTGAATTTCAGCGCATGACTGAGACACTGAGCGTTATTTTCTCTGAAGTTTCCGTTGATCTTGAAGAGGGAATGGTGCAATTGGAGGAGGGGGCTTCAGTGAGAAGTCTTGCTCCGATGTATGCGCGTTATAATCAGAACGTGCGTGAACTGGATGATGATGTTTCCCAGCTGCGTAAAATGATTGTCAAACAGATCCGACTTAATCATCAACTCAAGGATCAAGACCGCATCTATTATGGTGGTGCTGCAGCGTCACTGTTACTGTTGCTGCTGTTCATTATGTTGTCTACCCATTGGAACAACCGGATGGTTGTTTCGCTGCGTGAATTGCGCAACAGCATTGAGCGCATTAATTTGGGAGACTTCTCTGAGGTTGACATTAAGCCAAAAGATGAAATTGCTGCCACGGCTTTGATGTTTAATCAGACCTTGGAGCAGTACAAAGACGCCATTATTGCCGATTCCGAACGTGAGTCCACCCAGCTTAATCTGATCAACTTTCTTGAAGTTGTTAGCGAGGCTGCTGATGGTGACTTGTCGCTCAAAGCTCCGGTTACGGCGGATGCTTTCGGCTCGATTGCCGACGCGTATAACCTGATGATCGAAAGTTTGTCGGACCTGCTTCAGGACACACGTCAAAATGCTCAGGACGTAGGAAAACAGACCAAGAATCTGATCCAGATTTTCTCCGAAATGGAGATGGGGGCTGACACGCAGTCCGATCAGGTTGAAAAGGCTATCGAGGCAGTCCGGAGTTCCGCCCTTGCTGCAAAGGATATCTCTGAAAAGGCTTCCCAGGCGCAAGAAACATCCAACCAGGTTGACGTCGTTACCGCACGTGGTAGCAATCTGGTTACCGATAACATCGAAGGGATGCAGTTAATTCGTGTCACCGTACAGGTGATCAACAAGAAGATGAAATCGCTTTCCGAACGTCTGCTGGAAATCGGTACAATTTCCCAATTGATCTCTGAAATTGCGACACGTACCACCATCTTGGCGATGAACGCCTCAATCGAGGCCTCCCGTGCCGGTGAACAAGGTCGAGGCTTCTTGGTTATCTCCGATGAGATTAAACGTCTGGCTGACAAATCGGCAGAAGCGACCAAGCAGATTAATGGTGTTATCAAATCGATCCAGACGGAGGCGGGTGAAGTCACAGCGTCACTGGAAGAAGAAACCAAAACTGTTGAAGTTCAGACACGACTTGCTCAAGATACCGGCGAGGCCTTCCATGCGATCCAGGAAGCCATTCAGCAGTCAAAAGGCGTTGTCACCGAGATTTCAACGTTATCGTCCAAGCAGCTAGAGATGACAAATAACGTTGAGCAGTCCATGGAAAAAGTGTCTGAAATTTCAGAGTTGACATTGAAACAGGTTAAAGATTCTGCAGCCATTACAACCGGACTGACAGAACAGTCAACTGTTCTTCTTAGTTCTGTTGATACGTTCCACCTGGCTGAGGATGAGTAACTTTCCCCCACACTTCGCGCAAGGAGTCCGATATGAAAAAAACGCTGTTCGTCACACTGTGTATCTTTTGCCTGGTTGCTTTTTCCAGCTCCGCATTTGCCGCTAGGGGCTGGCGCGCCGGTAAAAAAACGTACAAATCGGTCTGTATGAGCTGCCACAAGCGGGGCGGTGAGGCGCAACGGCTCAAATTGAATCAGTGGAGTAAAGCGAAGTGGACCAAGTATTTTGCTGAAGAAAAAAAGGGTAAGCATGAAGGCCCTTGGGGCCAGTTAACGGATGAGGAAAAAGACAACCTTCTGAAATACTTTCATAAATATGCTAAAGACGATCATACCCGTCTCGGTTGTGGTTAAACACCCCCACCGTGTAGCATAAATCGATTTTAAAGCCCCGCAATTTTTGCGGGGCTTTTTAGCGGGATGTTGAAAAAAGTCCCGTCCGGGGATTTTCCAACGAAGCAAGCCGAGAATGTGATTTTCATCTTGCTTATAAAATCAAGTATTTGAAAACCTGCCCCTTGATTTTGATCGCCCGTCCATGGGCTCCATAGCCTGCACGGCCAATAAACCGCCTTGGCGTAATCTGTGGACTAATATATAGAAAAAAACGACTGTTCGTTTTTTCTATCCTATTTGTTGGAATTATGCTTAAAAAGCATTGTATTGAATAGGGACTTGTTCTGTCGATTGGTGTTGTTCAGCCTGCTTGTGCCGGTGTCGCTTGGGCTGCAGGAAAATTTTTTTCAAAGAGGACTGTAAAAAATGCCATAGTCGAAGTGGTGCTGGCGAGCGTTTGAAAAGAAGTGACTATCACCGTGATTTCTGGACTGAATTGAACATCCGATGGATGAACTGCATCAGCAGCCGTAGGATTCTCTTTATGGGGGGGATAAGTCGGAGTTCTTTATACATGCAACCAGCAAGTGCTTTGAGCAGAAAATGAAGCTGGGCTGTTAGTGCGTGTTATCCGTTTGAATATCCACCTAGTGTCCTGTTTGGTTCGTTCTTTCTTTCTTTAGCCCAATTCTGGCCCTTTTTACCGCTGTCTACGTTCTGTCTTCTCTGCTTGGCTTAGGCCAGGCTTGCGGCGACACGCCTTGACAACAGAAAAAATGACACAGAATTCATACAAACAACGCACTAAACTGGACACTACAACGACCGTTTGAGCTATAAATTTCCCGTTGATGAGAGCTTCTTTTTATTCAGTTGCAGAAATGTCGGCTTCAACCACAAACCGCTTGATTTTGCGTGTGGTTGTTTTAGGGAATTCATCTTCACGCAAGGTGAACCGTTTAACACGTTTGTAGTCGGCCAGTTGTTTGCCAATCTTTAAAACTTCATCGCGAATCAAACCCTCAACCGCTTTATGCTCCAGAGGGTAGAGGCCCTGCTCCTGAGCATAACTGTCTATCACTTCCTGATCCGGATAGATTTGTGCATGAACTTCTTCAGCCGTTGGGCTGACTTTGTGTCCATAGATCATAACTTCCTGGATAAACGGGCTGTTGAGCAGTTCGTTCTCAATTTCCTCGGGGTAAACATTCTTGCCGTTCGGGGTAACGATCAAATTTTTAACCCGGCCACAGATGCTCAGATAGCCATCGGAATCAATTTTGCCCATATCTCCGGTATGGTACCAGCCGTCGACGAGCACTTCATTGGTTGCGTCGGCGTTTTTGTAGTAGCCCTTCATGACATTGGGCCCTTTACAAAGGATCTCGCCGACGCCCTCATCGTTGGGGTCGGCAATTTTAACCTGAACCGATGACAGGGGACGACCAACAGTTCCGAGACGCATTTTTCCGGGTTGTTCTGCTGTGATAACCGGTGAGGTTTCGGTGATGCCGTAGCCTTGGTAAATCTGGATGTCCAGCTCCTTGAACTGGGCGGCGACGGCAGGATCAAGTGCTGCTCCGCCACTGACAAAAATCGTTCCAGCGCCGAGAGTCTCGCGAACCTTCTTAGCCACGACAGTGCGGGTCAACGGCAGAGAGTACAATGCTTTGGACACCTTTTTGCTATTGATCCCTTTCATGATGCGGTCGAGGAAAATCCGATAAACTGCCGGTACGCCCAGCAGGAAGGTGGGCTTGACTTCGGCAAGGTTTTCTCCGAGTTTCTTTAATGATTCGGCAAAAGAGATGGTTCCTCCCAGAGCCAGGGGGAGCAGGATGCCGCACACTTGCTCAAATACATGATTGATCGGTAAGAACGACAACGTGTGAATGCGTTGATCCAGTTGGAAATGGGGGATTAGATCCTTGACATTGGATGTGATGTTGCCATGGCTGAGGATTGCGCCCTTGGATCGCCCTGTAGTTCCGGAGGTGTAAAGAATCACGGCCGTATCTTCGGCGGTGATGGGTGCTGGTTCAATGGTACTGTTCTTGATGAACTGGTCATAATCGAGCAGAACCCCTTTTTTCAAAGCGTCTTTCATCAGGTTGGCGCCCGGTGAAAACAGGTCTGGAGCTTCACTGTTGCTCAGAGTTGGAGAAGCCGAGGTGAGAAGCTGGTGGGTTTTGTTGGCCAGAAGTTCAAGTTTCTCCGCCTGTTCGCGCGGTATGTTCAATGTATTAACCAGCGAGTGCCATTCGGTGATTAGGTCACCAATAATGGCAAATGTCTCAGAGGCTTGCCCGCGACGATTTAACGTGTTGTCCATCACAACAATGTGTTGCAGATCGGTCAAGTTCTTACGGAGTTCAAGCAGATCCTCAACGTAACTTTCTACGGTGAAAACGACATTGACCTCACTGTCGATAAGAACATGTCGCAACTCGTTCTGTTTAAGTTCCTTGTCAATGGGGATGACGACACCGCCCTGTTTAAGAACGCCGAGATAAGTGGTGATCCAGCACATGGAAGAGGGCGCCAGCAACGCGATATGGTTGTTCTGACTGATCCCCAGTTGATCAAGACCGGCAGCGACTTTGTCCGATTCTCGCCAAAGGTCGGCATAGGTAAGGGTTTGCCAACGTTTATTTTTTTTTTCGCGCAGTGCGGTGGCGTTGGGATGTTTCTGACAGCTGGATTGGATTAGTTCAATGATTGTACTCACGCGGACCTCGGAAAAGACAGCTTTGCCATGATGCTAACAACGATGTTAACAAGATATTTACAGCTGGCAAGTCTAGCTGTCGCACCCTGCTTTTAGCAAGAAAAATGTTAACTTCGCCGTTTGTTGGTCAATTGTGCTATGCTGTTGAAATTAGTTGATGCAATTACACAAGAAAAGGTCTTGACATTGTTGGGACGTTCTTGTAAAACTTGCCTCCGTTACAGCTCGCAGGCACGTAGCTCAGTGGGAGAGCACCACCTTGACACGGTGGGGGTCGGCGGTTCAATCCCGCCCGTGCCTACCATAAACCATAAAGCTGTTTACAGAGACGAAAGGCATCCCGCGGATGCCTTTTTGCGTATATGGAGATTTCAATGGCCCAGATTGCGATTCAGTTGCCCGATGGTTCCAAGCGTGAGTATCCCGCTGGTGTAACGTCCATGGAAATTGCTCAGTCCATTGGTGAAGGACTGGCACGACAAACGGTTGCCGCGAAGGTTGACGGTGAGCTGGTTGATGTTCAAAAAGAGATCGTCAAAGACGCTCAGGTGGAACTGATTACGCTTTCGAGTGATGAGGGCTTGGAAGTTTATCGCCATACGGCAGCTCATGTCATGGCCCAAGCTGTTAAAGATCTGTTCGGTAAAGATGTTCAGGTCACGATTGGTCCGGCCGTTAAAGATGGTTTTTATTACGATTTTTATTGTGAAAATCATACCTTTACTCCCGAAGATTTTGAGCGTATCGAAGCACGGATGAAAGAGGTGATTAAGGAAAATCTGCCGATTGTCCGTTCTGAGATGAGCAGTGATGACGCCATTGCCCTGTTTAAAGAGATGGGGGAGGATTTCAAGGTTGAATTGATTGAAGATTTGGGCGCTGATACGGTTTCTTTATATCGGCAAGGAGATTTTGTCGACCTGTGTCGCGGTCCGCATTTGCCCAGTACCGGAAAACTCAAAGCATTCAAATTGACCAGTGTTGCCGGTGCCTATTGGCGCGGTGACGAAAAACGCGAGATGCTGCAACGTATTTACGCCACGGCCTTTCCCGACAAGAAACAGCTTAAAAAACATCTGGAGCGTCTGGAAGAGGCGCGAAAGCGCGATCATCGTAAGCTCGGCCGCGAACTGGATCTGTTCTCCTTTAGTGAGGAAGCTGGCGCTGGTCTGGTGATCTGGCATCCCAAAGGAGCTATGCTGCGTACGGTCATTGAGGATTTTGAGCGCCGTGAACATCTGCGACGTGGTTATGACATTGTTCAAGGCCCGCAAATATTGCGCACTGATTTGTGGAAGACGTCAGGACATTACGAGAATTACCGTGAAAACATGTATTTTACGGAGGTTGATGAACAGGGCTTTGGCATTAAGCCGATGAACTGCCTGGCGCATATGCTGATCTACAAAAGTAAGATGCGTTCCTACCGTGATCTGCCGCAACGCTATTTTGAGTTGGGGACAGTGCACCGTCATGAAAAATCCGGTGTTCTGCATGGGCTGACTCGAGTGCGTGGCTTTACTCAGGATGACGCACATATTCTGTGTGCTCCCGAGCAGCTGGATGGCGAGATCAAAGGAGTGCTCTCCTTTGTTCAGGATGTCATGGGCATCTTTGGCTTTGAGTTTGAAATGGAGCTCTCTACCCGCCCGGAAAAATCCATCGGCAGTGATGAGGATTGGACTCGGGCAACCGATGCTTTGCTCGGAGCGCTAAAGGATACCGGCCTGCCTTATGATATCAATGAAGGGGATGGCGCATTTTATGGTCCGAAGATCGACATTAAGCTAAAGGACGCCCTTGACAGGTATTGGCAGTGTGCTACAATCCAGTGCGATTTTACGCTACCTGAGCGATTTGACCTCAATTATGTCGGTACGGACGGAGAAAAACATCGGCCTGTGATGGTTCATCGAGTCATACTGGGTTCGATTGAGCGCTTTATCGGCATTCTGATTGAGCATTTTTCAGGAAATTTTCCATTGTGGATTTCTCCGGTTCAAGCTGTTGTCATCAATGTGACGGATAGCCAACTGGAGTATACTCAGAAGGTTACTGACCATCTGCGAAATGCAGGTGTGCGTGTGCAGTCTGATGTGCGTAATGAAAAATTGGGCTTCAAAATTCGTGAAGCTCAAATGCAGAAAATTCCTTATATGCTGGTCATTGGGGATAAGGAGATGGAGCAGGGTACTGTCACCCCTCGTTTCCGCAACGGAGACAATCTCGAACCGATGACTCCGGAACAGTTCTGTAAATTTGTGCAGGAAGAAAGTACGAAATATCATTAGGAGGTGTCACCATAGCTAAGCAAGAAACAAATATTAATCGGTCAATCCGGGCACGGGAAGTTCGGGTTGTGGATGATGAAGGCGAACAGCTCGGAGTTATGTCTCTGGACGATGCTCTGGGGGCTGCGGCAGATCGTGGATTGGACCTTGTTGAGGTTTCTCCCAATGCCAAGCCACCCGTGTGTCGCATTATGGACTATGGCAAGTACAAGTATCAGCTGCAAAAACGTGCTGCCGAAGCCAAGAAAAAAGCGGCTCGAGTTGAAGTAAAAGAAGTCAAGCTTCGTCCGAAGACGGAAATCCATGATTTCAACGTCAAGGTGAAGAATGTTCGTCGTTTTCTTGATGCTGGCAACAAGGTCAAAGTTACGATCATGTTTCGTGGTCGTGAGGTGACACATCCCGAGTTCGGCCGCGAACTCCTCCAACGCGTGGCTGATGAAGTTGCTGATATCGGTGTAGTTGAATTTTTCCCCAGTATGCAGGGGCGGTTCATGCATATGGTGATGGCACCAAACAAGAAATAAAGATGTGTTACCCTGATGGGTGTTGCACATAAAATTGATCAATGAAGGAGATTGGGGATGCCCAAAATTAAAACTAACCGTGGTGCTGCAAAGCGCTTTCGTAAAACCGGAACCGGAAAAATCCGTCGCAATAAGGCGTTTACCAGCCATATTCTGACCAAAAAGACCACCAAGCGTAAGCGTGATTTGCGTCACGGCACGATTGTCGATGCCGCGGATCATAAAAATATCAGTTGCCTGATTCCTTACAAATAGGGAACGGCAACTCGGCTTAAGTCCGTGAACTGTTGGGATACAATTGTCTCCCCCTTCAGATCCGGCAGTGATCCCACTCTGAGGTGAGGTCACTTATTTTAATACTAGAAGGAGTACAACATGCCGAGAGTAAAAAGAGGTTTCAAAGCGAGACGTAGACGTAACAAGGTTCTTAAACTGGCCAAAGGTTATCGTGGCGCACGCAGTAAGCTGTTTCGCAGTGCCACCGAAGCCGTTGACCGGGCCCTGAATTATGCCTACCGTGACCGCCGTGTCAAAAAGCGGGACTTCCGCGCCTTATGGATTGCCCGTATTAACGCAGCGGCACGCCTGAATGGTCTGAACTACAGCCGACTGGTTTATGGTCTTAAGCAGGCTGAAATTGGCCTTGACCGCAAAGTGCTTGCCGAGATTGCAGTAACGGATCCCGCTGCATTCACTGCCGTAGTAGAAAAAGCCAAGGCTCAGATCCAGTAACAAGAACGATAAAAGAGATGGGGCCACCTCATCTCTTTTTTTATTTTGCATGTACGAT